>QWII01000024.1 GCA_021405325.1 Caldilinea sp. CFX5 | reverse complement strand
GCCACTACGGATTATCCAAGTGTAACTACCTAGCTCCTAGCCGGTCACGGACCGGCTAGGAGCTAGGTAGCTACCGCCAAATTTCCTGTAATCATATAGATCAGCTTTTCATGCACTGCTGAATTGGAGGATTTCATGCGCAAGAGTAAAGTAACCTTTGGCTTGTCTCTGTTGCTGGCGGCAACGTTGGGTGTCACGGCCTGTGCGCCACGCCCCGGCGGCGGCGCGACTGCGGCTGCCGGCGCCGATCAACCATTACTGGTGGACCTACCTGCCATTGTGGTTGACTTTGACGCCGAAGGCAAAGCGTCGTTGGCCGGCGTACCCGTTACCGACCTGAACCCTAGCCTGGCGGCCTTGGATGACGCGATCGGCCCCGAAACCATTGCTATGTTCACCGAAGACAATATCCAGCACATTCAAATTTCCACTACGCCCACCGGTCTCGACATTCTGGTCAATGGGCAAGCGATTCCTTCGTTGGCTTGGGATGGTGAAAGTTTAGCCACTGCCCAACAACTGTTAACGGTGATGGATGATGAGAGCCTGGCGATGGTACAAAGCCTCCTGCCGCAGATTGCCAATGTCGGCCTCGGCGTCACCTTACGCTTCCCGCCCAGCCAAGGCGCCGAACTGATTCCGCTCAGTGTCACCGGTGAAGGCAGCGCGGCTGAAACTGCCGCCGCGGCGCAGGAAGCCTATCTGGCCCAAGCCGGCTCTCCTGCCCGCATCAACATTCCTATCACCTACGCTAGTGACGGCACCTTTAGTGTTGGCAGCTTGACGGCAGAACAATTGACTGTTTTGGCCGGCGCGCCAATTGAGGGACTGACCTTAACTCCTGATCGCATTGCCCGCTACCAGGGCTGGGGCATTAAAACCTTTGGTATCGCGACCGACAGCGCCGGCGTCCACCTGACCCTGAACGGCACACCCTTGCCGTACATCAGTTGGGGCGACGGCAAGTTAGCCTATGGCCTCACCCTCGCCCTCCAGACCGGTCTAGTCGGCAGCGGCGACACCGGCGACCTGAGCGCCCTGATCGAAAAATTGCTCCCCATTATCCAAACATCCGAGGTCAATATTCTGATCACCTTCCCTGAGTAATTCATCTGATGGAAGCACTCCTGGCCCCACCCTAGCCCTCCCCAAGGAGGGAACAATTCCCTCCTTGGGGAGGGCTAGGGTGGGGCCAGGATCTATTGATAAAGCGCGGCGCGACCAATGGCGCGGATGGTGGTAATCAACGCCGGGATCTCTTCCGGCGGCAGGCCGGTGGCGCGTACGACAATTTCGATCTCCGGATTGGTGTCAGCTTGGACAGCCACCTTTTCGAGGTAGGGGCCAAAGCGGGTTTGCAGATCGGTGAAGCTGTGGACAAGCGCGCCGGTGTTGACGCCACGGGTGGCATACTCATAAGGCAGAAAATCCATGCGCCGCTGCACCCAGAGCGCCGGGTTGCGCACTCGACTGAGCGCCCGTGCCGGGATACGACCCCGCACCCACAACAATTCAGCCCGTGGCCGCTCCCGCAGTTGGCCCTGGACCACCAATCGCGCCTGACGCCCGCTCACACGATGGAACAACCATTCCAGCGGGTTGGGCAGCGTGTGATAAGCAATGCTAAAGCGCCAAAAAGGATCAGGCGCCGGTTCGATTTGGGCAAAAAAGCCACGCGCCCCCGGCGGCCGGGCAAAGACGACCTCACCGCGCGTGCTGTCGTTTAGCCCGCCGGCCAGCGCATAGCCGCGGCGGGCATAGTAGATGGCGGTAATAACCCAGATTGTCAGCAGCAAGAGACCCAGGAGCAGCGCACCCAGCAGCCAACCGTGATCACTGGCGCGTGCGAGCCATGTTTCAACCATAGAAGGGGCGCCGGATGGAATTCAAAAATAATGTAACCCGCTTTTTAGATAGCAAACGCGTCTCCTATCAAGCTTTTACCTACCATTATGATGCCGGCATCCAATCGGCGGTCGAAGTCGCCACCGCCATTGGCCTGCCGCCCGAACAAGTCTATAAAACTCTTGTCACTATCGCCGACGACGCCAAACGCAAACCAATGCTGGTCGTCGTCCCCGGCCCGGCGACGCTGGACTTAAAAAGCTTTGCCAAAGCCACCAACCAAAAAAAGGTCAAAATGGCAACCCACGACCAGGCCGAAAGCCTGACCGGTCTGCAAACCGGCGGCATCAGCCCCTTGGCCCTGATCAACAAAGGCTTTGATGTCTACCTCGACGACCGCGCGCTCCGCTTTGACGCCATCGCCGTCAGCGCCGGCGAACGGGGCGCCAACCTCCTCGTCCCCGTCAAAGACCTGATCAAGCTGACTCGCGCGCGGCTGGTGCGCCTGACGGAAGACTAGACAGGAGACACGAGGCACGAGGCACGAGACAAGGAGAAATTGACGATCTCCTTGTCTCCTTGTCTCCTGTCTCCTTGTCTCGTGTCTCCTGTCTCTCTATCCCTCAATCAACCCCCTATCCAACTCCACCCCCAGCCCCGGCCCTTGGGGGACGGCGACGAAGCCTTCGTTGTCGATGACGGGCGGATTGGCAAGGATGGAGAAGCCGTGTTGATACTCGCCGTAGGGCGGGTCGTGGAGGACTTCCAGGTAGGGGGAGTGGCGCCAGGAAGCAACCAGGTGGAGATGGGCAATCGTGCCCAGGTTGCGTCCGCCGTGGTGGGGGATGACCGGTTTATTGAACGCTTCGCCCAGGACGCCGATTTTGCGTAGGGTGGTGATCCCTTCACAGACCATGCTCTCCGGCTGCAAAATGTCATAGACATCTTCCTGCACCATTTCCACAAATTCGTGGAAGTTGCGATTGTTTTCGCCGCCGGCGATCGGCATGGCGACGGCGGCGTTGATCTTCGCCAGTTCCTTGAAGGCAAAGCGCGGCAGCGGCTCTTCCAGCCAGTAGACGCCCAGGTGATCCAACTCGATGGCTGTTTCCAGCGCCCGCCGGAAATCCCAGCGGATGCCTGGTTGCCAGTTGCCGCTCGACTGGGCCTGGTTGGCGTCCACCATGATCTGCAGCCGGTCGCCCACGGCCGCGCGCACAGTTTCGACCAGCCGTACATCTTCCTGCATGGTGGGATAGTGGATGCGCAGCTTAATCGCCTGCCACCCTTCGTCGGCCAGACGCACGGCTAATTCGGCCCGTTCCGCCGGTGTCGAGAGGCGCACCATGCTGGCGTAGGCCGGCACCTTGTCCTTGCCGCCGCCCCAAAGCTTGTAGAGCGGTTGGCCACAGGCTTTGCCGATAATATCCCAGAGCGCAATGTCAATCCCGGCTGAACCGCGGTAGGGGAGGCCGGTCGCGTAGTAGCGCAGCGTCGCGACATGTTGTTCGGTATCAAAGGGGTCTTGCCCGCTGAGGCGTGCTTTGGCCGCTTCGACAATCTCCGGGTGAACGCCGGGGCCGATGCCGCTGAGGCCGCCGTCGGTAAAGACTTCGACGACAGTGCCGCCGCCACGGGAAAATTGCATTTTTCCACCTAAATCCCAGGCTGGTTCCATCTCGCCAACGTATTCGATCGTGCGCAGACGGTGGAGTTTGATGTCAGTAATGCGCAGACGCGATTGGGTTGCCACGAGTTTGCTCCTCTCATCATGCAATTCATTGATCAAAGATTGCGCAGATTACGCAGATTAACAGAGGAGAAAATAAATCTGCGTAATCTGCGCAATCTTTGAAAAGCGAATAGTTACCACATTCCGAAGATTGCTGTTGTTGTGGTATTGTACCTGTATCTACCGTGGCGCTGCAACCTCCGGGGCAGAGGGAGTGCGTTGCACGGGTCACAGTTGTTCACCTAACAGCATCAGCTTTTGACCCGTGCAACGCACTCACTGGTCGAATTGGATGCTTTGTGCCCAACAGACAACCGAATGTGCGCGACAATCGGTGATCGAATCGTGACCAGAGCCTAACCAACTATAAATCGACGGGAAAGATCGTGGCCTTCCCTGTCGAGCAGAAGAGGATGACCCTTGAATAGTTTAGAAGCGCGCAAGGTGAGCAAGATCTACACCGTCGATAACCGTGAGATTTGTGTCCTCGACGAGATTTCGCTTACCATCCAAAGTGGCGAATTTGTGGTGATCATGGGCAGTAGCGGCAGTGGGAAGACCACCTTGTTGAGCCTGCTCTCCGGGTTGGACAATCCAACACATGGGCGCATTCTAGTGGAAGAACGGGACATCACCGACTGGAGCGAAGATCAACTAGCGCCGTTGCGTAACGAAACCATTGGTTTTGTTTTTCAGTCGTTTCATCTGGTGCCGTCGCTCTCGGCGCTGGAAAATGTCATGTTTCCGGCGGAACTGCATGGCGACCGACAGGCGCGTACCAAAGCTGAGGCCATGTTGACGCGCGTTGGTTTAGGGGCGCGCAAGAGTAACTTCCCTCACCAACTCTCTGGTGGCGAGAAGCAGCGAGTGGCCATCTGTCGCGCCTTGATCAACCGGCCGCGCATCCTCTTTGCCGATGAACCAACCGGTAATCTTGACTCGAAGAATGGCGCAGCCATTCTTGATCTGCTGGCTGAACTGCACGTCGAACAGCAGACAACCCTGGTATTGGTGACACACAGTCCGGAGATTGCCGCCCGCGCGGAACGGGTCATCTTTCTTCAGGATGGCCGGCTGGTCGATGACCGGCGGCAAACCGTCGGCGCGACCAATGGCCTTACTAATGTTCTGTCAACGAAATTGTGACCAGTAGTAAAGACGTTAGTCTTCAGCGCGCCCCGAAGACTAACGTCTTTACTACGGTTTAGGTGAACAATATGCGTACTACTCTTGTTCTGCTCCACCCAACCTTTATTCGACGCCAACTAACCAGCACCGGCAAGCAATCCATCGTTTTGATTCTCTGTGTGATGCTCTCAATGATCACCCTGGTCGCGCTGCGTGGGTTTGGCGACAGTGTGAACCGCGCCCTGCTGCGTGATGCCCGTTCGCTGCAAGCGGCGGATATTGTCGTTGATTCCAATTTCCCGCTCTCCGTACCTTTGGTGAATGAACTTCAGCGCTTGACGACCAGCGGCGCAGCAGAGGCGGCGCGCCTATACGAGTTTATTTCCGTGGTGCGGGTTGCCACTGGTGAAGCAACCCTGCTTGCCAATCTCAAGGTGGTGGAACAAGGCTATCCCTTTTATGGTGTTGTCACCCTCGCCTCTGGTCGTCCTTTTCATGAAGTGATGCAGCCAGGCGTTGTGGTTGTTGCGCAGGAGCTACTGGATCGACTGCAACTAAAAATTGGCGATGGGCTGCAAATTGGTCAGGCCACCTTGACGATCGGCGATGTCGTCACCTTTGAACCGGATCGCCCGGTCAATTTTTTCACCCTGGGGCCGCGCATCTTTATTGACAGCCGCGATCTGGCGGCGATCGATCTGGTCAAAGAAGGCAGCCGCGTCAACTATACGGTGTTGCTCAAATTGAGTGATGAGACACAACTCGATCCCGTTGCTAATCGTCTGCGTGCGGTGATGGAACCGCAAGAGGATGTGGAGACCTACCGCTCGGCCCGCTCCGGGGTGCAGCGCTTCTTTGATAACCTGTTGCTCTTTCTAAGTCTGGTGGCGATCTTCACACTGTTGCTGGCCGGGGTTGGCATTCAAGCGGCGCTTACCGCTCTCCTGCGGGAACGCAACAATACGATTGCGGTGATCAAAACGGTGGGCGCCAGCAGCCGCTTTGTTACGGTCAATTTTCTGGCGGTTGTCACCCTGTTGGGGCTGGTCGGTACAGGGTTGGGCATTGGCGCCGGCCTGCTATTGGAACGCCTCTTTCCGCTGCTGCTGGGCAATCTGCTGCCGCCGAATATCGAATTGACCATCTCGCTGCGCACGCTGGCCGAGGGGGTGGCGTTGGGGCTGATTGTCGTCACCTGTTTCACCTTTCTGCCGGTCTATCAACTGGATGAACTCAAACCCAACTTCATCTTCCGCAAAGAGAACCCGCCGCTGGTCTGGCGACTGCCCTATGTGATCGTGCTGCTCATCCTGACGACCTTTTTTATCGGCATGGTGCTCTGGCAATTGCGCCGGCTGTCACTGGGACTGTACTTTGTCGGTGGCGTGCTGGGGCTGTTACTGCTGGCGGCGCTCTTGACCTTGGTTGCGCTTTGGCTATTGCGCCGCACCCCCTTTCAGTCAATGGTGTTGCGGCAGGCCATGCGCGGCCTTTTCCGCCCGCGCAACGCCACCTATTCGATTATCGTCACCCTCTCGGCGGCGCTGGCGGTCATCTTCTGTATCTACCTGTTGGAACGGAATCTCAACGCCGCTTTTGTCGAGGCATACCCCGCAGATGCGCCCAATGTGATTTTTATCGACCTGCAACCAGATCAGTTGACCACCTTTGGCGAATTGGTGGGGCAGGATCTGGAATATTATCCATCGGTGCGCGCCACCATTCTTGCCATCAATGGGCAACCGATCGATGTGGCGCAGGAGGAACAGCGCCGGGGCGATAATCTCGCTCGTCCCTTTAACTTGACCTACCGCGATTACTTGCTGGAAGATGAAGCGGTGCAAAGCGGCGGTACGCTCTTCCCGACCAATTCCACAACTGGCACAGTCTCTGTGTCGCTCTTGGATGATCTGTTGGAGTTGCGTCCCTTTGCCCTGGGCGACCGGATTACCTTCCGCATTCAGGGCGTACCGTTGGAGGCGACCGTCACCAGCATTCGTACCCGCACAGCAGAAGAGGATTTCCGCCCCTTCTTTCTCTTTGTCTTTCCGCCGGATGTTTTGCGCAGCGCCCCCCAATCGATCTTTACGGCTACCCGCCTGCCGCCGGCGGAGGTTCCCCCGTTACGCAATCGGATTGTGGCGGCGCTGCCCAATGTGACCGTGATCGACATTACCGAGACAGTGGCGAACGCTGCCGCCGTGGCGGATCGCTTAGTGCAGATCATTCGCTTTTTTACCCTTTTTAGCGTGCTGGCCGGTGTGTTAATCGTGATCAGTTCGGTCTTCGCCACCCGCCAGGCGCGCATCCAGGAAGCGGTCTATTACAAAGTTCTCGGCGCTAAACGCAGCTTTGTGCGCCAGGTCTTTACCGTGGAAAATCTGTTGCTGGGTTTGATCAGCGCCCTCCTCGCGCTCTTGATGGCGCAGGTGGGCAGTTGGGCGCTCTGTCGTTATCTCTTTGAGATCAACTATCAGCCCGCGGTCGGGGCCAGTCTTTTCCTGGTGGTAGCGACGATGGCGTTGGTGACAGGCGTGGGTATGGCCGCTTCCGGTTCGATCCTGCGTAGCAAGCCCATTCTGATTTTGCGTGAATTGACCTCGACAGAGTAGCAGGCTTTGGCGGAAGTTCAGCCGAATGATGGCGGGTGACAAGTAACAAGTGGCAGGTAGCAGGTGATAAAGTGAAGATGCGATTACGATTGTTATGGGTTGTGTTGCTGTTTTGGTTGACTGCATGCACCGATGAGACGCCGACACCAATGCCAACGGCGACCCCACTCCCAGCGATAACGCCGCCGGCACAGACCGTTGACGGCATCATCGTGGCCATGGGCGATAGCTTGACCGAAGGCTTAGGCGTCAATATGGACGAAGCCTACCCGGCCCAACTCGAACGCAAACTGCGCGCCGCTGGCTACAACTACACCGTCATCAACGCCGGCGTCAGCGGCGAGACGACCACGGGGGCGCTGGCGCGTGTCGATTGGGTGTTGACCTTGAAACCCAATTTAGTCATTTTAGCGACGGGTGGTAATGACAGCCTGCGCGCCGTCGATCCGGCCCTGACCAAAGCGAATATTCGCAAGTTGGTGCAGTCATTTCAGGCTGCCCACGTTCCCGTGATCCTGGCCGGAATGCAAACCGTGCAGAACCTGGGCGAAGAATATACCAACGCTTTTAGCGCGATCTATCCCGCCGTGGCCGAAGAGTATCAGCTACCCCTCATCCCCTTCTTTCTGGTAGGCGTAGCCGGCGATCCCAAACTCAATCAACCCGATTTTATTCACCCGACAGCGGAAGGGTATACGGTCATCGTTGAAACAATTTACCCCTTTGTGGTGGAAGCGCTTACCCAACTGAAGCAATAATAGCGGGGAAGCTGGATCAACGGATTCAGTACAGGAACGGATTTGTTACGGGCAGCGAGTTGTCGCGTGTGATTGAGAAAACGGTTCGGTTTGTGCGTTCGTTCTTGCGCAACAAACAGAGTTTACTTTACCCCACATTGCCCCGATAACAACGTGGCTACCCTTATCAACAACTAATCCGTTCCTGTCCTGAATCCGTTATTGTGCGTGTGGAAATAATTATCATGCCCCGGCGCCACAATATCAGCCAGAGTTGCCAGGTAGTTGATCGTTTGGGTGGCGGCGGTCTTGCCAAAAATTGCGGGGGACGGCGGCGTCTTCACTTTTAGCGAAAGCATTACGTTGGTTTATGGTAACACCACAGGCTCTGGAACAATTTCACCGGGACGGCTACCTGGTTCTGGCCGATGTACTGGCCGATGCCCAACTGGCGCCGCTCATTGCCGAGTATGAAAATTATATCGATCGGCGCGCCCATGAACTCTGCGCCGCCGGTCAACTGACCCAAACTTATGCGGCGGAACCCTTTGACCGCCGCCTGGCTTGTATCAGCCGGGAGACGGGCGTACTCTACCCTGAGTTGGACATTATGCACTTGCGCGGGCCGGCGACCTTTGCCTTTTTGCGCAATGAAACACTACTGGACATGGCCGAAAGCTTGGTCGGACCGGAGATCATTTGTAGTCCGATTCAGCATCTACGGCCCAAACTGCCCAGCGGCTTGACCCCGCGGGGCAGCGACCCCCATGTCGTTCACTGGCACCAGGATGCCGGGGTGACGTGGCCGGAGGCGGATCCCTACTTTATTCTTACCCTCTGGATCCCGCTGGTCGATGCCACGCCGGAAAATGGCTGTTTGCGGCTGATTCCCGGTCTGCACAGGGAAGGGTTGCTTCCGCATCGCACCAAACCAGGGCTTGGCACGGCCATTCACGGCGACCTGTTGGCCCGCCGTCCGATTGTCACCCTGCCCATGCGTAAAGGGAGTGTGCTGCTGATGCACAAACATACGCCCCACAGTTCCAGCCGCAATAGCACCGACACCGTGCGCTGGAGCATCGATCTGCGCTATCAGGCTACGGGAACAGCCACCGGTCGCCCTTTTTATCCCCATTTTGTCGTGCGCAGCCGGGCCAACCCGGCAAGTGTCATGACGGACTATGAACTTTGGTCACAACAATGGGCGACCGCTTTGGCCCAACAGCAAGGCGTGCGCATCCACCGCTGGTCATGAGATGAAAACCTTTGCAATCCGTCAAAACTGCGTTACAATTTATACTATTTGTGACGGTAATCAATAGCATAAAGGAAAGATTATGCAAAGCTTATGGAATGACCAAACTGCCGCCGCTTTTGCGGCTGATCCCCTTGCGCTCCGTGTCTATACGTCACGGCTTTTAGGTGGCGATCCCGCATTGGTGCTGCACGGCGGCGGCAACACTTCGGTGAAAACTAAAGTCGCCGATATTTTTGGCGATCCGATCGATGTTCTCTATGTCAAGGGCAGCGGTTGGGATTTAGGGACGATTGAAAAGCCCGGCTTTGCCCCGGTGCGGCTGGATGTGGCGCGGCGGCTGGCTGACTTTGAAACTCTGAGCGATGGTGACATGGTCAAGACCTTGCGCAGCGCCCTGCTCGATCCGGGCGCGCCGACCCCTTCAGTCGAGACCATTCTACACGCCATCATCCCCTTCAAGTTTGTCGATCACAGCCATGCCGATGCTGTTGTCACCATCATGGATACCGCCGACGGGGCCATGCGCGTGCGCGACCTCTATGGCCCCAGCATGTTCATTGTCCCTTATGTCATGCCCGGCTTCATCCTGGCGCGCACGGTCTACCAAATGACAAAGGATGTCGATTGGCAGAAGCTCGACGGCATTCTGCTCATGAACCACGGCGTCTTCACCTTTGCCGACGACGCCAAGCAGAGCTATGAACGCCATATCGCCATTGTCAACCAGGCGGAAGAGTATCTGGCGCGTCAGGTCAAAATCTTTACCCCGCCCGCCACCCGCAAAGCCGAAAAGCTGGAGACGTTGGCCCAACTGCGCCAGGCTGTTTCCAAGGCGCGTGGCGAGGCCGTGGTGGCGCGCCTCGATAGCAGCGATGCCGCCGTGAGCTTCTCCAATGTCGCCAACATCCATGCGGTCGCCACCCGTGGGCTGTTGACGCCGGATCATGTGCTGCGCACCCGGCGGATTCCCGTTGTCCTGGGCGAGGATGTGGTGGGTGATGTGCAGCGCTATGTCGGTGAATATGACGCTTACTTTGCCCGCAATCTCATGACCTATCAACGCATTTTTGGCAACAAGCCGCTCAAAAAACTGGAACCGGCGCCGCGCTGGGCGGTCTGGCCGGGCCATGGCACGGTGGCCTTTGCGCCATCGGTCAAAGAGGCGGCGATCATCAACGACATCAACGTTCACACTATTGAAGCGATCCAGAAGGCGGAGGGCTTAGGCGGCTGGCGCACGTTGGGCGAATTTGAGATTTTTGAAGTCGAATATTGGGAACTGGAACAGGCCAAAGCGACGCGCCAGAGCAAGAGCGGCCCCAGCTTGCAGGGCAAAGTTGCCTTGGTCACCGGCGCCGCCAGCGGCATCGGCAAGGCTTGTGTCGAGGCGTTGGTGGCGCAAGGGGCCTGTGTTGCTGCGCTGGACATCAACCCGGCCATCGGCACGCTCTTTGGCACGAGCAGTGTGCTTGGCCAACCGTGCGATGTCACCGACAGCGGCCAACTCAATGATGCGGTCGAGGCGGCGGTGCGCACCTTTGGCGGGCTGGACATTGTCATCTGTAATGCCGGCATGTTCCCCAAAAGCCAGACCATCGCCGAGATGGATAGCGCCGCCTGGTCGCGCAGTATGGAACTAAATTTGACCAGTCATCAGCGGCTGATCCAGGCCAGTATCCCCTACCTGAAGCTTGGCCTTGACCCGGCGCTTATCATCATTGCCTCGAAAAATGTACCGGCCCCCGGTCCCGGCGCCGGCGCTTATTCGGTGGCCAAGGCCGGGTTGACCCAACTGGCGCGCGTGGCGGCGCTGGAACTGGGGCAATTTGGCATTCGAGTCAATGTCCTCCATCCCAATCAGGTCTTTGACACCGGCATCTGGACGCCCGAAGTGCTGGAGAGCCGCGCCCGTAGCTATGGCTTGAGTGTGGAAGAGTATAAGCGTAACAATGTGCTGAAGACCGAGATCACTGCCAAAGATGTCGCCGCGTTGGCTTGTGCCATGGCCGGTCCGCTCTTTGCCAAGACCACCGGCGCCCAGGTGCCGATTGATGGGGGGAATGAGCGGGTAATTTGATAAAATCTATGTAGCCCTCACTGAGACCAACGAGGGCTACATAGATTTTATGCTTCCTTGAATTTGACAACCTGTACAGGCTGCGCTATACTACCCGTCGCTAACACAAACGTGCAGCAACTGACTGGCGGTTGTTCCTCTCCGCCACCATCCGTCAAGGGATGGCCATGAACGGATGGTCACGGAGGGATGGCCGAGTGGACTATGGCGGTTGTCTTGAAAACAACTGTGGCAGTGATGTCACCGGGGGTTCGAATCCCTCTCCCTCCGCCACGCTGTACTATAATGGACACACAATGTCCGTGATGCTTGTTAGGTCGCAAGACATGGGGAGGTCGCATAGCCCGGTCGAGTGCGCCCGCCTGCTAAGTGGGTAGGGGTAGCAATATCCCTCGAGGGTTCAAATCCCTCCCTCCCCGCCATTGGTTTTCGGTCGCCTTGCCGGTTGGTTAAGCGGCAGTGCCTGAGAAAACCTGTATTTGTTCCCGTAGCTCAGCGGATTAGAGCGCTTGGTTGCGGTCCAAGAGGTCTGGGGTTCGAATCCCTACGGGAACGCCATAAGTCAAGCCGAAGGGTTTGGTGGAGCAGCAAACACTGCTCTATCAAACCCTTCGCTCATTATAGCGGTTAATTACTTGGTAATGATGAGGGTCGCAGACTTCTTGGTGGTAGGAAAATAAATGATGATTGTGCGCATGATGCGCTTTGTGAATTATTGCGCAGACGATCTGGTAAATTGCCGGGATGCCAAGGCTGTGGTAAACTGCTTGTGAATCAATCAACAAATACGCCACGACAGCGAGTGTGTCTGATGCACAATTAGTGTGGCTTCTCGTTAGCGTTGTGGTTTTGTAATTGTTACCCTGCCCTTAAAAAGAGATTCGTAACAAAGATCAAAAGAGCTTAAGTGCCTGTGGAGGTATGGATGAATTCCCTTGCACCCTGTCGTCGGATTGCGGTGATTGCAGGTTGTCTGTTGGTCAGCATTATGCTGATCGTGGTTGGTTGTGCGCCGGATGCGGATGGTGAAATTATTTCGCCCGATTTAGGGCCACGCTTAGTCCTGGCGCGATCGGAGGGGAATGTTTCGGTTGCGTCGACGCCCGTGCCGCCGAAATTGGCGGAGTTGACGCCCGATCAAGTTTTTGCCGGTCTCCCGGATGATGTGCGCCAAGCCATCGCAGGCGCGGATATCAGCGCTGTGGAAACGATTGCTTTGAAATATGGCTGTCTTGGCTGCCATGCACTTGACCCCAATGAAGTGAGGACTGGTCCAACCTGGCACAATGCGGGTGACCATGCGGTTGTTCGTGTCTCTGGCGAAAGCCCGGCTTTTTATTTGTATGAAAGTATCGTCAACCCTGGCGCTCATGTCGTCGAGGGCTATCCCGGCAATATCATGCCGGCCAATTTCAAGGATCAGATGACGCCCCAGGAAATCGCCGATATGGTAGCCTATTTGTTACAACAAAATGGTCAACCCTAAATTGTGCTGCGCCAAACAGTTGACTGATTTGCCGTACGCCTTTCTTCTCGTCATTCAATTTTCCTAATGGGTTCCAAGAGGTGAGTGTCGGTAGACGCACTCACCTTTTTTATTGGCGGTAACTTGCTGTGCCAGTCAAACAAGTCAAGCAAATTGACCGAATTGCGCTCTCGGCAAATGTCGCGTTGGGCATCGATGACTTTCCATCTACACACCGCCTGATGCTATAATGTACCTATGGCACGTGAACAACTCTCCCCGGCGATTGTAGAGCGGCGTTGTCCGAACTGTGGCACGCGTGTCGCCCGCGATGCTGAAAGCTGCTTTATGTGCGGGCATGACCTGCGTATTTCGCCGCGCCGGGCGCGCGGCATCTCGCTGATCGACGCCCTTCTCGTCTTAGCGGTTATTGCCGTACTGGTTTTGTGGTGGCAAATGGGGAGTCGGCCGGCCCCGGAAACCGCGGCCACGACCGGCGCCGCCTTAGCGCCCGATACGGTGCCGCTACTTGATGTGACTGTTACACCAACGGCTACGCCGGAGCCGACGCCAACGGTCGTACCTGCCACAACCACCAGCACCGTGCGCCATCAGGTCATCACTGGGGAGACCTTACTTTCAATTGCAACCCAATATGGCGTTTCGGTAGCTGACATTCAAGTCGCCAACAACTTAACCAATGAGTTGATTCGCGCCGGCGATGTTTTGCTGATCCCAATTGTTGGGCCGGCGGCGGAAACGACGCTGAACCGAACGCCGGCGGCGCGGTTCCAATACACAGTGCAGTCAGGCGATACGGTGGTGTCAATTGCCGTCAACTTTGGCAGCACCGTGGAAGACATCCTGGCCGTGAATAATCTCTCGGCCAATGATATTATTCGCCCCGGCGATGTGTTGGTGATTCCTCTGCGCCAGACGCCGACCGAGGTGATTGAAAGTGCAGCGCCGCCCCCGGCCCAAAGCGCCATTACGCAAACCCAATCAGCGCCGCCAACCAATGCGGAAGCGATCTATGTTGAACCACGTCTGATGGGGCCGTCCAATGAGGAGACGGTTCTGCGCGAAGAGGCGGTTCTCTTCCGCTGGATTAGCGTCGATGTGCTGGCGCCCAATGAGTGGTATGTTCTGTTGATCTATCCCAGCGGTAATGCTTCCCAGCCGATCCCCAGCGTGTGGACGAAGGCGACCAGCTATCGCCTCGGCCCTGAGTTTGCGCCCGATGCTGGTCAAAGCGCCACCTATGCCTGGCAAATCTCCGTCGTGCGAGTCAAAACGGATAGTAACGGTCAGATGATCTTAGAAGCCGCCAGTCCCCCCAGCGAAGTGCGCCGCTTTACCTGGCAGTAGCGGTTGTCGCCGATTACAAATCATTGTCACTGGGCAGTATCTATTCAGGCTAGGTGAAGAAACCAGGTTTTTCTTTCGATGTGCCTTTGCGTTATAGGTGAAAAACCTGGTTTCTGGCTGAATAGTTACACTGGGCAAACAGTGATCTTCCTACATAATACACCTACCTGTTTCCAATTCTTTGTTGATCAAGGAATGAGGTCATGCTCCCTAACCAAAGAAAATTTGTGGTTGCGCTTGTTGCCATTGCGCGACCAACCTTTGATGTTCCTTTTGCCCAAATGATGAGCGATGTTGCGCTGCAACAATTGACCATTGCCGGCTATACGGTTGTTGGACCGGGACGAACGTTGCTCATGGACAGTACGGCAACTACACAAGCGATTGAACAACTGGCCGCCACTCACTTTGATCTCCTGATCCTCTTGCAAGCCAGCTTTGCCGATAGCTCAATGGCAGTGCAACTGGCGGAGGCATTACAGGCGAAGGGCGCACCGCTGTTGTTATGGGCCACCCCTGACGCACGGAGCGGTGGCCGTTTGCGTTTAAACAGTTTATGTGGCATAAATCTAGCCGGCCATGCTTTGCATTTGCGCGGCATACCTTACGACTATCTGTTGGCTCAACCAACCGACGTAACGGTATTGCCAAAGATTGCCCAGCTAGCGCGGGTTGGCTATGCCCGTCGCCAACTAGCAACCGCGCGTGTTGGTCTTGTTGGTGAGCATCCGGTCGGTTTTGACACTTGTATCTATGATGCCGATCACCTGGCTGAGATTTTTGGTCTCCAGGTGACGCCGCTGCCGCTGCCCGCAACGTTGCAGCGCGCGGCACAAGTCGATGCTGAGACGCGACGCACATTTGTTGCACGCGTGGGTGAACATGCGCATAATCTGGCTGATCTCGACCAAACAGCATTGGCCGGTACGGCCGGCGTCTACGGCGCGTTGCGTAGTCTAGTGGAAGAACAAAAGTTGCAAGGCGTGGCTGTGCGTTGCTGGCCCGAATTTTTTACCGAGTTGGGCTGTGCCGCTTGTGGCGCCATGAGTATGCTCAACGAAGAACAATGCCCGGCCAGTTGTGAAGCCGATGTCAACGGAACGGTAACATCCCTACTTTTGCAGGCGCTGAGTGGCGAGCCGGCCTTTATCACCGACCTCGTCTCGATCGACGCCGAAAGTGACACCGGTGTTCTCTGGCATTGCGGTCTGGCCCCCGTCAGCATGGCCGACCCCGAAGCCCCCATTCTGGGAACCATTCACAGCAATCGCAAACTCCCCCTCCTATTTGAATTCCCCCTAAAACCCGGTCGTGTCACCATTGCCCGTCTGCACCGCACAGCACAGCCAGTTACTGGAGCAATCCAAAATTATCAACTGGTCATCGGCGGCGGCGAAATGGTGCGAGCGCCCAAAAGTTTTAGCGGCACAAGTGGTGTTGTGCGTTTTGACCAGCCGGCGACCGCCGTTTTTGACACCGTGATGCGACAAGGTTTGGAACATCATTTTTGTATCACCTATGGCGACTATCGTGCCGAACTGCGCACCTTTGCCGGACTGGTCGGGTTGCCCATTCTAGAATTGACCTAAACCATGAATACGCAAAACCCGCTTGTTACCCAGCTTGGCTACCCGCCCGATGCACGATTGGTGATCTTTCATGCTGATGATGTGGGCATGTGTCATGGCAGCAACCAGGCATATCTGGAACTGTGCGCCGCCGGCATTTTGCAAACCGGTTCCGTCATGATCCCATGTCCCTGGTCGCCGGAATTGGTGCAGGCTTGCCAACAAAACCCGACGCTGGATATTGGCGTCCATCTAACGTTGACCAGTGAATGGGCCAGCTACCGCTGGGGGCCAATCTCGACTCGTGACTCCGCCACTGGTTTGGTAGATGAAGAAGGGTGCTTCTGGCATCGCGTTGAAGGGGTGCAGCGCCATTTGCAGCCGACTGCGGCTGTGCAAGAGATGCGGGCGCAGATCGAGCGGGTGCGCCGGGCTGGGGTTGACTTCACCCATCTTGACACCCACATGGGGGCGGCGACCATTCCCGGTCTGGTTGAACAGTATGTTGCCTTAGGGTTTGAATATGGCGTACCCGTTCTTTTGCCACGGCGGATCGACGATTATATTCGCACACTAGGCTTGGCTGGCCCGGATGAATCGACCTGGCTCGCCTTTGCCGGCGCGGTGGAAGCGCAGGGAATGCCGCTGGTGGACTGGTTCCGCATCACCCCGGCCTATCATACCAACGCGAACGGGGAAGCGCGCATAGAATTATACGAAAGCATCTTACATGAGTTGCCACCGGGCGTCACCTATTTCAGTCTGCACCCCAATGCCCCCGGCGATATTGAAACCATTGTGCCAGAGCGCGCCTATTGGCGCACTTTCGAATATCGTTACTTTCAATCGGATCGTCTGCGTACTTTCTTGCAAAACGAGCAAATCATACCCATTGGCTACCGTGCCATTCGCAACGCCATGCGGGCCAATCTTGCCCGTCTCGCTGCGTAGTCAATGACCCAATCACCCAATTATTCAACTAGTGTTCAACCAGGAGGAACTATGAATCAACCCAGCAAGCAACTATCGCGCCGCCGCTTTCTTCAGCTTTCCGGCACAGGCGTGGCTGCCACCCTGTTGCTGACCGCCTGCCCCACACCAGTCGCCAACCCTGGCGCGCCGGCGGCCAGTGGTGATGCGGCGGGGAGCGCACCGCCGGCTGAAAGCGCCGCACTGACCGTAATGGCCTTTGGCGAAGCTGACCAGAAAGGCTTTGCCGCCCTGGCCGATGCCTACATGCAGCAAAATCCCGACACCAAAGTCGAGGCGATTTTCCTGCCCAATGACGAGAGCTATTACGCCGCACTGCAAACCCAGTATGCCGGCGGCAGCAACCCCAGCATCGCCTCTATGCAAGGGTGGGGCTATCAACTCTTTGCCGACAATAACGTCATTGCCGGTGTCAACGCCCTGCGCGAACGGGATGATTTCAACTACGCCTGGGCCGATAGCGAAGCTGTGCGCCAGTACACCGAGCGCAAAGGCGACACCTTCCTCATCCCCACCCAGATGGCGACGATGGTGATGTTCTATTCCAAAAAGCTCTTTGACGAAGCAGGCATTGCCTACCCGACCGACGAATGGACCTTTGAGGAGTTCCTGGACATTGCCCAGAAACTGACCAAGACCGACGGCGACAAGAAGCAATGGGGCTACCAGGCCAACGGCAACTGGTTCCGCGATATTCATTGGATTCGCGGCACTGGTGCGCAGGAGTTTGACGAACTGGTTGATCCCAAGAAATCACAGTTCAACCAGCCGGAAATTGTCGAGATTGTGCAGATGATCGCCAGCGACTTCTATCACACGCTGGGCATCAGCCCGAAACCGGCGGATCTGGATGCCGGCTCCGGTGGTATTGAAGCCGGTCAGTCGGCCATGAAGTATGAAGGCCCCTGGTGGTTCCCCCGTATGGTGACGCCGGAACTGCGCAACCAGGGCGCGGCGGTGGACTTTGATGTGGTCTTGATGCCCAAACAAGCCGATGGCGAACGCCCCCATCGCGGCTGGTCGGAAGGCGTGGTCATCTTCAACAACGCGCCCATTGACCCGGCGTGGGATCTGGTGAAGTTCATGTGCGGTGAAGAAGGCCAGAAGATCTTCTCCGAGGTCACCGGCCGCGTGCCGAACAACGTCGGCCTGATCGAAAGCTTCTGGGCGCCCAAGGTGCAGGAGAATCATGGCCTGACCAACACCGCCGCTTTTGTCACTGCCTTTAACAAAGGCGAAGCCGATGTGATCAGCGGCCTGCCCCGCTCGCAATATTGGAACGAAGTGGTGAAACCGGTGGGCTGGGACCCGCTGGTGGCCGGCACGGCGTCCGCCGCCGATGTGCTGCCCCTAGTCGATGAAGGTGTGCAGAAGATTCTGGATGATTACTGGGCCAGCCAAGCGTAAGCTGACAAGGCTCCGCCGTGAGCATCAGCCGAACGGTGACAAGGTTATGGGGTGACAGGGTGAGTTACGGCTCTGTCACTCCATTGATTACAAGAAATATCGAGGAGCGTTCCTCTTGTGGTAAACTTCAATAGCTATGTGGGTTGGCGTTTGAGTGAAGTAAAAGGGGGAAATCATGATCGATACAGCAGTTAAACCGCTAGAGGAACTATTGCACGAGTTACCCCCCCCTCTCCGCCTGGAAGTGCGGAATTTTGTAGAATTTCTTCTGACAAAGCGTCCAACGCCGGTTCGGCGTAAACTGCGTCAGGATTGGGCCGATGCGGTACAAAATTGTGAGTATACTTCTGTTGATCTGCAACACTTGGCCCTCGCTTGGAGAGATGAATAGTGTACCTATTGGACACCAATATCTGGCTTGAACGTCTATTAGGGCAGGCGCAATCGGCTTTGGTTGGTCGATTGCTGGCAACGGTACCAACCGAACAATTATTGATGACCGACTTCACGCTCCATTCGATTGGTGTTATCTTGAACAAACTAGGTTATCGATCTGTACTGACTCAGTTTGCGCAAGATGTGTTGATCGACGGTGGTGTTGCGCTCATTACGCTACCACCATCGGCAATGTACCGTGTGGTGGCGGTAATGGATAACTTCGGCCTTGATTTTGACGATGCTTATCAGTATGTTGCTGCTGAACGTGAACAAGCCATTATTGTTAGCCTTGATCGCGATTTTGATCAAACGTTGAGAGGACGACAAACGCCTGCCCAGGTTCTTGCTACGATTTGAGCTTATTATGACGAATGGTACACATAGTTACCAAGACCTTCTACAAAAGTTTGAGCCGCGCCCCATTGCCAACGAGGAACAATATGATGCAGTGGTCGCACAAATGAATGCCCTGATTGATCAAGAGAAGTTAACGGCTGCTGAACAGGATATACTGACTTTGTTGGGGACGCTAGTTATGGCTTATGAAGATGAGCATTATCCTGATGCAAATTTCATGCTGTACGGACTGGATTTGTTACGCTCGTTGATGGCAGAAGCCAAATTGCAAGTTGAGGATCTCTTACCGGTATTTGAGACGAAAGCCGCAGTGGTTGATGTCTTAGGTGGTGAAACACTCCCTACTCCGGAGCAAATTGCCAAATTATCCGCATTTTTTGGCCTACCTGAACCATTATTTACCTTTACCGACAATCGAGCATTCGCATGACCACACTCCCTGCTACCCGTTCCCGTACCTCCCCCTTTCGCCGGCGTGAGATGATCGAAGGTTATCTCTTTGCGGCCCCCTTTTTGCTTGGCTTGCTGGTCTTTGTCGCCTTTCCAATGGGCTGGGCGTTGGTGTTGAATTTCCAAAGCTATAACCTATTGTCGCCGCCCCGCTGGATTGGTATGGACAATGTCAACAACTTGTGGGCCGATCCCAAGGTTTGGTTGTCGCTGTGGAATACGGCCTATTACGCCTTTACCAGTGTACCATTGCAGTTGGCGCTGGCTTTTGGCTGTGCCGTGCTGCTCAACCAGCCGTTGCGGGGGCGCAATTTTTACCGCACGGCACTCTACATGCCGGTCATTGTGCCGATTGTGGTCAGCGCCTTTGTCTGGCAGCGCGCTTATCATCCCGATTTTGGCATTATCAACGAAGTGATTGGCTGGTTTGGCTTTGCCCCACGCGCCTGGCTCTTTGAACCCGCGCTGGCGATCCCGGCCTTTGTCTTTATGCGCATCTGGGTCATGGGGACGCAGATGGTCATCTTTCTGGCCGGTCTGCAAAATGTGCCGACCGCCCTGCTGGAAGCGGCGTCGCTCGACGGCGCCGGCGCCTGGCGCAAATTCTGGCATGTCACCGTGCCGATCATGACGCCGGTGATCTTTTTTAACTTGATTGTGGGCATCATCGGCAACTTCCAAGTCTTTGCCCCGGCGTTGATTATGACCAAAGGCGGGCCGCAAGATGCCACGCTCTTTATGGTGCTCTATATCTATCGCAACGCGTTTGAATATAGCAAGATTGGCTACGCGGCGGCGGTCTCGTGGGTGCTGTTTGTCGTCATTATTTTATTGACGATTCTACAATTCCGTTTCTCCAGTAACTGGGTTTATTACGAGACGAAAGATTGAACGGATGAATGTTTCATGACTGTCAGTGGTGAAGAAAATACCTACGGTGAAATTACGCAAACGTATACAGAAAAAAGTGTAAAAAAGCGTATCGAAGCCTTTTTGCTTGATAATATTGGTAAAATTGTTACCCGTGAACAAATACTTGAGGTTGCACGCGATCCTGTCACAGGGAAAGAACCAGAAAATTGGCACCAACGTCTCTCCGAACTTCGCACCGATGATGGCTATACAATTCTATCATGGCGCAATCGAGGAGATCTAAAGGTTCAAGAGTACTTGATGCCACACGCAGAAAAACGAAGCAAGGCAGCCAAGCGTATACGTCCGACTGACGAAACCTGGTTAGCGGTTTTGGAACGCGCCAATTATGCCTGTGAGTGGAATGAAGGTGGTGATATTTGTCGCTTGAAGGCCGGTGATATAGATCCGGTCGGTGGTGGTCGTGTAAAGCTTTCGTATGATCACAAGACGCCACATTCCCTGAATCCTGATGCAGATCCCACCAACCCTGAACAGTGGCAAGCGTTATGTTCACGCCATCAAGTTGTTAAGAAAAACTATTGGGATCACTTGACCGGAAAGCTGAATGCTTATGCAATTGTGCAAGCTGCAACAAAGTCTGAGAAGCAGGCTATTTTTGACTTCCTTTTAGCCTATTTCGGTTATCTCATGAGCAGCGACGGTACAATTGTGAAAAGGTAATCATCATGTCGATTATAGATCTTAGTCGCGCTGACCAAATTGATCTTTTGAAGACGAAAATCGAATCATCGTTGCGGCAGCATCGGGTTGCGATTCTTCCGCCCCTTGATGTTAAAGAGAGTATGATATTGATGCAGGCGCTTGCCTTGAACCCCAGAGTCACGATGCTTGACCCCTGGTATAACAAAGGCTTTGGCGAGATTCGTGATGATTACAACGAGTACATCCTGACGCTTTTGGATCTCGCTGCTCCGTTATCAGAACACATTTTCCTGTGGGGCTTCCCTGAAATTGTTGCCTATTTTGTAGACAAATTGCCGCCGCCGTTATCGTTGATCGCTTGGTTAACCTGGTATTATAAAAATAACCCATCGGTCATCCGTGGCTGGCGTTCGAGTCAAAATGCCTGTTTACACATTGGGCAGCCGAATGCAAAGCTCTACCCGGAACATTTTCTTAATGAAGCACAACAAGCTAAACTGGCTCAGGGTAAATTGCGCTACATGCCAGGGCCGACCAGTGTGATCGAGGGTGATTTCTCTGACCCAGCGGATGTGATTGAAGCTGCGCTCCTTGTCGGTTTTGTGGGTAAGCGTGAACAGACAGGGCACCCTTCACAAAAACCGGTGATTGTCTTTGAACGCTTGATCGCCATGACAACCCTTGAAGGCAATCTTGTTTTTGATCCGATGTGTGGTTCAGGGACAACAGCCGCCGCTGCGCGCAAACTAGGCCGGCTGGCGATTGTCACAGACCATTGTGAGGATTATATTCAGATCGTTGAACAACGCTTACAAGTAAGCAGAATTTCTCTAAACGATTCACAGACAACCCCTAATGGGTTGTTACATAAAACTGTTGCGGAACAATTGTATCCAATTCCTACGCAGAATGGTGCCGCCGAACAACACATTGACCAACTCAGATTTGACTGGGAGCCAAGCTAGTGACCATCAGCGAATTGCAGCTACAACTACAACAGGCCGCCACCACACAGAAACGACGACGGCAGCAACTCGATGTCTTGAGCCGGTTGGGCGCGCATCTGCTCTTGCTGCTCTTGTCGCTCATGGCGATTGTGCCGGTGTTGTGGATGATCTCCTCGTCGCTCAAGGCGTCGACCGAAATCTTTGTGACGCCGATTGAGTGGCTGCCGCGCACACTCCGTTGGGAGAATTATGCCACCGCCTTTGCCCGTGCACCGATCATGCTCTACTTCTGGAATACCATGATCGTCTGTGTTTTTTCGGTGCTAGGGGTGTTGATCTCTTCCTCGTTGGTGGCCTTTAGCTTTAGCCGGTTGCGCTGGCCGGGGCGCAATTTTTTCTTTGGCCTGCTGCTGGCGACGATGATGCTGCCGAGCATTATTTTGATTGTACCCCGCTTTCTCATGTTCAGCTACGTCTTCCGCTGGCCGGGGCCGTGGATCGGCACCTTTTTTCCGTTGATCATTCCGGCATTTTTTGCCACACATGGCCTCTATGTCTTTCTCATCCGCCAATTTTTCCTGGCCATTCCCGTGGAGTTGGAAGACGCCGCCCGCATTGACGGCGCCAGCAGTTTTCGCATTCTCTGGCAGATTTTTATCCCGCTGAGCAAGCCGGTGATGATCACTGTGGTCATTTTGACCTTTATGCAATTTTACAATGAATTTCTCGAAGCGCTCATCTACCTCAAGCCGGCGACCTGGACGCTGGCAGTGGGCATTCGCGCCATGAATGACTCGGCCTATGCCACCAACTGGGAATTGGTCTTTGCCACCGGCACCTTTATGTTGGCGCCGATGGTGATCATCTTCTTTGCCGCGCAACGCTATTTTGTCGAAGGAGTGACCTTGAGCGGCTTTGGCGGACGGTAATGGCTTCGTATGCTCGCCATTGATGACCTGTTGCCGCAACTGCTGGGCAATGACCCGTATGGGCTGACCCCCGTCTTTCGCCAGTGGCTGGTCGCTTCCCGCCGCTTTCGCACTTTTGCTGAAAGCTACCAGAGCAAGATTCGCGCCAAGCTGCGCACTGCCGGTGATAAGGATGCCCTGCACGATCTCTTGTTTGAACTGACCGTCGCCCGCTGGTTGTTGCAGGAGAAACGCTTTCAACTGGCCTATGAGCAACAACCGGTGCGCGCCGCTCCCGGCCCCGATTTTACCGTTACCTTTACGACAAAAACCAGCTTTCACGTCGAGGTGACACGCATCCGCACCGTCTCCCCGGTTGAACACGATGCCACATTGCCGGCCGAGCTTTATGCGAACAAATTGCTCCAAGTCATCCTGGGTAAGTTAATGCAGGTGAAGACCGGTGCAACAAACTTATTACTCATTGGTCTGGCGTCGGCGGTTGCGACAGAAGTCAACCTTGATGGTTTACTGAAATCGGTCAGACAGCGTATAGAAGGCAATGACGCAACCCTGCTGGCGCGTAGTCGTCTGCGGACGCCAGGTGAATTTTTTAAGCATTACCATGCCCTCAGCGGCATTCTCTTATACATCTCTGAACCGCCGACAGCGGGCGCTGCCACCGCAACTGCGCCATTGCTCTGGCTCAACAAAGAGGCCAAATACCCATTACTCCCCCAAGTGCAAACCTGTCTGCGTCAACTGCCCCTGATGGAGTAGGAACTCTTATGCCGAACATTGTTGTTATCGGCGCCGGCAGCGCCATCTTTGGCACCGGCGCCCTCGCTACGTTACTACGCTCCCCCAAATTGAAAGGCGCGACCCTGGGTCTTTGCGATCTCAATACGGAAACCCTTGCCACCATGCACCGGCTGGCCGAACGGATGAATACCGAATGGGGCGCCGGCATGACTATTCGCGCCAGCACCGACCGCCGCACGCTCCTGCCCAATGCCGATTATGTGATTGTCTGCATTCAAGTCGGCCCGCGCGAGATGGTCTGGCGACAGGATTGGGAGATCCCGCTCCGTCATGGCGTGCGTCAGCCTTACGCCGAAAACAGCGGCCCTGGCGGTTTTGCCCATACTTGCCGCAATGTGCCGGAGATGCTGGCGATTGCCCGTGACATGGCGGAACTCTGCCCCAACGCCTGGATGCTCAATTTCACCAACCCCTTAAGTCGGCTGGGCATGGCCGTGACCCGCTACAGCACTGTAAATTGCATCGGTCTCTGTCACCAATACCGCTGGGCCTATGCCATTGTCGCCGCCGTGTTGGCTGCGGATTATGGCATCACCGTGCCCAATGGCGATACCTTTCACGTCCACACCGACGCCCCTAACGTACCGGCGATTCTGACTATGATTGCTGAGGGCGAACGGCGTTTCAACCTTCTTTCCGCCGGTATCAACCATTTTGCCTGGATCTACGGCATCACCGACCGGCAGACCGGCGAAGACCTCTACCCCCGTTTCCGCCAACGCTATCTGCATAACTTCCGCCGCGACTTTGAGCCGATGACCCGCGAACTCTTTGCAATCTTTGGCCTTTGCCCGACAGCCGGCGATACCCATATGGTCGAATACCTGGCCTGGACCCATGACCCGCTCACCAAGCCGTGGGAAAAGTACGATCTCAAGCTGCAAAGCTGGACGGGCAACATTGAGCGACGGAAAAATGTACGCGCCCGCGCCGAACGGATGGCGGCGGGGGAAGAGTCGATCACACCGTTGCTTCAGGTGCATAGCGAAGGTGCGGTCGAGATTATCGAAGCGCGCGAAACCGACGCCAACGCCTATATGCCGGCGCTCAACTTGCCCAATCGCGGCTGCCTGCCCGGCCTGCCCGATTGGGCGATTGTCGAAGTGCCGGCCATTGTCAACCGACAGGGTGTGCAGGGGGTGAGTATGCCTGCCCTGCCGCCGGCTATCACTGAAATCTGCCGGCGCGAGGCGGAACTGGCGGCGCTGGTTATCGAAGCGGCCCGCACCGGCGACCGCAATCTGGCTCTGCAAGCGCTGCTCATGGACCCCATGATGAATGACATCGACCGGGCACGCGCCATCTTAGACGACTTTCTCCATTCCTTTGCTGAATGGCTACCACAATTTCAAGCAGCACCCTAGAAAGTAATAACCATGCCACAACGTCAAATCATCGCTATGGGCGGTGGTGGATTTTCGATGGAGCCGGAGAACTTAGCGCTGGATCGCTATGTACTGGCCCAAGCTGGTAACAAGGCGCGCCCCAAGGTCTGTTTTATCCCCACGGCCAGCGGGGAAGGGCAAGAGTATATCCTGAACTTTTACAAAGCCTTTACGTCACTTGGTTGCGAACCAACCTACCTTTCTCTCTTCCGCTTGCCGACGGCGGATCTCGAAGGCTATCTGCTGGAGAAAGATGTGATCTATGTTGGCGGCGGCAACACCCGCAGCATGATCGCTCTTTGGCGTGAATGGGAGCTGGATCGCATTTTGCGCAAAGCCTGGGAACAGGGGGTCGTGCTGGCGGGGATTAGCGCTGGCGCCAACTGTTGGTTTGAGCAGTGCAGCACCGATTCAGTGCCGGGCGAATTGCGTGTATTGCCCTGCCTGGGCTTTGCCGCCGGTAGCTTCTGCCCGCACTATGATGGCGAAGCCGAACGGCGCCCTAGCCTGCACAAGATGATCGCCGACGCGCGCATCATGGCCGGCTATGCGGCGGATGATGGCGTGGCGGTTCATCTGGTAGACGGGCAACTGGCGGCAGTCGTGAGTTCACGCCCGCAAGCCAAAGCCTACTGGGTGGAGAAGCAGGGCCATGCAGTGGTCGAAACGCCTTTAACGACGCGCTACCTGCTGTGAAGATCATTCTCAGTCGTAAAGGGTTTGACGCCAGCGCCGGGGGCGTCGCCAGCCCGCTCTTTCCCGATGGCGCACTCCTGTCGCTGCCGATTCCCGACCAGAAGGGTACGGTAACTTATGCTGATCTCTCTTGGGGCGAACATCAGCTTGGCGACCTGGTGGAGGCGTTGACGCATGGGCGCATTGACCGGCAAACCCGCACCCATCTTGATCCCGATCTCTATGCCACCATTTGTGCGCGCCCGCCGGCTTGGCGTCCCCTTTTCGGGCAAGATGGCGCGGCGCAAAGTCACCTGACCAATCAAGGTGTCGGCGTTGGCGATTTGTTTCTCTTTTTCGGCTGGTTTCGGGCCGTGGCATTAGTGCGTGGTCATTATCGCTTTGTCAAAAACGCCCCTGACCTGCACCTGCTTTACGGCTGGCTACAGGTGGGGGCTATGCTTACTGGCGCACAACTAGCCGCAGAAGCGCCTGCCTGGGCCGCCAGTCATCCCCACTGCATCGGTGGGCGTGGGGTGCGTAATACCGTGTATATTGCCAGTGAACAGCTAACGCTTGATGGGCATATCACCGCGCTACCTGGCGCCGATTATTGCCCAACTTATCGGGATAACCGCTGTCTAACGGCGCCGGGACGCCTGCGCACCCACTGGCGTTTGCCCCGGTGGTTCTATCCGCACGCCGAGAAGCCGCCATTGAGTTACCACACGGATCGCACGCGTTGGGCTTGTGATGATAACTACGCTTACTTACGCAGCGCTATGCGGGGGCAAGAGTTTGTGCTGGATACACAGGATTACCCGGAAGCGCTGGCGTGGGTTACTTCGCTGCTGCACCAGCCGAAAGGCGTGAACTAGCCTGCCGATTGCCCGGTGCGAACGCAGGATCGATCATCACATCCTTCCAAAAACTCCATTTGACAGCCGAGGTGGGAAAGCTGCGCACCCAGGGTTTGACGAGCAGATGCAACTGTTCATACAGAAGCGGGATGACCGGCGCTTCGGCGCAGAGCAGGCGGTCGGCCTGGCGGTAGAGATCGACGCGCCGCTGGTGCGCCAACGTGCGACCAGCCTCGGCCAGCAGCGCGTCGTATTCAGGATGTCGCCAGGCAGGGATGGCGCCACCGCGTTGTAAGCGCAGCAGATCATCGGGATCGGGATAGGCCACCACCAACCCCAAAGGGAAGAGATCAGGGTAGTGACCGTCGCTACCGAGGCGAGTAAATTCAGTCCAGTCGTGATATTGCCAGGTGATGGTGAAGCCCAACTGTTCCTGCCACTGGCGGCTCAACTCGGTGCAAACCGGCGCAATGCCCGGCCACGCCCAAGCGTTGATGGCCGGAAAGCCTACTCCCCCCGGATACCCAGCTTCAGCCAACAGGTGACGCGCCTGGGTCGGGTCATAGGGAAGACCACTGTCGGGCGCAGCGGCCGGCAGCCCCGCCGGTAAGAGGCCCGCAGCGGGGAAATCATAGCCTTGCAGCGCGCCACCGGCCAGCCGGCTCCGATCCAACGCATGCGCCAGGGCGCGGCGCAAGCGCTGGTCGGCAAAGGGAGGCCGGCTCACATCCAGCCGCAACATGATCGTCGCCAGGCGTGGCGCCGGCAGATACTCATTCACATGGCGCCGGCGCACCAGGTTGCGTTCCGCCGTGGGCAGATCGGCCAGCGGCAGCACATCCAACGCGTCCGCTTCATATTGTTGCAAGGCATCGGCGGCGGTGCTGCCAAAGCCGAAGTGGATCGTCTGCACATTGCCCTGGCGTGCGCCGTAATAGCGTGGGTTGTTGACCAGGGTCATGTACCGGCCCGGTTGCCAATCGGTCAACACAAAGGGACCGCTACTCACCAATGTCCCCGGTTGCGTCCAGCCTTGCCCAACTTTTTCCACCAGATGACGCGGCACCGGCAGCGTCATGGTCATGGTCAGCAAAGCGAGAAAATAGCTGGTAGGGTTCTCCAATTCGACCACCAACGTGGAATCATCACGGGCATGGATGCCAACCTGCGTAGGGTCGGGGTCCGGCAGCGATCCGGTTGACCACGACTTGTTTGCCCAGGGAAAAACTGCTATACTCTGCGCTGAATAGAAGGGTGTTTTTGGGCGCGTGGCCTGTTGCTCATTCCTAGCGGGGAAGCTATGTACTATCCATTAGAAGAAAAGATTGGTCATCCTGATCTGCTGGTCGGTCGCGCAAAAGAATTTACCAAATTCCAGCAGTGGATCAATAAAATTCCTGACAAGCTCTCCAAATCGCGCGTGATCCTGGCGCGGCGGAAGAGTGGGAAGACGGCCTTTGTCCAACGCATCTTTAACCAGTTGTGGAGCGCCAATGGCAAGGTCATCCCCTTTTATTTTGTCTTTGAGGAAGATAAGATCTGGAAGCCGGACCTGGCGGTTAAATATTATCGCGCCTTTGCCTCGCAGTACATTTCCTTTATCGAGCGCGAGACAGAATTGGTGGGGAAACCGCTTTCCTTAGAGCAGATTCGCGCCTACGGGGTGACCAAGGGCAACCATGTGCTTGTCGATGATGTTGACTCCCTCCTCAACGATCAAGCCCGCGCCTCTTATGGCCTGATGTGGGATACGGCCTGCGGCGCGCCCCACCGCTTGGCCTCGGTCTTTGACCAGCGGGTGCTGGTCATCCTGGATGAATTTCAAAACAGTGCGGCCTATGTCTACCCGGACCCGCTCTTCCAGACGCAGCCCATCGAAACGACGCCAGGCAGTTATCACTCGTTATCCGAATCGAAAGTAGCGCCGATGTTGGTGACCGGCTCCTACATGGCTTGGTTGCGCAAGATCATGAGTCAATATTTGGAGGCGGGGCGACTCTCGGAGATCCATTTCTCGCCCTATCTGACGCCCGAAGAGGGTTTGCAGGCGGTCTATAAGTATGCCGAGGTCTACCAGGAGCCGATCACCAACCAGACGGCGCAACAGATCAACGCGCTCTGTATGGCCGACCCGTTCTTTATCTCCTGTGTTATCCAGAGCGAGTTTCCCGAACGGGACTTGACCACCACCGAGGGGGTGATCGAGACGGTCAATTATGAGATCACCTATCGCAAATCGGAGATGATGCGCACCTGGGAGGAATATATCCCGCTGGCCCTCAAACGGGTGAACGATACCTACGCCAAGAGCATTCTGTTACATTTGAGCAAATATGCCGACCGCGAGTGGACGCCGCGCCAACTCAAGGAAGCCTTGTCGCTCGACCTCAGTGAGTTCGAAATTCACGAAAAGTTGATTCAGTTGGCCGAATCAGATGTGATTGAGGAAGGGACATCGAATATCGATTTTCACGGCTTGCAGGATGGTACGCTGAACTTGATCTTGCGCAGCCGCTTTGAGAAAGAGATCAGCAACTTTGTCCCCGATCTGAAGCAGGAATTTCAGCAGACCATCCAGCAACTGCGGGCCGACAAGCGCCGGTTACAAGGCCATCTCAACCAGTTGACGGGCTTATTGGCCGAACACCTGTTGGCGATTGAGTTCCGCAGCCGCAAACGCTTTGCCCTTACCGACTATTTCACCGGGCTGCCTGATAATCGCCCATTGACAATGCTGGATGTCCAAGAACGGGTCACGATCCGGCGCGCCGATGGTCAACCCGACGAGATCGACCTCATTGCCAAAACGCGTGAAGGCATTGTCGTCATGGTCGAAGTGCGCAAGCGCCAGGAGCCGACCGGCTTGGACGCCGTGACCGAGTTGCGCGCCAATGCCGATAGCTATGCTAGACAAGAGGGGGTCGTCGTCTGGCCGGCTTTTCTCTCCTTGGGCGGCTTTACCGCCGAGGCCAAAGCCTTTTGCGTCGCCCAGGGCATTGGCGTCGCCGAGCAGATGACCTATATTGACCCGGAGTTGATAAAGGCGGCATAAAACCGAAGCCGCTTACCCTTCCTCTTTCAGCCTACGCCAAAATAAACGCCCCAATAGACGCGTCTCTAGACTTTTCGCCAACGCGGCGCCGGTACACTGAAGGTGTCAACTGCGTCGGCGTCCTCCCGCGAAGCGCCGGCAGATTCAACCGATGTGACCAATCAGGAGGTTTTATGATCGACCGAATTCTGGCCCGCACCCAGGCGCGCAAAGAGCTAATGAAGGCGCGCCTCTTGCTTACGTTCTTTGCGCTGGTTGTTTGCGCCTTTTGGTTGACAACACCCGCCTACGCCGCTGACCCTGTGCTGATTGCGCCCAGCGGCGACGCCACCGGTCAAACCGATGCCGATGCAATTCAGGCCGCCATCAGCGCGGCCGAACCCGGCACAGTGATCCAACTAGCCGAGGGCACGTACTATCTCAATCATGTCCTGCTGGCAGAAAATTTTCAGGGGACAATTCAGGGCGCCGGCCGCGAAAAAACCATCATCACCACGGTTGGCGAATTGCCCGTCTCGTCTGACGTACCAGTCTGGAAGAATCCGCCGACGTTGGCTAACCCCTGGCCCTTTGTGTTGACAATTGTCGATGGGGATATAACGCTGTCTGGAATGACTTGGCGCATCACAGAGCGGGTGCCGATGCGCTTCAAGTGGATGGGCGACATTGAAATTCCGGCCATGCCCGCGATTATTGCGATCTTCAGCAGCAAAGAGGGCGAAGCTGGCAAGAGTCTGCTCCAAGCGGTTGGCTTGGAAGGGGCTGAAGGCGAATTTTCGGGCTACAACCTGATCCAGGCGCTCTATCATGAAGGAGCTATCGGCTGGACAGTGGACGGCATGAAGCTGCTAGATGTGGGCTACCCACTCCAAGGGGAACACCGTGTCAGCAATGCCTACTTTCAACATGCCTATGCCGGCAATTCCGTTTTCAACCTGGCGCCGGCGACCACCGTAACCATTGAAAAGAGTACCTTTGTTGACTGTGTGGAAGGCGTTGAAGTGACCGATAGCGGTGGTACAGTTATCATAGCGAATAATGTCATCACCACAACTGGGGGAGACGGCGTAGGTGTCATCGCGATCCAGGGTTTCTTATCTGTACCCGAAGATAGTGCTGCCCCAATTGCGCCACTCACAACGGTCAAAATCACGAATAATACCATCTATGTCCCTGGCGGCCATGCCGCGGTTGACCTCGCCGATATGCAATATGCCATTCTGCACACGCCACCTAGCCTGGATGCAACAGTAGAAAACAACCAGTTCATCCTGACCAAAGCCAACTACGGCGTCATCGGCTATGGCCTGACCGGCCTCCAACTCCGCAACAACACCATCACCGGCAGCGCATTGTATGAAGGCGTGCATGTCAGCTTTGTCAACAACGCTGTCACGACTCTCCAACCAGGCGACAAGGCGCAACTCGGCGCGTATGGCCGCGATGTGTTGCGCCGGGCGCCGCCGGCAGCAGCTATCGCGCCGGCAAGAATAATCACCGCAACCACGGCAATAACGCCAATTGCCACGACCGCGTCCAATGTCGAAATTACCATGACCGGTGCGCAGAAGCGCGCGACCGCCAGACCCCAGGAGTTTGCCTTTTATGATCTGCCGGATATGGATCGGGTTGGCGTTGCGACCGTACCCTATCAGGGCAAACTAACGATGGATCTCTACTATCCGCCAGACTTTGCGTTTACCCAACCGTTGCCGGTGGTTCTCTTTGTGCATGGGGTTAGTGACTATGCCGCGCTCAAGGATACAGGTTGGTATGTTTCCTGGGGGCAATTAGCCGCCGCAGCGGGCATGGTTGGCATCAACTATGATGTGCGGCTGCCGCATGAAGATATTTTTCACGTACTCCACTATCTGCAAGACCACGCCACCACCCTCGGCATCGACCCGCAACGGATCTGTCTATGGGCTTCATCGGGGAACCCTACCCCCGCCATTTTGGCAATGACCAGACAAGAGGAGTCCTATCACGCCGGCTTGCGCTGTGCGGTCATTTACTATGGCTCGGTCTTGAAACTGAATGGTGAATTTCCGCATGGTTTTAGCATCTTGGGCGTACGCGCCGGCAAGGACTATCCAGGTTTTTCAGACAGAATGACCGATCTCACCGATTGGGCGCAAGAGCAAGGGGTGAAAGTCACCATGATTGATTACCCCGAGGGGACACATAGCTTTGATGTGACCATGAATACACCCCGCACCCGTGAAATTATCGAACAGACGTTAGCATTTATGCAGGAACAATTGCAGGTGAAACGAATCCGTTCACAATAGAGCAGACCATTCCCTTGCGCTGCGCCACGTTGGCGTTCCCTGTTTATGAAAGCGGCGTGTACAACAGTCAATGGCTGTTGTACACGCCGCTTTTATGGTCATGGTATGCCTGCTACGCCGCTTGACTCCGCATCTCATACTGGGCCGATTCCCACGCCAACATCGCCTTTTTGCGTGTTGGCCCCCAGCGGTATTCCTGGATCACCCCGCTCTTGCGGATCACTCGGTGACAGGGGATGAGATAACCAATCGGGTTGGCCCCCACCGCCCCGCCGACCGCTCTGGCCGCCGTCGGTTGCCCGATGGCCTGCGCCACATCTTCATACGACCAAGCCGCGCCCTGCGGAATCTGGAGCAGCGCATGCCAGACCTTGAGTTGAAAATTTGTCCCCTTGAGCAGCAACGTGATGGCGCGTTGACCCCGCTGCCCATTGACCGGGAAAATCTGGTCAATATAAGGCTGCGTTTGGCTCGTATCCTCGACTAGATTTGCTTCCTGCCACTGCTCACGAAACTCGTTCACCGCTTGCACCCACCCACCATCGGTCAAGAAGAGCAGTTGACAGATGCCGCGCGTCGTAACAGCCAGCAGACAATCGCCAAAGGGCGTTTCATGGCGACCATAGGCGATCTGAAGACCGGCGCCCCGCTGCTTAAACTCGCCCGGCGTCACCGCTTCGGTGGCGATTAGCAGATCATGTAGCCGACCCGGTCCGGAGAGACCAGTTTCATAAGCGGCGTCAAGAACGCTATGGGCATGGGTGAGCAGATGCTTGGCATGTTCCGCCGTCAGATATTGGACAAAACGTTTCGGGCTGACGCCTGCCCATTGGGTGAACAGCCGCTGTAAGTGAAACGGACTCAGCGCCAACTGCGCCGCCAGCTCGTCGAGCGACGGTTGCGCCTGATAATTTTGCTCTAAGTATTGGATTGCCTGCGCAACCCGTTGATAATCGGTCATCATTGTTTGCCTGATCATTTTATCCCCTCACAACATGAATTATCGATAACCCGATTATAAAAGCAAATTGACGCACCAACCACCCGTTTCTTGCGCAACTAGAAACTCTTCTGCTCCCAGCCAGTCACGGACTGGCGACTGGATTGCCAGTCCGTGACTGGCTGGGAGCAGAAAGGTAGTTGACCCTCTGCAACGTTGCATCTTTGGCCCAAAGACAGGTACAATAGCCATTGCGAAGTCAAGCGCAGATGTCAACTAATCAACCTTCTTGTGAAAAAGGGATGAGGATGAGTGCTGTGAGCGAATTATCCAACGCACCGGTGCAAGAACTCTCGTATGAAGAGGCGCTGGCCCAACTGGAACTGATTTTGTCCACATTAGAACGGGACGACCTCCCGCTGGAAACCTCGTTGAGCCTCTATGAACGGGGCGTCGTTTTGTCGGATCATTGCACCACCTTGCTCAACGCTGCCGAACTCCGGGTGCGCAAGTGGCAGGCGGATGGGCAGATTACTCCCTTTACCGGCTGGCAGGAAGGGTAGGCGTGGATGGCTGCCCTCTGGTCTAATAGTGCGCTCTGGGTGCCGGTCAGCATTGCGTTGTTGGTACAATTGTTTAAGGTCTTGTGGGAATGGTCGCATACAGGCAAATTGGACTGGCGGGTCTTCAGTCGCGCCGGCGGGATGCCCAGTAGCCATACGGCGCTTGTCTGTAGCCTGGCAACTGTGTTGGCGGTCCAATATGGCCTGGATAGCCCGTTCTTTGCCATTTCTGCGGTGCTTGCCTTTATTGTCATGTATGACGCCACCGGCGTTCGTCAGCAGAGCGGGAAACATGCCCGCATCCTCAACCAGATCCTACGCGAACTCTTTAGCGGCCAACCGATCAGCGAGGAAGAGCTAAAGGAGTTGCTCGGCCACACCGGCTTTGAAGTGATCATGGGGTTGATCGTCAGCGTCCTCTATTCGATTTTTATGATGCTCTATGTGGTCTAGACCCCCTACGGGAATTTTTATGAAACTTTTTAGATTAATTTCTTGGTATCACGAAAGAATTGTGATATGATTTCCCATTATCAGTAGAGCGCAATATAGCTGCACTTGGACTAGCTGGACTCTGGACTACGCGGCTATACGACTGTGGACTACTGATTATCTTGAACTGTTCTCTTCTCAGCAGCGCTTTAGGCGGAGGTATTATGCGTCGTGTCGTCCTGATCCAGCCCAAACGCGATGGTCGCGTCTTTGGCAAAGCCCCCGGTTCACCCTATACGTTGATGCGCCTGGCTTCGCTGGTGCCGGATGAAATGCCGGTGGAGATCTGGGACGAAAATGTGCGCGATCTGCCGCTGGACACTCTGCGCGAAGGCGATCTGGTCGGCATCACCTCGATGACGGTGACCATTGAGCGGGCTGAACAAATTGCCCGGCGCGCCATGAAGCAAGGGGCCGGCGTAGTGCTTGGCGGCGTCCATGCCACTCTTGTGCAGGAACATAGCAAGACCTTTACCCATAGTATCATGGTCGGCGAGGGCTATTTTACCTGGCAGCAATTACTGCAAGATTTTGCCGCCGACGGCGTCAAGGGGCTGCAACCGGTTTATGAAGATGAACGCTGGGCCAATCTCGACGGTCTGGCCATCATTAGTGACCGGGTGATCAAGATGGTGGATGAGCATAACCATTACTGGACGCCTTACCTGGAAATTACCCGCGGCTGTCCACGCAACTGCTCCTTCTGCACGGCGATCCGGGTCAGTGGTCGGAAGATGCGGCTGCGCCCAATTGACGAAGTGGTTGATGAAATCAAACGCCGGGGCATCAAGCGCTTCTTCCTGACCGATGACAACTTTGGTCTAAACTTCACCACCGACCCGGACTATTGCGCCAATCTCTTTGAAGCGTTGAGCAAGCTCGATCTGCATGGCTGGACTTGCCAATCGGAAATGAGCATTGCCAAGCATCCCGACCTGTTGGAGATGAGCGTCGCTGCCCACCTGGACAAGCACTTTATCGGCTTTGAGAGCGTCAACCCCGATAATCGCAGCGAGTTGGGGGGCAAGTCCAAAGGTGTTGCCAATCAGGCGAAGGACGCGATCCGCACCATTCGCGGCGCCGGTGTTGGCGTTGTGGGCTTGTTTGTCATGGGCTTTGACGAAGATACGCCCGCTACCTTCCAGGCCATGTGGGACTTTGTGCGCAACAGCGAACTGGACAGCGTCAGCGCCACCATGTTGACTCCCTACCCCGGCACCCCCTTCCGTGCCCAAGTAGAGGCGGAAAAGCGACTGCTGGATGTGCCGTGGAGCCACTACGACACCGCCCATGTCACCTTCATCCCCAAGAATTTTACGGTGGATGAATTGCGCGGCGCCTATGACTGGCTCTGTCGCAAACTTTATAGTCCCAACCAGATCGCCCGGCGTGGGTTGCGTTCGCTCGGACGCTATCCGCTGGCAAAGGCAAGCAAGAAGCTCTTTGGCAGCTTTAGTACCGACTATGGCTACCGACGCACCTACGCTTACCGGAATGTATTATAACCCCATTGCTTGACCAGCGTTGGATCAGCAGTTGATGTTGTCTCGCAAGCCGGGTTATCCATAACCCGGCTTTTTCTGCCCCTACGCTACGAATGGATGGCAGGGAGCTGGGGTAAACGAACAAGGACGTAAGTCCGGTCACAGAAGTCAACCAAACAGCTAGAGTAAGCTGTAGACCTATTGTCTACAATCTGTCCCGGTGCTTGTCCAAAGCGTGCGCTTGGCTGCCGAAATGGACAGTTATCATTGGTGACGCTGTGAAGGAATTGCGTGGTGGGTGGGGAACAATTAGTGATTGGGCAGAGCGATCAACCTTCGCTCGCCATTTATGTTAGCACACATTGCCCTGTGTGCGAATATGCGTATGAGGTAGCTGAAATCATCCGGCGCAATTTTGCTCAGGTTCAAGTGCGCCTGGTTGATATTCATGAGAGACAAGAGATCATCCCTGAAGCTGTTTTTGCGACGCCGACCTATCTGCTCAATGGCCGTCTTTGGTCTTTAGGCAACCCGTCGCTGGAAAAAATTTACGAAACGTTTCAAAATTTTGTTTGATAGACGTTACGCAGTTGAGCCAGAAGTTCGACTTCTCCTGAGCGGCGTTGACGTGCGTAACAATTAGCGATGACACGGCCGATTTTGGTGTGATCCATCGCAATCGAATTTACGTCATCACTGCAGAGCTTATGTACGTACAAAATCGACCTGAATCAGGGAGCGGCTGCCAACCCTGAAGCATAAGGAGCATGTACACTGTGAAAACTGATGAGCGAACCTTATTGCAACCGGCTGAGAAGATGCGCTATCTCTCGGAATTGACCGTCTTTCGCGATCTGTCGCCCCGCGAGATGGAAGAACTCAACCGAATCACCACTATGAGCACCGTCCCCAAAGGGCGTGTCTTCTACCGCCCGGAAGAGCCGGGCGAAGTTTTATTCATTCTCAAAGAAGGGCGGGTTCAACTCTATCGCATTAGCCCGGAGGGCAAAAAGTTGGTCATCACCACCTTAGGCCCCCATACGCTCTTTGGCGAAATGGCGCTCCTAGGCACAAAGATGCACAACACCTTTGCCGAAGCGATTGAGGATTGCCTCATCTGTGTGATGAGCCGCACCGATCTGGAGCGCTTAATTCTTAACAAGCCGCAGGTGGCGTTGCGCATCCTCGAAATCACCGGTAAACGGTTGCGCGAGGCCGAGGAGCGGTTGGAAAACATGGCCTTCAAAGGCATCCCGGCCCGGCTGGCAAGTCTCTTGTTGCGTCTGGCCGAAGAACAGGGCAGCGACAACATCGCCGGTCTGACTCACCAGGATTTGGCGGAGAGCGTCGGCACCTATCGCGAAACCGCGACCCAAGTTCTCAACGACTTGAAAGCCGGCGGTTATATCGATATCGGTCGCAAACGCATCGTCATTCTCGACCGGGAAGGGTTAGAAGAAGTAGCGGAGAATTAAAGGATGGTTGGTTGGTTCGTTGGTTGAGCTTGTCGAAACCAACGAACCAACCAACTGCTGCTATAATATTCTCTTTTTGCTGGTCACAGTTGACATTTCCCGCAAAGCCAAGTACAATCCACATCAACTATTGCTTTGTGCGCTTTTGAACAAATGCACATTGCCCATCCTTTCGGCGGCTCTGACAGTCTGGCATTTGTAAACTTTTGCCTGAAGGCAATTTGAATAAATCCTGAAGCACATTGGCTGCTTATTCTTGAGGAGGTTTTGTTCTCATGACCCACGTAATCTTTGATCTGTGCATTCGCGATGGCGCCTGCGCAGAGGTTTGCCCGGTTGAATGCATCATCCCCGGCTTCCCGGAAGAGGAATGGCCCTGGTACTATATCGATCCGGCCACCTGCATCGACTGCGGCGCTTGCGTGCCCGAATGCCCGGTTGATGCCATTCGCCCGGCGGAAGATCTGGCCGAAGAGTATGAATATTGCACCGAACTGAATGCTCTCTTCTTCACCGAAGGCCCAGGCTATACCTCGAAGGCGCCATAGTAGACCTTTTCATAAGCGTCCTATGTTTTGCAAGAAACCTCTGTTCAGGCAGAGGTTTTTTCTATTCTTTCGACCGTCTGCTTCCCCTTCCTTTCGTTAAATCAGGGTTTGAACGACATGAGCGAACAGAAACAATTTGTCGAGCCGGACTGGCGCAATGTGAAACGGGTGCTGGTGATTATGGCCCACCCCGATGATACCGAATTTATCTGCGCCGGCACAGCCATCCGGATGGCGCGCCAGGGAATTGAAGTCACCTATCTGATTCTGACCAATGGGGACAAGGGCAATCACAACCCGGAGATCACGCGCAATCAGTTAATTGCCCTGCGCAAAATTGAACAGCGCAACGCCGCGGCTCTTTGCGGCGTCAAGGAGGTGCTTTTTATGGGCGAAGAAGATGGCTTTTTGCGCCCCACCCGCCGTATCCGTGAACGGGTGACCCGCCAGATTCGCCGCATCAAGCCGGAGTTGATCATCTGCACCGACCCCGATCGCTATCTGGTGGGCGATGCCTATATTAACCACCCCGACCACCGTAACGCCGGCCTGATTGCCCTGGAAGCCATCTTCCCGGCGGCGGACAACCCTATGTTCTACCCGGAGATGGCCGACGAAGGCTACCATCCGCACAAAGTCACGCAGCTTTATGTTTTTGGTCATTCCCAACCCAACATCCGCTTTGACATTACGGACGATATCAATACCAAAATCCAGTCTATTCTCTGTCACAAGACCCAGATTGAAGATCCCGAAGATGCCCCTGCCCGCTGGTTGGAGCGGTGGGGCGAGGTGCAGGCAGATGGGAGTAAACGGTATTTTGAGGTGTTTAAGGCGATGCGCTTTGAATAAATTGACATAAAAATTTGTAAAATTGGGGTATTGACAAAGTGAAAAAGCTATGCTATGCTATTCATAGCAACGAAATATGACAGTTTTCTAGTGAAACCTTTGTAACGAAATTGTCGTAACATCATCTGCTGATTCAAGTTAATTGCGAGGCAACCATGTCCGGCCGTTCATTCTATCGAAAAGCACAACCGAATCTGAGTGGGCGGATCGATGGTATGGAACATACCACGAAGGGTGAGATTCGTCTCCCCGCCAACTCATTGCCTGCCTTCGCTCGTTGCGATGAACCAGCAGAGCAGCGCTTGATGCACCACCGCTGATATCAACCCACAAGCACAAGCGCTCTTCACCGCACTGATTGCGAAACGCAGGCCAAACTGGTCTGCGTTTTTTGTTCTTTCTCAGTAACTACTCCGCTCCCAGCCAGTCCGTGACTGGCGGATTGACGCCAGTCACGGACTGGCTGGGAGCGGAACGGGTATTACCTTTATTCTGAGCAAATCAATCTAATGAAACCTTTGAACTGCGGAAAATCGGGACAGCATTATCAAAATTGTTGCTTTGTCACACATCAACGCACCCACGAGTTGGGTAGTTATGTCGGCTCTACTGACGCGCGCCTCAGCTCAATGCCGGCGATTAGCATAGCGCTGCCGTCCGAAAAGCCCGCGTTTTCTACATGGCCCTGCTTACAGTCGATCCAGAGGGAGTGATGTACCTTCCCTGGATTGCTTGACTAAAAGCGGGCCACCTGGCCCGCTTTTTTGATTGGTAGAATAACGCAAGCGTGGTCCCGTAGGGGAGTGGAGTCCCCGCCGGCCTGTCGAGTCGGCGATCATCGGTTCAAATCCGATCGGGATCGCTGGAATCATTAATTGTCAATTGTCAATGGTCAATTGAAAATTGTTAGTGCGGTATCGCTATCTAGTAGATGCCAAGCTTTGCTTTTGTAATAAAAATTGACAATTTTTGTTGATTATTGGAATTTTGCCTTGGGGGTGTAGCTCAACGGCAGAGCACTATACACCAATGCCACAACTTGACTACTTATCAATTCAATGATGAGGGGGCCGGCGGTTGTTGGTTATCGACTACGGATCGAGAGGTTGCAGGTTCGAATCCTGTCACCCCCACAAGTACTAAACGGCGAGTAGCTCAGTGGGTAGAGTACTGCTCTGATACGGCAGTGGTCGCAAGTTCAACTCTTGCCTCGCCGACTGGAATAATTAATGGAGAATGGAAAATAGTTAATTGTAATACTCTACCGACAGTGTTTCATTAACAATTAGTAATTCATTATTCTCCATTAATTATTAATGCGGGTGTAGTTTAAGGGTAGAACACTTGTGTGCCATGCAAGCAGTATGGGTTCAATTCCCATCTCCCGCTCCTATACCAGGAAGGGTGGCTGAGTCCGGGTAAAGCACTCGCCTGCTAAGCGAGGGTCCGCAAGGACGCGCAGGTTCAACTCCTGCCCCTTCCGCTAAAAAATCATTTCTTGGGATGGTAACTTAATTGGTAGAGTGCCGGACTTTTAATCCGAACGTTGAAGGTTCGATTCCTTCCCATCTCACTGTATAGCGAGGCAGAGTCGTGGTCGGCTCGACGGTCTCATAAGCCGTAGGTATAGGTTCAATTCCTATCCTCGCTACTTTCGCTTCAATAAGACCCTATCGTCTAGTGGTCAGGACGCCCGCCTTTCAAGCAGGTGACGAGGGTTCGATTCCCTCTAGGGTCGCTGAATTGGGAAGGCAAGCCGATGGGCGACGGCGGCAGTCTTGAAAACTGTTGAGGGGCGCAAGCTCCCTTGGGAGTTCAACTCTCTCCCTTCCCGCCAAACATCATTTAATTATTATGTTGGCCGTAGCTCAATTGGCGGAGCACCTGGTTGTGGCCCAGGCGGTTGCCGGTTCAACTCCGGTCGGTCAACCACTTTTGATCAACTGTATAACGCTTTTGTAATGATAGCGTTTAAAAAAAGGGGCGAGTTTTCGTTTATGATGAAGTAACCGTCTCCTGGCCCGTACCTCATGGCGCAACCGTGGGCATTCGGTTGCGTGCTCTTGTAGCAGGGCGGGCTGGGAGGCAGTGATAAGAAACGGTTGGTCAGCGGGCCGGACTGGTTGCGTTACCGCGCCCAATCCCTCCCTGACTGCGAAACAGGCGACGGCGCAAGCCGTCGAGGCCGGCAACCCGGACAGCAGCCTTGTCCCACAGGCGACGCTGTCCAGGTTGTTGGAAATTCAACGCAACTGGACAACTTGTCCGCTGCCAACCGTCAATGATTAGCAGAGTGCAACGTAAGCGCTAGAAGAGACTGACTCTGGACTACGCGACTACGCGACTGATGACTGCTAATGATCGATGTGGGCCGAAGTTCGTGGGTTATCGTTACCATGTGGGTTGCGGGTGCGACTCCCGCCAGCAGCCGGTTTCCGGTTGGTGTAGCTCAACAGTAGAGCAACATACCTCGTCAGAGGTTCCCACGGCGTCACTTGCCTACATCAAAAGCAATTTTTAGTTGATATGCGGTCGGCTGTGGGCCGGAGCTATTGGGTTATCGTTGCACACGAATCCACCCCAGTGGCACATCCTTGCCCACAGCAACCCCGCCTATCACCTGACCGGAGGTGGCAGATGAATTTCACAAAGTATTTTTCCAAGCAGCGTACCCCGCAGCGCATGGCGATCCCTGGCACGACCCAGGTTCCCAACTCTGCCGGCGGCTATGCCTGGGCCATCGACGACTGGGCGCGCCTGGATCGCTTCTTGGTGCTTGGCTCGGAAGGCGGCACCTATTACATCAGCGAACAAAAGTTGACGGCGGAAAATGCCGTCGCTGTGCAGCGTTGTATTGCCGCCGATGGTCAGCGTACTGTCGCCCGCATTGTAGCCATTAGCGAAGCCGGTCGCGCACCGAAAAACGATCCGGCGATCTTTGCCTTGGCCATGTGCGCCGGGTTGGGTGACGAAGCGACCCGCAAGGCTGCTTTGACTGCGTTGCCCAAGGTTGCGCGCATCGGTACGCATCTCTTCCACTTCCTGGCTTACGTCGAACTCTTCCGTGGTTGGGGACGCAGCATCCGGCGCGCCGTGGCCGACTGGTACAACACCATGCCGGCGGAGCGCCTGGCCTACCAGGCGATCAAGTACCAACAGCGTGACGGTTGGAGCCACCGCGACGCCTTGCGTCTGGCCCACCCGAAGACGGTCGATAGCCAGCGCAACGCGATCTACCACTGGATTGCCCAAGGCTGGCCGACTGTTGGCGTTGACCCACATCCTGATGCGGTTTTGCGCCAGTTGTGGGCCTTTGAACGGGCCAAGGTGGCGACTGCGGAAGGGGAGATGATCGACCTGATCACCAAGTACGACTTGCCGTGGGAAGCGATCCCAACCCAGTGGTTGGCGAGTGCTGCGGTCTGGCGCACCTTGTTGCCGCAATTGCCGTTGACGGCGTTGTTGCGCAACTTGGCCCGCATGACCGCCAACGGCTTGTTGACGCCGATGAGCGCCGCGGCTGCCTTGGTGAGCGAACGCATCACCGACCAGGAACGCTTACGCAAGGCGCGCATCCACCCGATTGCTCTCTTGTCGGCGTTGCAGACCTACAGCAACGGCAAGGGCGCCCGCGGCAGTTTAACCTGGGAACCGGTGCAAACCATCGTCGATGCCTTAGACAAGGCGTTCTACCTCTCCTTCGGCAACGTCGAAGCAACCGGCAAGCGTTTGGTCTTGGCGCTCGATGTCTCCGGCTCGATGGGTGCGGGCGAAATCGCCGGCGTTCCTGGCTTGACGCCACGCGTCGCTTCGGCGGCCATGGCGTTGATCACGGCAGCGGTTGAATCACGCCACACCCTGGTGGCCTTCTCCGCCGCCCGTGGTGGTTATGGCGGCCAGTGGGGTGGCGGTGAGTCAGGGCTGACGCCGGTCGATCTGTCGCCACGCCAGCGTCTGGATGATGTCGTGCGTCGCCTGACGGCAATTCCGATGGGCGGCACCGACTGCTCATTGCCGATGCGTTGGGCGCAGAAGACTGGTATTATGGCCGATGCGTTCATCGTCTACACCGATAGTGAAACGTGGCACGGGAAGATCCACCCGGCTCAGGCGTTGCAGGAGTATCGTCGTGTGACCGGCATTCCGGCCAAGTTGATCGTGGTCGGTATGACCGCGAACGGCTTCAGCATCGCCGACCCGAATGACGCCGGGATGTTGGATGTCGTTGGCTTTGACAGTGCAACGCCACAGTTGATGGCTGACTTTATTACAACGTAACTGTGTCACCTGCGCGTAGCCGGTCCATGACCGGCGTTGGGGGCGCCGGTCATGGACCGGCTACGCGCAGGTTAGTTACAGCACAACAGAGCGCCGGTTGGGGATGGGGCGTCTCCCTTGATGTGTCATATCCAACTGGTTGCTCTGCTTCTCACCGATTGCTGTCCAAGGTCACCGGCTGTGGTGGTTGACAAATTGCGCAAAACTTTATCTGCTGTTAACGTGTTACCAATATTTGGGTGTATAATAACAGCGGGTGACAAACTTTTGCCTTATTGTTTGTTGGATAAATGGCAAACGATGGAATGCAGTTGGTGAGCATCATGAACGCGATTTTGCTGCTCAATGCGAGTTACGAACCATTGGCGGTGATCCCAGCCCGCCGTGCGCTCTCGCTCTTGTTGCGGGAGCGTGTCGACGCGGTGACCGAAGAATTGGTCAACATTTCTACCGCCGCTCAAGAACTTTCGATTCCCACAGTTTTGCGGTTACGCCGCTATGTGCGCGCCCCGAAAAGGGGGGTACGCTGGAGCCGCCGCGGGGTCTTCCAGCGCGATGGCTACCGCTGTATCTATTGCGGCATCGGGGCCGGCGAGCAGCAGGGTGATAATATCATCACTAAGCGTGACTTCACCCTCGACCACGTCCTGCCCAAGAGCCGGGGTGGCCGCAACAGTTGGGGGAACACCGCCTGCGCCTGTCCCAAATGCAACCAGCGCAAAGGGGACCGCACCCCCCACGAAGCCGGTATGGCGATGCTCTGGGAACCCAAGACGCCCAGGGTTGACTATCTCGTCGCTTCCGGTGAAGTGCCGATGGCGTGGAAGTTCTATTTAGAGATGTAAAACAACAACGGATGATGACGCCGACGCTGTTCAGCACTAGGTTCTGTTGACATTGGCCAAAACGACGTCACTGCTTGGCCATGATTGGCGTTGGCGGTCATCGTCCGTTGCTCCTTTTAGCGCGCACGGTACGCATCCTCCTCTTTCCATCCAACCACTTCATTCCGCTCTCTCTACCTTAACAAAATTTACTCAATTGACGCTGGGGTGAAAGCCCGTTATAATGTTGGCACTATATTGCTGACTTTCTGCGTAAAATTTCATTGCCGCTACGTTTATAGCAAGAAAACTAGTAACTACTAACCCCCTCCGCGCCCAGGGGGCACCCCTCCCCTTACCAGGGGGAGGTTAGGTGGGGGTGGCTTGGTAGTTACGAAAACTACTTGTCGATTGTGCTTTCCATAATTCACCGGCCGGAAGGGAGTGGGGCATATGGCTGACGAAACGGTAAGACTGTGTGTTGATCGCTGGTTGCCTGGAGAATCACCCGCGGAGCGACCCGAATCGAGCGGACATGGCAAACTGGCGCTGGAGGCGGATAAATGGTGGGAGCCGGGCCGCACCTTGCGTGTGCGTTTTCTCGATGGCGAGGCGACTGTGCAGGCCAGGGTAACGGCGGTTGCCCAGGAGTGGTGCGAGTACGCCAATATCCATTTTGATTTTGGTGATCATGCCAATGCCGAAATTCGTATCTCCTTTTTTACCGATGGTGACTCATGGTCCTATATCGGTAAAGATGCGTTGGGGGCGCCGAAACACGCGGCCACGATGAACTTTGGCTGGCTACGACCCGAAACCGAGGACGAGGAGGTGCGCCGCGTGGTTCTCCATGAATTTGGTCATGCCCTTGGTTGCATTCACGAACATCAAAACCCCGCCACCAAGATCCAGTGGAATAAGCCGGCGGTCTATGCCCACTACGCCAAACAGGGCTGGAGCAAGCGGGATGTCGATTTTAACCTCTTCAAGCTTTACGACGCCGATGTCACCCAATTTACGGCCTTTGATCCCCAGTCGATCATGCTCTATCCAATCTTAAAGACGCACACCTTGGACGGTTTTGAGGTGGGGTGGAATCGCGAATTGTCAACAATGGACAGGGAATTTATCGGTCAGTGGTATCCATTTCCAAAAGGGTAATCGTTTCATGACAACAACTTTTGATCATGGCTATGCGCTGCTCATTGGTGTGGGCAAGTGTAAATATCCAAAATGGTCGCTGCCGGCCACTGTGCGTGATATGCAGGTATTGTATGATCTCTTGATCGACCCGGCCTTATGCGCCTACCCTGCTACCAAGGAGCATGTGCGTCTCTTGCATGACGACGGCGCCACCAAACAAGCAATTTTGGACGGCCTGGCCTGGTTACGCCAATGCGCCGCCGCTGATCCCGACGCCACCGTGTTGATCTTTTATTCAGGGCATGGCAAACTTGATTTGTCCACTTTGAACTATTTTCTGATTCCGCATGATTATGATCCGGCGCCAGGGGGTCAGCTACTGTTTCCGGCTGACGAATTTCATAAGGCCATTCGACAAATTGAGGCAAAGCGGCTCTTGCTTTTCCTTGATTGTTGTCACGCCGAAGGCATGGCGACGGCCAAAGAGGTTGACGACAACAGCGCTGTAGCTGCCCTCACAAGTGTTGCCATGCCGGACCAATTGATCAAGAGCCTGAGTGAAGGGGAAGGGCGCGTTGTCTTTTCCTCATCCCGTGGTTCCCAAAAATCCTACATCCGCACAGACGGCAAAATGAGCATCTACACCTATCACCTGGCGGAAGCGCTGCAAGGGGCGGGCAACCAGCCGGGCGATCAGCAGGTCAAGGTTTCCAATTTGATGAACTATCTGGACAATACCGTGCCGGCTACCTCGCTCACGGAACAGGGGGTGAAACAGAAACCCTTCTTTGATTTTGCCACCGAAGATTTCCCCGTGGCGGTGTTACGCGGCGGCAAGGGGTTGCCGGGGGGCGGCTGGAACGCAGTGGCGGAAAAAGCGCAAGAACAGATTCAAAAGCTTGTTACGATACACGTAACCGGCGACGGCAATGTGACCGCCGGCGGCAACTTGGAGAACAATACGATTATCACCGGCAACAATAATGTCGTTGGGGATAACAATACAGTTACGCGTATCAAACGCCTCGATACTGGGGGAGCAGCTTTTGTCGGGGGTAATGTGAACACCGGGGGCGGCGATTTTGTCGGACGTGATAAGATTGTCTCACGTGAGACAATTTCCCGCCCACAGAATAACCTGGATGCGCTCTTTGCTCCCTTGCTGGTGATGGTTGAACTGGTGCCGGCGCCCCAACAGCCGGTGACGCGCCAAACCCTGGAACGGCTGAAAAAGGCAATTGCTACGGAGGCCGGCGACGAACAGATCGCCGAAATCGTGGAGGCTTTGCAGGGGCAAATGACCAGCGTACCGCCTGCCGCGCTGAGTGCCCTGCTTATGCCAATCGTGACCCCGGTTGCCGGCCCGATCACGAAGTTTGTGTTGAAAAAGATCCAGTAACTACCAAGCCTTCCCGCTCTTAGCCAGTCCATGACTGGCGATTGGGCCACCAGTCACGGACTGGCTAAGAGCGGGCTTAGTAGTTACAAGATCCAGAAGAATTGACAATAACCGTTTGCGCACCTGACTAGCCCATCAATGATCTGTGTGGAAACGGTAGTTGCCTTTGAACGAAATCATGCCCCAAGCAATGCCTGTTGAAAAACCGACCGAACTCAAGATTAATGGCAACCGCAACGTAACCGCCGGTGGCGACTTGAAGGACAATGTGATTGTGACCGGTGACGGCAACACGATCACGATTCAGGCCGGCGCCACCGCGACCGAGGTTGTGGCCGCGCTGCGCCAGGGCGGTTTATTGCCCAGGGTGACGACCCAGTTGCCGGAAGCGGCCTTTGTCCAGTTGTTGGGACTTGTCGAGACCATCACCCTGCCGGATGTTGATTCCTGGTTTCACTGCTATCGCGCCTGTCTGCCTGTCGGCGCCAATTTGATGAACAGCAACGTACCGGCGCTGCTGTTGACTGATCTCTGTCTCCATCCGTTGACCAAACGGTGGCCGCCATTATTGGAATTTGTGGAGCGACTGGCGTTGGCGGACGCGGTCAAAGGAGTGGCGCCCCTCTTGCGTGCGTGGGTGGATGCCAACGCTGATCAGGTGATGCCGCCTGTGCCGGTGGTTGAGATTGAGCGGCTGCGCACGGAAGTGCGCGCCGAACAGCAACGGTCCGCCATTGATGACCTCTCTTACCTACAGATCTATCTTGAACCCGATCTCTTCAACCGCACACAGCAGCGTAAACAACCCCTCTTCAAAGTCGAGCTGGTGCTGTGGAGTGCCAAAACCGGTGATCCGCTGGTTCTGCAAGTGGCTGAAGCAACCGGGCAGGGGGCTGGACAGAGCGGACTCTGGCGGTTGGACGACTTGCCTTTGCTGCTCGACCGCGCCTTTGCCAATCGTGACTATATCGCGCTGATCCCGAATATCAAGCGCCTCTTACTTGAAGTGGTGGCCCCTGCCGACCTGCTCTGTTATGGCTTTGAACGGTGGCAACGCAACCAAAAAGCCGAGATCACCTATGGCATCCAGCATCCCCTGGTGGTGCGTCTGCTAGACCGGTTGACCATTCCCAACCCGGCCGATCAAGCGCTGGCCAACGCCTTCTGGGAAGAAAAGTGGCGCGTCTTTGATAAAAAGATCGGCCACAATGGTTTTGACACCCTACCCTGGCTCGCCAAAGCTGATCTGGATAATTGTCTGCTGACCATGCTTGACCTGCAAAATCAGGAAGAGGCAGTTTGTGTCGGGATGGCGGTGGCCCTGGTCGGCGATAAACGGGATGTCTTTGACATGTTGCGCGATGCCGGCATTCCCGTGGCGCTCTGGTTGCGGGGGGAACGCCCCGATCACGCAACCTTGAGCGATCTCAAGGACAAAATTGCGCCGTTGCTCACGGACAAAAAACTGGCTGATCTGCGCAAGGCGGTTCATGATGTGCGGCGTTCCAAAGCCGCCATGCTGGATGCCGCCTTTATTGGCAATGCCCTGACCTTGCTTTGGGATGATTTTACCCGTCCCCCTTACAAATATGCTGAACAAGGAGTCTTTCAATGAGCGATTGGCAGCTCTTTACCGGCCACGGCGAACCCCATGATGGTTTTGCCGACTTTATCAAACAGGCGCCGCCACCGTGGCGCCGTTTCCGCGGTCAGGCCGTCGATGTGCCGTTGGTCGCCGACCCGGCGTTGGTGGAACGGTTTGCCAAGGCCAAATTCCAGGCCAGCGCCAAAGAGGTCGAGGTGGTCAACGCCGCCATTCACCTGCGCCGCCCGCTCCTCGTGACCGGGAAACCGGGCACCGGCAAGACCACGCTGGCCTATGCCATTGCCCATGAGCTAAAGTTGGGCAAAGTCCTCACTTGGCCGATCACCTCGCGTTCGACCTTGCCGGATGCGCTCTACCGCTACGACGCCATTGCCCGTTTGCAGGAGGTCAATCTGCGGCAGCAACGCAACATTACCGACGACCCGGACATCGGGGAGTTTATCCGCCTGGGGCCGGTGGGGACGGCGCTGCTGCCGCGCAACTATCCGCGCGTGCTGCTGATCGATGAGATCGACAAAAGCGATATTGACCTGCCCAACGATCTGCTCCATATCTTTGAAGAAGGACAATATGAGATCCCCGAATTGACCCGGATCTCGCAAAAACAGCCGATCGTCAAGGTCAAGCCGGCGGACAGTGATGACACGGTGACAATTGAACAGGGTCGCGTGGCCTGCGCCGCCTTCCCGCTGGTGGTGTTGACCAGCAATGGCGAGCGCGAATTTCCGGCGCCCTTTTTGCGGCGCTGTGTGCGGCTGAATATCCCCGAACATAGCCAGGAGAAATTGGCGGACATTGTGGAAGCCTACTTTGCCGGCGACAAGACGATCAAAAAGAGCGAACGAGAAGCGCTGATCGCCAAGTTCTTTGCCGCGCGCAAGGAGGGCGACCTCGCCACCGATCAGTTGCTCAATGCCATCTACCTGACCAAATATGGCTTCAACCTGGAAGATGAGCAGGTGGGCAAAGAGGCGCTACAGAAGACAATCTGGAAACCGTTAAGTGGCAGCGCATGAGCCATCTTATGAAACATGATTCATCCCAACTGCCGGCGTTGATCAGCCTGCTGCGCAAGCTGGATCTGGATGTGACAGCAGAAGAAGTCGCAGAAATTCTCTGGTTGGCCGCGCGTCTGCCGCCGATCAGCGCGTCGTCCGGCGCGCCTGAGACGCCACCGCCGGCGGCAGAAACAGACAAGACGCCCAGCACGAATGACACAGCCGCTGCCGCCCGCCCCGCTGTACCCCCACAAAACCGGGAGCGCTTTGGGGCAAGTGTGACGCTGCCGGAGGAGAGTGGCGCGCCGGGCAATGCTGCCGCTAATCTCTACCCCGCACAGGCCCAAACGGCAGCCGGTGGACAGGGCGCGCACCGCTTTCGCAGCCCGGCGGCCTATGCCCTGCCTGGTCCGTTAGAGATTGCCCGCCAGTTGCGCCCCTTGAAACGACGGGTTCCTTCCCGCACCCGGACCTTGTTTGATGAGGCAGCCACCGCCCATCGCATTGCCGACACCGGTGACTGGATGCCGGTGCTGAAAGCCGCGGCGGAACGCTGGCTGGATGTGACCTTGCTGGTGGATGAATCATCGTCGATGGTGATCTGGCAACGGATGGTGAGCGAACTCAAAGATCTCTTGGAGCGCCAGGGCGCCTTTCGCACCGTCAGCCTCTGGGGCTTCCGTAGCCGGCCTGACGCCACCAATGTGACCCTCTACAGCGGCATTGGCCCCACGGCCAATCGCAGCCGCCCCCACCGCGCCGCCGAACTCTACGACCCACTGGGGCGACGGTTGGTGCTGGTGGTGAGCGACTGTGTGGCGCCCGTCTGGCATAATGGCGTGATGGCGACCCTCTTGGCCGGTTGGGGGCGCACCGGTTTGGTGACGCTGCTGCAAGTCTTGCCCGATCGCCTGTGGGTGCGCAGCGGCCTGCGCACCTTCCCGGCCATTTACCTGCGCTCGCCGACGCCGGGGGCGCCCAATGTCGAATTTCCGTTCGAGTGGACAACCCATCGGCTGCCGGCGCGCCCACTCCATAGCGTGCCGGTGCCGGTGGCGTCGTTGGATGCGCTCCCCTTGGGCTATTGGGCGCAAGCGTTGGCCGGTAACAGCAACCTGTGGGTGCCGGGGGTGCTGGCGATCCCCAACCCGATTGACCCGGCAACCGGCGTCGCCACCGTGCCGCCCTTACCGCCGCAACGCACAACCACCCTCACCGCAGAACAACTGTTGCGTAACTTTTACGGCTCTGCTTCGCCAACGGCCCGGCGTTTAGCCAACTTCCTGGCTGCGGCGCCGCTGACCTTGCCCATTATGCGCTTGGTGCAACGGGTCGTGTTGCCGGAAGCGCGGGTTGCTCATCTGGCCGAGGTCTTCTTGAGCGGTCTGATCGAGCGCCCCAGCCAGCCCGATGACAGCCAAGCAGCGGATAGCCTGGAATACTTCTTTGTCGAAGGCGTCCGCGACCGGCTGCTCAACAATCTGCGCCTGACCGAGACGATCAATGTGTTGGATCTGGTCTCGCGTTATGTGGGCGAACATCTGGCCCAACCCCTCGACTTTGGCGCCCTGATCGCCGACCCCACCGCCACCGCCGCCGACGGGCTGACCATCGGCGACAATTATCAATCCTTTGCCCGCATCGCCGCGTCAGCCTTGCGCCGGTTTGGCGGTCAATATGCGGATTTGGCCGAGCGGCTCGATGTTTCGCTCGGCCAGCGTATCCCAAAACCACAGGTGGTGGAGCCAAGGAGAGTGGAAGATGCCGAACGGAGACCCCCCCCTTCATCGTCTGCCACAGTGACGATCTATGCCTTGCTGGTGGGCATTGATACCTATCTATCACCAAGCGTATCCCCGCTACGCGGTTGTGTGAATGATGTGATGGCAGCCCGGCGCTTTTTCCAAGAGCAGCTTCATCTTCCTGATCAACAAGTGCTGCTGTTGACCAATGAGCAAGCAACTCGTGCCGCCATTTTGACGGCGTGGCGTCGTCATTTTGCGCAAGCGCAAGCTGGTGATATTGTTTTTGTTCACTTCAGCGCGCATGGGAGCCACTCCCCTAGTTTAGATGCGAACAACCCGGCCGGCATTGATAACATGCTAGTCGCACACGATAGCCTCACTACCAATATTTTTGGAATTAGCGATTGGGAAGTAGCTGAGTTGATTCGGGAAGTAGCTGAGCGGGGTGTTAGTGTCCGAATGCTTTGGGATGTGGATGCCGGTAGTGAGTTTTTCGCCCGCCAAAATTTTACCAATGTAATCCTTCTGGCCGCCTGTCGTAATGGCGAACATGCTTATGAATATACGGCTGACGATCCTGGCAACCAGATGGGGGTAATTAGTTATTACTTCTACGACCTCCTAAAGCAGTATTATGCGCAAATGACTTGGGGTGAAGTCTATGATCTGCTGTTGGTCAAGGTGCGGGCCGCTTACCCGCAACAGACGCCGCAACTGATCGGTGATGCCGCGTTGACGCTTTGGGGCCACGAACGACGCCCAGTTGCGCCCTATTTGCTTGTGTCAGGAGTCGATGGCGAGCGCTACAGCGGAACGATCAATGCCCACCCAGCCTTAGGTTTACAGCTTGGCGGTTTTGTTGCTATCTACCCACCAGGTAGCGCAATGGATCAAGCGCCGTTAATCTATGCAACGACAACGGCAACTTATAAGACTTCGCTTCGGATTGTCCCGCGAGATGACCCGGAAAGCGCGGATTTTACGCTGCAGGTAGGCAGTCGGGTGCGCATTATGCGTTACGCTACGGATACGCAAGCGTTGCGCGTCGGATTGGCTAGTGACAGATCCTTCGTGGCGCCACCTTCGCAGTTATATGTTGTGGCTACCGATACAAATATTGACTATCGCTTAGATTGGCGACCAGAGCGTTGTCAGCTTCAAACGCCGGCGGGACAGCCAATTATGGAAATCAGTATTGCCCCGAACGAAAAACCAGAGCTAACAGCAGTAACCATCCATCTGCGGTTAGAGCAGTTGGCTCGCTTTCGGCATGTACTAGCCCTAATGAATGCGGCCCAGGATGCCGATCTGAGTGGCGCCATTACAGTAACGGTCGCTGATCATGATCTAATCTCAGCGGCGACGATCCAAGCTAACAAGCCGGTGACTTTGCTCTTACATAATCATAGCACCGAGGATCTCTTTGTTTCGTTGTGGTTGTTGAATACGCGTTTGGCCGTTCAGCGCCTTTATCCGGCTAACAGCGATTGTCTGCTCTTAGCGAAAGGCCGACAAGTTCACATCCCCGTTCTGGTTGACAAGAGCGGCAATGCCGACACCCCGGAGAAGGTGCTCTTTAAAGTCTTCGCCACGCGCCAGCCCGCCACGCTGGATGTGTTGCAATTGCCCGCCTTGGAACAACCAGTCGATCTAGCGGTGCTGTTGGCTTATGAGCAAAGTCGCAATAACAACAACGCTGCTGTTTCTGCGGCCACCACCGAAACGTCCCCTGCACCTCCCCCCGAAAGCTATGGTAATCCAGATCGCCCCTGGAGTCCCGGTGGCCCGGTTGCGGTGATTGCCAAACTTTGGCAACCAGGGCAAACCATCCGGGTGCGCTTTCTTGACGGCGCCGAGTCACTACGGCAGCGCGTTGTCAATGTTGCCAACCGATGGCTTGACCACGCCAATCTTCACTTTGTCTTTACCGATGACCCGGTGGCGGAGATCCGGATCTCCTTCAAGGAGGCCGGCGCCTGGTCTTATGTCGGCGCCGATTGTCTGAGCATTCCGCAAGACCAACCAACCATGAACTTTGGCTGGCTGCGCCCGAATAGCGCCGATACTGAGGTGCAAGCGACGGTGTTGCGCCAATTTGGTCACGCCTTGGGCCTGGTCAGCGCTGACCAGAGTCCGGTGGCGCATATTCCGTGGGATCGGGAAGCGGTTTATCGCTACTATGCCCAACAGGGTTGGCCAAAGGCGCAGGTTGACCAGAATATTTTCTACCAATACCCAGCCGATCGGGTGCGCACCGGGCCGGCCGATGCCCTATCGATCATGCACAAACCGATCCCGGCTGAGTTGACCATCGGTAATTTTGCCGTAGCCGGCAACAGTACGGAACTATCGCCGGCGGATAAAGCCTTTATCCGTCAGCTCTACCCGCCCACACGGCATTGATGAACAAGGAAATCAGCAATGGCGCTTCGCCCATCTGAATCATCTTTTCAACCGAACCACCAGTGGACTACGGCCCAGCTTGAACTTACGGTATTAGCGGTGCAGCCGGTTTTGACGCCATCGATCAATCCGCCCCAAAATCAACCTGCCGAGCCGTCTGATCTATATGAGTTAGCGGTTGTCCTCGCTAGGCTCTATCCAGATACTGGAAATCAGCAGCGACTTCTTTTCTATATCGAATTGGAACAAGCCGCTGTGAATTTTGATAAGTCCGCGGTTGAGGTTTGGTTGCAGATTGCCAAAGTAGCTTATACAGCAGGCGTTTTCGCACATTTGACAACAGTCGCTTTGAGTGAGTACCCACAGAACCCGACGCTCATAAACGCGCTTCAGGAGATTACTGTACCTGCATCATCTAAATCACTATCGGCGCGCAGATTAACAATTAGACATTTAATTACGGCATTTGCAAGGCTTTATAATGATACCACTTCTATGCGTCGGGTCGTAGAGGATGCAGGTATCGATTCGGCGTATATCAACTTTAGTGGTTCACCCCTTGTCGCTTGGTATCGGATCTTTGCCAGGGTGAATATTACCAATCAGATCGATGATTTATTGACAATCGCGGCCTCTGAGTATGGGGCAAATCAGCAATTAAGCCAAGCCATAGTGTCATGGCAAAAAGCTGATCGAGCGCATGAAACGACCAACAGTGACGGTGCCAAAGAAATACCAGATGATCTTGTTAAACTATCCGTACCAGAGCAAATTGCGGCAGTAATAAAGCGTTTAGGAAGAGTTTTTGCATTTTTATATCCCGACCAAAGCAGCCAAAGAAGAGTTGTCTATGACGCTGATCTACCAATCGGACTCATCAATTTTAATGGAACAACAATTGACGTCTGGATACATATTCTTGATGAGGCAGAGAAACATGACAAAGTAGAGAATCTGTTGGCCGTTGCTACCGAAGAGTATGGCGGCAATCGCGATTTGGCCGAAGCCCAAGCGCTTTGGCAGGCGGCAACCGATGGCCTTCCCCAGGAACCCATGCGCAAAATAGAAACAAAGGCTGCGTGATGACGTTGTCCTGTTCTGCACAGGTTATGTAAACCGGGTTCACTGACAACGATGAAAATGAGGGCGCAGCTCGCAGTGGCATGGGGCGTTCCCCTGGTCTAAAGCAATCCATGTTACCTGCATCCGCCTCCCTACAGTTCCATTAGACACGCCTCACTGCAAATGCCAGTACGCCCACCAGACGCGCTGACTCGCCGTAAAGACCACCAGAATCGCCATCACCAGGAAGAGAATGGCAATCTGATTCGGCAACAAATAGAAAAGCGTATAAAAGACAATGGTCTCCGCCCCTTCCACCAATCCCGTCGGCATCTCCATGCTGGTCAGGCGGTTGACGGTTTGGCGTTGGCGCTTTTCCAACAGCGCGGCCAATGTCGTCCAGGAGATGGAGTTTAGCACATAGCTGGTTAACAAGAAGATGCCGGCCCAAAGATTCGCTGTCGTCGGCATGGCGGCGATAAAGGCAATCGGCACAGCAAGGTAGATAATAAAATCGAGAAATAAGTCCAGATAGCCGCCAAAGTCGCTCTGCTTTTGGTGGACACGCGCCACTACCCCATCCAACCCATCCATAATGCGATTGACCGCCCACAAGAGCAGACCAAGCCAGTACCATTGCCCCAAGATCGCCACAACCGAGCCAAGCCCAATCAGCATGGCAATGACCGAAATGTGATTGGGATGAATGGCAGCAAACGCAGAACCGGCCACCGGCGTCATCAGCCGGTCTTTTTGCCGTCGAAGAAACGCATCTTGCATGAAAGCCTCCTGGTAAATGGTATGGACTGTGTAGCTGAGAAAGGTGGGTTGCCGAACACGCCGGGTGCTGATCAGCGACATCGCGCTGCCGCAAACTCCTGCCGATCCTGTGTGGCTGATCCTGATTATACCCGATACATGCGGCCTTTGGGTAGCATACGAGGATTCGGTGACGGATGATGTAATTGCGTCTACGCAGACAGGTCGAAAATCGACCAGGGAGGCGACAACGAATTGGGGAGTAACGAATTGGCGTGACGTTGCGCGCCAATTCGTTACTCCCCAATTCGTTGTTGTGGCGGCAAGCTACGACCGTACTGCACGCAAATAATGACCCCAGTAGCCCTGCCACTCGCCATAACGTGCAGCCAGCGCTTGCAACTGGACAACGTCAGAACAAAGAGCGCTGATTAGCTTTGTGACCGCCACTGGCTTGCGCCAAGGAGAACCGCAATCCCGCCGGCGATCAAGAAGAGCGGCCACCACAAGCCGATATTCCACCCGAAGAGAAACATGGCCGTAATCGCGCTCAAAATCAGACCCCCCATCAACGGCCCTGTGGCTGCCGGCGTCCAACGATTGCCGGCGGCTTGATATTGATGCCAGGCATTGGTGAAGGAGCCAAGCGCAGGAATTAGGATGAAGAGCGCCCACCAGTTCTCAAAACGCTCAATCAGTCCCGTGTTTTGGAGCAAGAAGAGACCGCCCAACAAGATCAAGACGACACCGCCGATCCAGTTATAGCCATGCGCCTCACGGTCAGCATGGCGTTCGGCGCGACGGGCGGCGCGCTCTTGTCGGCGTAATTCACGCCAGTCCGGTGTTGGCGTTGTAACCGGCGCCGGCGCGACGGGCGGTGGTGTGGGGGGCGGGGTGGTGTCATGCGGCGTGAAGGTGAACTGTTGTTGTTTTTCCTCCTCCGGTCGCTCTGTTCGGATACCCATAGTTCGTTTCCTTTCCGCAACGATCTTCTCCGCAACGATCTTCAATGTGAACGCGCAAGTTTACTGTAACACAGTTCCCGCTCGGTTTCAACTAAATCTAGTATTGCAGCATTCTCGATCGGTTGCGCCCGTCGTGTGGGTAGACCTTACCCGGTCTTGCGGCTAGTTTGTTACTCTGCTAGCCGCCGGCCAGACCCTGGCGTTCCACTTGCACCAACCCAAAAGGCAAAGGCGACATTGGTTTTGTAGGGGGTCTTGTCATCACTAAAGCGGGTACGGTGACTCTACTCTGCAACAGGCGCGGGTAAAACAGCGTTTGTTTCCCCCGCTGTCGTCCGTAAATAAGTTTCCAGCGCATCAAACTTACGCAATCACAGCCATGCCACCCATATACGGTCGCAACACCTCCGGCACCACAACTGTGCCATCGGCCTGCTGGTAATTTTCCAGAATGGCGATGATCACCCGCGGCAGCGCCAATCCCGACCCGTTGAGCGTATGGACAAACTCCGGGCGTTCCCCTTCGGCGGGGCGATAGCGGATGTTGGCGCGGCGGGCCTGGAAGTCGCGGAACCACGAGCAGGAGCTGACTTCCAACCACTCGTTACAACCGGCGGCCCAAACTTCCAGGTCATACTTCATACAGGCGACAAAGGAGAGATCGCCGGTGGCAATGGCGACGCGGCGATAGGTCAGCCCCAGCCGTTCCAGCAACGTTTCGGCGTCACGGGTCAAGCTCTCCAACTCGGCGCGACCCTGAGCCGGCTCGACAAACTTGACCATCTCCACCTTCTGGAACTGATGCACCCGCTTGATGCCGCGCACATCCTTGCCCGCCGACACCTTTTCGCGGCGGAAACAGGGCGTCGAAGCGACATGATAGATCGGTAACTTCCCCGGCTCGATAATCTCGTCACGGTACATATTCGTCACTGGCACTTCCGCGGTGGGAATAAACCAGAAATCTTCCTCGGCGTCGCGATAGAGGACATCCCCAAATTTGGGCAAGTTGCCGGTGCCTTCCATAATATCGGTATGGACCATAAAGGGTGGGTAGACCTCTTCATAGCCATGTTCGCCGCTATGAACATCAATGAACCAGTCCGATAAGGCCCGTTGCAGCCGCGCCGCCGCGCCCCGTAACAAATAGAAGCGGGTGCCTGATAATTTTACGCCCCGCTCAAAATCGATGATGCCCAGCTTCTGGCCGATCTCCCAGTGGGGCTGCGGAGTAAAGTCAAATTCGGGCAGTTCGCCCCAAACCTTGAGCACCCTATTGCCCGAATCATCAGGCGCCACCGGCACTTCGGGGTCGGGCGGGTTGGGAATGCGCAACATCGCATCGCGGAACTCAACCTCGACCACATTGAGACGGGTCTCGATGGCGGCGATTTCGTCACCGATGGCGCTCATGCGGCCCTTCAACGCGTTGGCTTCCTCGCTCTTTTTCTCCCGCATCAGCGCCCCGACTTGCTTGGAGCCGCTATTGCGTTCGGCGCGCAACGCTTCCACCTTGGTCAGCAGTTCGCGCCGCTCCTCATCCAGCGCCAGCGCCTTTTCCCACGGCGCCTCTGTATCGTTGAGCTTGCGCATCGCCTCAGCCAACGCTGCCCGATTCTCGCGCATCCAGCGAATGTCCAGCATACAAATCCCTCCTTCTGCTACCTAATCTCTGAATCTCTGAATCTCTCGCTTGATCCGCTATGGAGATTGAGAGATTCAGAGATTGAAAATAAAAAGTCCCTTTCGTCAACTCAGGACGAAAGGGACCTCGTGGTGCCACCTGATTTTGCCGGGACATCACAGACCAGGGTGATGCACACAGCCTCATTCCACGATAACGGGTGCGAACCGCTCGACCATTGGTCGCCGACAAGGGACGACGTTTCTGCCGAGAACTGGAGAGGAGCTAACGAAACTACTGCTTATCGCCTCGCACCCACCGGCGACTCTCTGGTAAGCGGGGTAGTCCGTCTTGGCCTCTGTCAACGTTTATGGTTATGCCATTCGATAATGCTATAGGATAACACAGGTCAAACAGAATTAGCAAAAAGCTTACTTCGACAAAGTGTAATTACCCTGTCCGTTCTGAGCCGATCCGTGACGGACGACTGCGCCGCCAGTCGCGGCCTGGCTAGGAGCGGACGGGAACAATGGCGTTATTGGGCTTCAAATAATCAGCCAATTCGCAGAGATCACCCAGCCCCAACGGCGTAGCACAAGCCAGCACCCGATCCATGCTGACGGGCAGCCGATTGCTCAACCAGTGGCATAAATGGAGCGGCATCGTCTTTTCGATTGCCAATTGCGTAATGGGGCCTTTGGCCACCCGAATGCTTGCTTCCGCGGCAGCCACTGGTGATGGCGAGTTAGTGAGGGATGCTCGCAACAACCGAAATTGATAGACCGCCTTAACCGTGACGCCGCTAAAGAGCGTTGGCAAGAAATGGCGGACAACCTCTTCGCGCCAGACAAAGCAGCGAATCGGGGTGGGATTGCGCGTGCGCGCCGGCGGTGGTAAACAGGGGTGGGTTTGAATCAAACGGGGCAGACGCGATGGGATCGGCACGACGCCATACTGTTCTGCTTCGTATAGTCTGTTTTTGGATTGCAAGACCACCAGAAAGTTCAGCCGGCGATCCTGGATAAAGGGAAAGGGATGACCGGAATCGACGGCAAAGGGGGTGAGCAAGGGATAAACCTGCTCTTGGAAATAGCGCCGGAGCCAAAGCTGTTGCGCCTCACTCAGTTGTTCAATCGGTGTAACCCGCACGCGATACCAGCGAATACGGGGGAGCAATTGGGTTTGCACCAATTGCGCCGCTTCATCCAGCAGCAGGGCCAGCGTAGTACCGCCGACTTTGGTGGTCACAGTCGGCGGCCAGGTCAACATTTGGTCAAGTTCCTGGGCCATTAACCCCAGCGCGCGTAACCGGTTCGGTAGCGACAAGCGTGCCGATTGCGCATGTTTTAAGAAACGTAAGGTATTCGTAGGTAATGTTTGCATAGTACTAAACTATGATTATACTACACCTCCTGCAAAGTGCAAAACTGCAATTTTTGTTGATTAATTATATTTAATACACATGATAATTTGTGAATTGAAAATTATTATCGCTGCACGATCAACTACATCCTATCACAGCCAGTGGCAAGCTGATAGATCAAACGGCCGGGTTGTTAGACTTTTGCCGTAGTTATGCGAACGGTTTTCCGCTACACTGTGAACTAGCCATAAACGGTGTCACAAAAATACGTCAAAGTTATTACACTTTTGCTCAGTCAAACGTGATATGCTAGAGAGGAACCTTCGTGTCCGATGAATACAATGACCTTCGTTTTTGGACAACTGCTTACGTTAGAAATGCTTGCTGCCGGACGGCAACCCATCCGGCAGCATCTACACAACAGACTACGGAACAAGCACCGGTCAACTCAGCACTGGAAGGGGATTTTTATGGACAATAGTATGCTGGTCATTCTCTTTTTGATCGTGACCTTGATTGCGAATTTTGCCATGCCGTCGCGTACAGAGTAACAGAATAATTAATGGACAACGGACAATGATTAATTGTTAATGTTCGCGCCGATTAGACCCACGGGAAGGCGAAGGTGGGTTGGTTGGCGTAGCGCTTCATCTTGAGCGTCAACCGGGCGCCGGAACCAGGAGCCAGGTGGACGGTGAAGGAAGCGTTGTCAACCGGCACGTTTTTGCCATAGGCGGTGACGGCTTCAATTTGATGTTCGCCATAGGCGCCGCCCTGGACAATGAGCGTGCGCGCTTCGATCTGATTGACATTGACCAGCGTCACGACTGTCTCATCGGCGGTCATCTTTTCGACCAGTGCGGCCACATCTTCCGGGATGCCGGGGCGACGACGGGCCGGGTCGAAGTAGCGCAGACGGGCATGGAGTGAAGCGCCGGTGCGCCCGGTGGGGATGCCACCCAGCATCAGTTGGGTGAGCGCTTCAGTAGTCGCCGGGTTGATGTGATTTGGGTCATCGGAGAGACGGGTATCGGGCGTAGTCGTGTCGGCGCGCATGAGTTCGACTTTGCGGCGCACCTGATCCAGGTCCTGTTGTAACGCTTCGACCGGGTAGTTGGCATTTTTGCCATGCAAGTAGTCAATCCACGGATTTTTGTAGACCAGCCGTAGATCCTCAGGCTTCATCGACCAGTAGTAGACCTCCTGCCCGCCCGAATGGAAGGGATAGGGCTTCCAATCATACCAATCTTCCGCGCCAAAATAGTCGCCGTAGGCATTCGGCCACATGGTTTTGCCGTCGATCTCACGGGCGTTGGCATTGATGTAATCGATCACGCCACGCCAGGTGTCTACATAGCGTTCGTCGCCGGTCAAGAGCAGCGCATTGCCAAAGCCATAGAGCGAGCGCACATGGAAATAGGTGCGGTGCGCCAGTTCGCCGGTCTGCGGCACTGTCACCGTAAAGCCCCAGCCATAGACGCCGCCATACCAGCGCCCGCCCGCTTCGCCGCCAATCGTGCCGTCCAGCCCGATGTTGGTGGGGATGATGCCGCCGTTGGCTTCCGTGCGTTCCACCCAGGCATCGACATATTCCAGCGTCCAATCGCGATACTTTTGCTCACCGGTCATCGCGTAAGCATTGAGCGATAAGGTCGTCGTACAGAGGTTAAGTGGCTGGTCGCCGACGACATCGTTGTAATCCTTGAAGTGGGCGATCATCTCGTCGTAAGTGCGTTCGCCGTGCAGGGGGGAAAAGCGGCCTTCCACCTCGATGGGGTCGCCGGCCCAATCCTGACCGGTTGCTTTGCGCAGCAGCGGGCCGCGGCTGCCGTTGAACATGCTGCGGATGATCTTGTGTTGCGGGTCATAGTTGGGCGCTTGCGGATCTTCGTTCATGTAGAAACCGGCATAGCGACGGGTGCGCTGCTGGAATTTGCGATCCGCCGGGTCGCACAGCCCTTCCAGGTAGAAGGCTGAAAAGCCTTCGCCGTTGTGAAACCAGTCAAACATGACGGGGAACTCTTTGTAATACATCCCTTCGCGCGCCAACGGCACTTCCACCGTCTTGGCTTCCGTGTATTGGCGTAGATGCCCTTCCCAGGCCCGTTTGTAAATGTCCAACACGCTGGCCGGCGCACCGAGCGCATAGAGCATCGTCCAATTCAGAAAGTTCTCGGCGGCGTCATCCGGCCCATCATTGCCGCCCCAACGCGGGACGCAGAGCAGATAGCCCCGCTCGTCAAAGTAATGGTCAAAGAACTCATGACAGGCGGTACTCTGCACGGCCAACAACTCACGTTCCAACAGCGCCCAGTAGGGGGGCGCCATGGGCGTATCAATGGTAATGGCGGTCTGGTTTTTGCTTGTTGACACAGGGATGATCCTCTTCTAGCGTGAAATGATCAAAGATTACGCAGATTACGTCGATAAAAGAAAAATCTGCGTAATCTGCGTAATCTTTGATAAAAATTTTGTTGAAGACACGCACAACTTGTGAACAACCAAGATTACCTGTTGGGGTGGTTACGGCCCCCAATCCACAACCTGTTCATTCGTATAGCCGTAGTTAAAGGTCAAATTGACCGGGAGCGGGCGTTGGTTGCTGCCGTCACCATTCATGACCCACAAGCGCCACGGGCCGGCTTCATTGCCGTCTGTGCGGTTGCTCAGGAAGACAATGTATTGGCCATTGGGACTCCACGCCGGCGCCACATTGCTGGGCATCGTATCGACCAGCGCGGTCGCCGGTCGGGTCAATGCGGCTAGACCACCGCCATCGGGGTTGACGCCAAAGATCTCCCAGTGTGAACCTTGCCTCTGTTGGAAGACCACCCGTCCACCACCGGGTTGCCAGTCGGGATCCTGGTGGTATTGGCGTTGAATCTGGAAAAAGAGCTTGCGGTTGGGATCGCCGGCCTGATCCGCCGTGATCTGCAAGCCGCCGGCCGATTGGTAGACAATGCCGCCGCTGTTCCAGTCCGGAGCCATCGCTTGCTCCAGGGTGGCAAGGTCGCGATAGTTGCCGCCATTGCTATCAATCCGCGCCAGCTTTGTCACCGGATTTTTGCCTTGGGGATGGTCAAACGCATTGCCGCCGGGGAAGAGCGGTTCGCGGTAACAGCGCCCATCTTCATCGTCGACAAAGCAGGGTTCAAACTCGTCGCCGCGCATAAAGACAATCCACTTGCCGTCGGGGCTCCACTTGGGCGAGAGCAACAGTTCGCGTTCGCCAAAAATTTTGCGTTCGCCGCTGCCATCAGCGTTGATGAGATAGATACCGTTGTCTCCCCCGCCGCGCGTAAAGACAACTTGGCGTCCGTCGGGGCTGAGGGCGGGGTCAAAGCCGCTGGTCAGTTGGCGCAGATTGCCGCCGGCTAGTTCATAAAGATAGATTGGGCCGCCAAAGCTGGTCTGAAAAACTAACTTGCCGGTGAGGCCACCGGCTGGCGCGGCCACACCATTGTTTTGCCTTGAAGGCGTGTTTAGGGTAGGTGTGGCTGCCATCGCCGCCGTACCGGTCGCCAGATATTGAGCGGCCACCCACCCTGTCTGTCCGGACGCATTGGGCAACGCTATTTCTACCCAGCCGCCATCCGTTGAGCGACTGACAATGGTGAGTTGTTGCGCCGGTTCGGCTTTGCTGATGACAGCATAGCTTGTGCCGGGGCCGCTGCGAATGTTCAGGCGTGTGGTGGAACGAACCGTTGCTACCGTCGCTTCCTCCGGCGCTGTGTCCACTGTGGCGGCGCTTGCGGCAGCGACCGTTGTTGCGGTGGTTGCTGTTTCCGGCGTTGTTGCTGTGATCGATGCGCTCTGTTCCACGGGTGGCGCCGCTGCCGGCGTTGGGACGGCTGGGGTGATCGTCACTGCTTCGGTCAACAATTCAATGCGGTAGAAGACAATCAGCGACTTGGCCGCTGCCCAGCCGCTGCTACCGCTGTCAGCCGTGACATAGAGCCATTGCCCATCAGCGGAGCGTTTACTGGCGATCAACCGTGTCCCCGGCGCTACTTGTGCGACCAGCGCGCCATTGTCAGCGTTCCACAAGTCGGCGCCATGACCACCGGCGACCGCGATCAAGGTGTTGGCCGGGGCTAAGGGCATGGGCGTCGGCGCCGTGGATTGGGCATGGAGCGCTGCCGGCCAACCAAGCCATAAACTCAAGGCGAGGGTCAAGCAAAGGGGCCACAATCGGATGGCTCCTTGCCTGAGTATAGAGGTGGTTGAAAAAGACCAAAAATTGTTTTGCATGCGTTATTTTCTACTGTTCAATCAGAGATATAACATCCAGTTAACACGGATCGGAAGAAACACCGATCCGTGTTAACTTTTTTTACTACCGTTACTTCGCTTCTTCGGTTTCGGTGAAGATAGCGGTGGCGGTCATGCCGGGGAGCAGGCCGGCCAGCGATTCGTCGGTGAGACTCAGGGTCACGGGGAAGGTGACCAGACCGGTGCTGGTGTCGCTCACCGGCACGATCAGATCGACAACGCCGTTGAAGGTGCGATCGGTGATGCCGTAGACGGAAACAGTTGCGCCTTGGCCCGTCTGAATTTTGCCAATATCCTTCTGTTCGACATTGACTGTCAGTTTCAATTTGCTGACATCCGCCAGCGTGGCAATGACACTGCCGCCGCTAATGCTTAAGCCTGATTCAACGTTGAGCGCCAGAACGGTGCCGTCGATGGGCGCGACCACCACGGCATTTTCCAGATTCAAGCGGGCCTGTTCCAGGGCAATCAACGCCTGTTCGACGCCGATTTCGGCCTGGCGCAAATCATTGGGGTTGGGACCCTTCTTGAGTTTGGCTAAGGTTGCTTCGGCGCTGGCCAGGGCCGCTTTGGCGCCCGCCAATTCGGCCGGGGTGGGTTTCTTCTTGAGTTCATTCAGCGCATCCTGGGCGCTTTGGGCGCCGGCCAACGACGTCTGTAAGCTGGATTTTTTCGCCGGCTTCACCGTCTCATCATACGATGCTTTGGCCGATTCGTAGGAAATGGTGGCATTTTGCAGCGCCGCCGATTCAGGGGTAGTCCCGGCTTCGGGCATCCAGGCGATCTTGTCGTAGGCGCGTTGCGCTTCCTTTAAGTTGATTTCGGCAAGGCGCAGGCTGGCGTTGGCCTGGGTCAATTGCTCCTGGGTGGGACCTGCTTGCAGTTCTTCATAGGCAGCCCAGGCCGCCGCAGCACTGTTCTCGGCGGCGCTTAGCTGTTCTTTGGTGGGGCCGCTCTGGACAAGCGCCAGGTTCTCTTTGGCGGAGAGGACATTGGCTTCCGCCTGGGCAATATCGGTCGCTTCGACGGTTTCATTCAGCTTCGCCAGCGAGAGGCGGGCATTTTCCAGATTCATCTCGGCTTGCTGGACGGCCCATTCCAGTTCCTGTGTATTAAGTTTAACAAGCGTCTGCCCCTTCTTGACCACATCGCCAATTTCAACAGCCACCTCTTCCACAATGCCGCCCACCAGAATCACCACCTGATGTTTCTTTTGTAGATCGATACGCCCAACGCCACTCGGTGTTTTATGGTCAGCCGGCACAGTTTGGGCCAAAGCGGCGGATGGGGTCAATTGCAGAAGGGGCGTCAGGGCGCTGGTCAGGAGGAAGGCGATCAGGGTGATCGCAACGGTTGTCGATGTTCGCCGCCGGATGAATAGCTGTTGGGTGAAGCGCTGTTGGGTGAACCGACGCGGGGTGAATAATTTCATGGTTACTGCTCCTTTTTTGCCTTTGCGGTTGATAGTTGATTGCTCAAGTACCTGGGACGATAGGAATCCTTGCCAATGGGCGGCGACCGTCACCGCGCCTAGCAGCGCCCTGATCGGCTCTACGCCATTCATCCAGAAGACGCTGCTGGCGCGACCAGCCGCAGTTCGTGTGCGGCTGATTGGCTACCGCCTTTTGTTCATGCCGTGTGGGAGATCATTGGGTGACTCCTATAGTATAGCCGTCGATGCGATTCCACGCAACCGGCGTTCCGGCATGAAAACGAGATTGGAAGGTGGTTAACTGAGCGCCAGGGTTGTTGACCATTCTGGCAAACAGCGGTAATTTAGCCGGAGGAATGCAGAGGAGCGCGCGCGTCCAGGCCGCCGGGCGGATTATCCTCGGGGAAGGGCGCCGCGCTTATTGCACCTTCACCGGTGGCTGCTCGATCCAGGTCATCCACGCCAGCAGGGCGACCACCAGTTCCAGTAAAATCAAACCACACAAACCCAAGACGTACCAAACTGCACTGGGTTGGGCTAAAAGTGCGGTCAAGGAGGTGTGGGGCATGGGGAATAGCCCCATGTGGGCCAGCAGCGGTCAGCCAATGCCAACCATCATCAGCAGCGTCAGCATCGTTGCACACGCCAGTTCAAAACTATAAGGCTCATGTACAGAAAGTGTGAGGTCTCAACCAGCCATACCTGTCAGGTTGCGCAAACCTGACAGGTATTCACGCTTTCCGTACATGAGCCAACTATAAAGCCGCAGGTAGCGACGCAGCGATGTTGAATGCGTTGCCGGTGGGAGCGTTTGGGGCGTGGCCTCAATCTGCGCCATGATCCGGGCGGTAAAGGCCGGCGGCAGGGGCGCAACAGGGTAGGTTGTTAACGCCGCGTCGAGTTGCTTTGCGCGTAAAGTGTCCTGTTTGATGGCTGTGATCGTGATGGGCGGCTTCAGCCTGATCTTTATGACCATCTTTGGCTATTTTGCCTATGTGCGCTACCTAAGCCACAACGGTCATGAGAGTAGCGGCGAGCCTGGGCGTGATCGCAAACTTTTGAACCGTGAGCGTGCGGAACAGAGGGTGACGGGATAATCGTATAGACATCGTATGGGAATCGTATAGCAAACGTATGAAAGCCGTCCAGAATTCCGCCGCCATTTTCGTTATAATAGATTCAAATCCAGAAACAGCGTGCGGCTAACTACCGCTTCGGGGGAACGCTGTTTCTGGATTTTTCTTTTTCCACGAATCTACGGCTGCCACTAACACCTACTCTAAATCCATACTGAACTAAGGTTCCGGAGAGAAATGTAAGAAACCCCATGACAGTCAAAGAATTAGAACAACAGCTACTGGCGTTGCCGAAACCGGAAAAAGCAAATGCTTCAAACCTTGATCGCCGATCTTGCAGATAGTTGGCCTGGAATTGAAAAGACGCCTGGCGTCGTCGGTGGCAATGCTTGTATCAGGCGTACACGTATACCGGTGTGGGCGCTGGAGGGCTATCGTCGGTTAGGGTTGACCGATAGCGAACTTCTCGAAAATTTTCCAACATTGAATGCGACCGATCTAGTGAATGCGTGGGCTTATGTGGCCACCCATCGTGACGAAATTGCGCAAGCCGTTCGTGAAAATGAAGAGGCGTGATTATTGTCTACGCCAATGCTACCGTTGCCAACGCCTGCGCTAAATCCTCAACCAAATCATCAGGATGCTCCAACCCCACTGAGACGCGCAATAGATTATCCGGCGTCTTTGTATTTGGCCCCTCCACACTAAAGCGGTGTTCAATCAAACTTTCGACGCCGCCCAGGCTGGTTGCTTGGGTAAAGATTTTGGTTTGATTGGCGACCCGCAGCGCGTTTTCCAGCCCGCTATGTATGCTATCGCCCTTGACCTGAAACGAGAGCATCCCGCCAAAATCGCGCATCTGCTTGGCCGCCACGGCATGACCGGGATGACTTGCCAGCCCCGGATAATGCACCACGGCGACTTTGGGCTGTTCGGCCAGGAAGTGGGCGACCTTTTTGGCATTCTCACAATGGGCGCGCATCCGATAAGGCAAGGTGCGGATGCCACGTAGGGTCAGCCAGCAGTCAAAGGGTGACGGCACCGCACCGCCGGTGCGCTGGATCATGAGGAGCCGTGTCCAAAAATCACTTTCGGCATTGGTAATCACGGCCCCGCCGAGGACATCACTATGCCCGCCCAAATATTTGGTGGTGGCATGAATTGCTAGATCGGCCCCCAGTTCTAGCGTGCGTTGGAGCATGGGGGTGGGCCAAGTACTGTCGCAGGCGCAGAGCGCGCCGTTGGCATGGGCAATGGCCGCCACTGCCGCCACATCGGTGATCTTGAGTAGTGGATTGGAGGGCGTTTCAGTCCAAATCAGTTTTGTTTCCGGGCGCACAGCGGCTTGCACGGCGGCCAGATCGGTCATATCAACGGCGCTATGGTGCAGCCCCCACGGCCCGAAGAGTTCCCGCACCAATTTGCCGGTGCCAAAGTAAATGTCATCGGGAATGATCACATGGTCGCCGGTGCGCAACGACTGGAAGACCGCCATGATCGCCGCCATGCCGGAGCCGAAGGTCGCCGCCGCCACGCCCCCTTCTAACGCAACCAGCGCTTCCTCTAACGCACGACGGGTTGGGTTGTCAGCACGGATGTAGGAAAAGCCGCTGGGATAGGAGCCATCGGCGGCGCGCTCAAAGGTCGTAGAAAGGTGAATGGGAGGCATGACGGCGCCGGTGGTCGGGTCAATGGGCTTGCCGGCGTGGACGGCGATGGTCTCGATGTGCATAGCTATTCTTTCTTTTGAATAATATTTTTGCATAACTCACCCTTTCCCAAGAAACCGTATAATGAATCAGTATATCATAACTCTCCGATTGCGGTGAAGCTTACCTCAATCTAAAAAGCGCAGGATGAACACTGACAAAGGTGTTCATCCTGCGCTCTCCGTAAAGCGATCAGATTAGGTGAATGCGACTAGTACAGAGCGGCCTAAGTAAGCCAGTCGGTCAGTAGGACAGTAAGTCAGTAGGACAGTAAGTCAGTCACTGTCTCACTGTCTCACTGTCTCACTGTCTCACTGTCTCACTGTCTCACTGTCTCACTGGCAACTATGGGTTTATTTACGCCGTCATGTACTAGCTCAATGCCCATTCGCCCACAACAGATCCAACTCGGCCAGTTTCCCGGTGGTGGGGACGCCGTTGTCATCCCAGCCGGCCATCTGATAGTAGAGCTTGAGCGCCTGGGCAAATTCTTGCGGGTCGATGGCTTTGCCCTCTAGCTTGCCATTCTGTAGCGGCTCGAACATGCGTTGGGGCAAATTGTCATCGGCGGCGGTGAAGCCTTCGCGCAGGTTGTAGAGCCGCGACATGGTGTTGGCCCGTTCGCCGACCTTGAGCAATTCCCACAAGCTCATATCCCAACCGGTGGCGGCATTGACATAGTCGCAGAGTTGTTTCAACTTGAGCGCACCAATCGGAACGCCGACAAAGTCACACATGCCGACGCTGTTGTAGAGGCTCCAAATTGCTTGGGCATAGAAGAAGTTCTGCACCTTCTTCGGCCCCATATCCAGGCGATCTACCGGGTCGAGCATCCCCGCTTCACTCAGCCCATTGTCCACCACGCCCAGCCCTTCAAAGGCGGGATCGTGAATGGCTTCCATGTGATCGGCCCCCGTGGGCGAGACGGCATAGGCCAGGGTGAGGCTACGTTTGCCACGCGGCTCGTGCATGGGCAGTTCCTGCCCCTTGACATGCAGGGCGAAACGTTCCGAACCGCGGCCAATGCGCTCGGCGGCGCGCTTGACGCCATCGGCCAGGATGTCGCCAAAGCCTTCGCGGTGGGCGATCTTGTGGATCATGGCGATCATGGCGTCGGCATTGCCCCAGGTCAGTTCGATGCCGTCGGTGTCCTCTTTGCCGATAATGCCATTTTCGTAGCATTCCATGGCAAAGGCAATGGCGACGCCGGTAGAGATGCCGTCCAGCACATAGTTGTTGACCCATTGCGACGCCTCGGCCACCGCTTTGAGATCGCCTACGCCACAGAGCGAACCGAGGGCGCCGATAATCTCATATTCCATGCCGCCATACTTGGCAGTCACGCCCCGTTCCGGCACTTCCACTTCGCGCTTACAGGCCACGCCACAGGAGAAACAGGTGCCGCGATTGACCAAGATTGTATTCGCCATCGTCTGGCCGGAAATGGCCGCCGCCTCGGCAAAGGAGCCATTGCGGAAGTTGTTGGTGGGCAAAATGCCGTCACGATCCAGGCCAACGATCCCGCCGGAGGTGCCGTAGAGGTGCATGCCGTCGCTCTCCTGGTCATAATTCTCGCGGAACCACTTGATCACCCCGTTGGCGCTCTCGCGATCTTCCGGCGCTACCCGTTCGCGGCCACGGGTGACAATGGCCTTGAGATTCTTGCTGCCCATGACGGCGCCCAACCCAGCGCGCCCGTGGAAATGGCGCAGTTGGTTGACGATGGCGGCATACAACACCTGCTTCTCGCCGCCGATGCCGGTCTGGAGGACGCAGATGCGATTGTCGCCCAAGTCCGCTTCCAATGCATCTTGCACATCACCGGCGAGTTTGCCCCAATAGTTGCTGGCGTCCCGAATTTCACAGACGCCATTGTGAATAAAGAGATAAACCGGGGCTGCCGCGCGGCCATGAATGATAATGCCGTCAAAGCCGGTGCGTTTCAACTCCGGCCCCCAATAGCCGCCCGCTTCCGCTTCGCCAAAGCCGCCGGTTAGCGGCGACTTGCCGGCGGCGGTGTAGCGATTGGCGCCGGAGAGGGGCAAGCCGTTGATGACGCTGGTCATAAAAATCAATTCGTTTTCCGGCCCCAAGGGGTCGATGCCGGGTTTGAGATCACGCAACATGAAGTAGGTGGCCAGGGCGCCACCGCCCAGATGGCGCCGGTAGATCAGTTCGCTAAGCTCTTCTGTCCATTGGCGGCCATCGCTTAGATCGACATGCAGCACTTTGCCGTTATAACTTTGTGACATTGGCTATCTCCCTTATTAGTTCATTGTAGCCGAACGCGTACTGGGGCAATAAATTGATCGTACCGCGTTCCTGATCGAATGGGAACTAGCCACCTAGCTAGTCATACTCCTCGCCACCTGGCTAGCTTCATTCCTCCCATCCGCTTGCACCAGGTACTCACCCTCGGCAGCGGTGGCAAACTCAATGATTCCTGGGGCAACCTGGGTCGTGACTACCCTTTGGCCATGGTTGAAGACGGCCACGGGAACACAAGTGCGTAACCGGCAGGGACCGCCCAGGCGGGAACGGATGCGGGCTTGCGTCAACGCACCGGCACACCACGCTAGGTCAACAACAAAGCCGCCGCGCCCACATAGTCCGGTCACCGTACCCGTAGGCCAGGCGGAGGGCAGCGCCGGCAGCAGATGAAGATACCCTTGATGGCTCTGTAACAACATCTCGGTAATACCCGCCGTGGCGCCGGTGTTATAGTCCATTTCATACGCTTTGCGCGGCGCTAGCTTTGTCCCCATCATCAGGCTGCGGTCGCCTTCCTTGCGAAAGAGGGTGTTGAGGCTGGCATAGGCCGCTTCGGCGTCACCCAGGCGGGCATGATAGAGCATGATCAAATTGCGCCCCCAACTACCTTCCTCAAAGCCGTCCGGCGGGGCTTCACGCCGGGCAAGCGACACCTGCACCGCCGCCGCCAGTGCCGGCGTCGTTTCCGGGGTGATCTGGGCAAAGGGAAAAACGCTCAACAGGTGACTGGTATGGCGGTGGTGGGGCAAGGCTTCGTCGTAGTCCGCCAGCCACTCCTGAAGTTGGCCATGTTTGCCGAGCTGGAAGGGTGGTAACTTGGCGCGCGCCGCGGCCAACTGGCTGCGCAGCACAGGATCAACGCCCAATAGTGTGCTTGCCGCCATACAGGCCGTAAACAACTCGTGGATCAGGATGCGGTCAACGGTAGGGCCAAGCGAGACGGGGTAGGCCTTGCCCTGATGCAGAAAAGGGTTTTCCGGCGAGTTGGCCGGGCCGCTCAGGAGCCAGCCGGTGTTAGGATCAGCCACCAGGTAGGTCAGGAAAAATTCGGCGGCTTCCTTGAGCACGGGGTAGGCATGGCGCGCCAGAAAGGTGCGATCACCGGTAAATTGGTAATGATCCCAGAGATGGGTCGCCAGCCAGACGCCGCCCGTCGGATGCATGCCCCACCAGATGCTCCAGCCGGGCGCGGTGAAGCCCCAAGCATTGGAGAAAATATGCGCCACCCAGCCGGGCAAGCCATAGAGCGTGCGCGCGGTATGGCGACCGGAAGGGACGATGCACTGCTCGATCCAGCGCAGCAGCGGTGCGTGGCACTCACTCAGATTTGTTAACTCGGCGATCCAGTAGTTCATCTGGGTATTAATGTCCAGGTGATAGTCACAAGTCCATCCAATACGACAGGCCACATTGTCATTCCAGACGCCAAGCAGGTGGGCGGGCAGCGGTGAGTCAGGCCGTGAACTGCCGATGAGTAGATAGCGCCCAAAGTGGAAGAGCAAGGCAGCAAGCGCCGGATCATCCTTCCCCTGTTGCACCGCGGCCAACCGTTCATCAATGGGCCGGTCGGGGTGGGGCGCCGGGCCAAGATCAAGCGTTGTCCGGCGAAAGAGGGCTTGGTGATCGGCAACGTGGTCTGCTTTAACCGCTTCATACGGTTTAGCGGCGACGGCCTCGATCCGGGCGCGACAGATGGCCGCCGGTTCAGGCTGCCCAAAGGTGCTCGCGAAGGCGAGAAAAAGTGTCACCGCGTCACTGCCTTCCACGAGGATCTGGGCGCCGTGCGTCTGTACCTGACCGCCTTCAGCATGGACAGCTAAGCGCGCGTGGCCATCAACGCCACACTTGCCGTCACTGTGAAAATGTTCACGCGCCAGCACCTCCATGCATACCGTCCCCTTATTTTCCAGGTAGGTGTGAAAGGGTTGCTCGTCGCCATCGAGACCTACCCGCACCCCGACGCTGCCCGGCCGATTGCAGGTGATCCGCACCACCAGCACCCCGTCGGGATGGCTGGCGAAGACTTCCCGCCGGTAGCAGCGCCCGGCGATGGTATAACCGACGCTGGCGATGGCAGTGTCAAGATCCAGGGTGCGCCGGTACTTGCGCAGACCCTCGTCGCCGTGAGCCATAAAGAGGCGTAAGTTGCCAAAGGGCAAGTTGGTGCCATAGTTGAGCTTGCGCCCCTCGATCTGTTCACAGAGCGTATTCGCCACGGCCAGGTCACCGGCCAAGAGGAGATGGCGCACCTCTTCCACCAGCGCCGGGCCTTCCGGGTTGTTATTCGCCAGGGACGGTTCACCTGACCAAAAGGTCGAATCGCTGAGATAGATGCGCTCGGCGCACGCCTCGCCATAAACCATGCCCCCCAGGCGACCATTGCCGACCGGCAAGGCATCGTACCACTGCTCAGCCGGCTGGGTGTAAAAGAGGGTTAGATCATTGGTCATAATTATTTCCTTAAAAACACAAAGGCCACAAAAATCTCTTTTGCGGCCTTTGTGGCAGTTGCCCTTCTCTACCCTTTCCTGTCAGGAAGATAGGGGATGATACCCCCTCGTACTCCTACTCGAAGTAAAAGAGTACGAGGCTTACCTTCCTGGCAGTGAGGAGAAGGGTGGGTGAATCGTTACCTAAGCTTTGACTACTTGGCCGCGCTGGCATCGTAGGCGGCTTGCATGGCAGCCAGGTAGCCGGCGAGATCCAATTGCTCCAGACCGGCAACATAGGCGTCCCAATCGGTCTCCAGATTCTGCGCGCCCGTCACAAAGGCCAGGGCATTCTGATTGACATAATCGGTGATGTTCTGCCGTTGCATCGCCAGGGCGTCCGCCGTGGCCGGATCGGGCCAGACCACCCAGAAGGGGAAGAGATCGGGCGATTCCTTGCCGACCATCAGATCGGTGGCATCTTGCAGACGGCGTTCGTAGCCGGGCCAGTTGTAATATTCGGCCGGATCAGTCGATTGCACCCAGGCGTCACGGAAGGTCTTGGGCTGGAAGTACTGCCCCATCGCGCCCCAAGACGAGTTGCGCGGCTCGGAACCTTCGGGCTGCTGAATGACGGCCCAAATCGGTTCAACTTCTTTGTTGAGCGCCACATCGCCCTCTTGCGGGCGGCGCCAATCCACCCCTTCTTCCCCGTAGTGGGCGCGCAGTTGGCCTTCTTGGGTGAACATATAATCCACCAACTTAATGGCCGCGATCTGCGCAGCTTCGCTGGCCTTGTTGGTCAGGACAAAGGTGGCGCCGGGGACGCTGGGATAGATATAGGTGGCATAGTTAGCATGGGGACCTTGTAGCGGTGGAATGGCATCGTAGTCAGCGCCATAGGGTGCTTCCGGGCCAACGGAGACGAAAATGGCCGGATGCATACCGGCGCCGGCGCCCAACAATTGTGCATCGGCGTTGTCACCGATCTTTTTGTAGGCCTCAGCATTCTGTGTAAAGGCGCCGGGGTCGATCAAGCCGGCATCGACCAAGCCCTTGATATAGGTCAGCCCTTCTTTCCACTCCGGCTTGTTCGCCACAATATCGACTTTGCCCCCGTTCAAAATCAGGAAGGTGCGGTCATCATCGTAGATAAAGCCGTTCATGAGGTAAGGGAGCGGGCGTACACCGTAGTCCTCGGTCGAGCCACCCAGCGGCACTTCATCGGCGGCGCCGTTGCCGTTGGGGTCTTGGCTCTTGAACGCTTCCAACATGGCCTTGAATTCATCGGTGGTCTTTGGCACCTCCAGCCCCAACGCCTTCAACCATTTGCTGTTGACCCACATCTTGTTGGCATAGGAACAGTGGTAGCACTCGATCAACTGGGGCAGACCGTAGATATTGCCATCGGGGGCGGTAGCCATCGCCTTGAAGAAGGGATAGTTGTCCAATGCCGCCTGAATATTTGGCCCATGCGCCTTGATCAGCTCATTCAACGGCAGGATCACCCCCTCTTTGCCATATTTCAGCAAATCAAGCTGTGAGAATTGATCGACCCACGGGATCAACATATAGAGATCCGGGTAGTCGCCGCTGGCTAAAGAGATTTGGCGTTGTTCCTTGGCCGAATTGCCGTCAGAGGTGGTGGTCTGCCACTCGAACTCGATGTTGAACATCTTCTGCGCTTCCAGCGAGAAGGAGTTGGTCGCCAAATCGCTATCCGGGAACTGGGGCGAGAAAATCTTGATCTTAACAGGGCCGTCGGCGCTGGCCGCGGCATCGCCGGCCGGCGCTTCGGCTGGCGGTTGGCCAACGCCAGCACAGCTTGCCAGCAACACGCTCGCAATCACGAGCAGTGCCAGCAAAGACGATAGGGACTTCTTCATCATGATAGGCTCCTTTGGAATGGATCGAACGAATGACGCGATAGAATAGAAACCTGCCCATAGGCAAGGGAGATGCAGACAACGGTTACCCTGGTTCAGCCTTTGATCGAACCAATCAACATGCCACGGACAAAATAGCGCTGGGCAAAGGGATAGATGATCAACACGGGTAAGCTACCGACAACAATCAGCGAATACTTCAACAAATCCGCCATCTGCTGGCGCTCGGCCATGGTGACGGCATCCATCGTGCCGCTGGTGGAGGTGTTGAGAATGAGAATGCTGCGCAGCACAAGTTGGAGCGGCTGCAAATCGGCGGACTTGAGATAGAGCAGGGCATCAAAGTAGGCATTCCACTGCCCCACCGCATACATCAGCACCAGCACCGCCAGGATCGGCTTGGAAAGGGGAATCACAACTGACCAGAGAAAACGCAGATCACTACAGCCATCCAATGCCGCTGCCTCGGCCAGTTCATCGGGGATATTCACTTGAAAAAAGGTGCGAGCAATGATCACCTGCCAGGCAGCCACCGCCTGGGGAATCAATAACGCCCAGCGGGTGTTGAGCATCCCTAACTCCTTCACCACCAGGTAGGTCGGAATCAACCCACCGGAGAAGATCATGGTAAAGGTAACAAAAAGCATAATCGCGCCCCGGCCCGCCAGCGTGCGACGAGAGAGCGGGTAGGCTAACAAGACAGTCAAGGCAACACTGATCAGCGTGCCGAAAAAGGTATAGTAGAGCGAATTGGCATAGCCCGTGACGATCTGGGGACTAGCCAGGGTTACTTGATAGCCGCGCAGCGAAAAGTCCACCGGCCAGAGCCACACCCGCCCCGAAGAGACCGCCAACGGACTGCTCAATGATGAACTAAAGACATAGATCAGGGGGTAGAAGACGAGCAAAAAAATGATCGTCAGAAAGAGGTAAACACCCAGCAGAAAGAGGCGATCCCCCACCGTTTCGCGGATCTGTGTTCGTCGTTTGAATGTGTTCTGGCGCACCATAAAAGTCATACCTTTGGGAAAGCTGCTTCGGTGATTGAGGCTTCGGCGTGAGCCGGTTGCCTTCTAGGCGCGAACGCCTGTCGAAATCACCAACTCACCACAAACTCATATCCGACACCCGCTTTACGTATGCGTTCACCGCCACGAGCAAGATCATGTTGATCACCGAGTTAAAGAGACCGACGGCCGTGGCAAAGCTAAAGTTGGCATTGAGCAGGCCGATCTTGTAGACATAGGTGGCGATAATTTCCGACGTGCTGAGGTTGAGGGGATTTTGCAGCAGATAGGCTTTTTCAAAGCCGATGGCCAGCAGGCTGCCCACATTCAAGATCAAGAGAATGACCGCCACGGGCATGATGCCGGGCAAATCAATATTGAAGATCTTTTGCAGGCGTGAAGCCCCATCCACCCTGGCCGCTTCGTAGAGCGCCGGATCGACGCCGGAGAGGGCAGCCAGATAGACAATGGCGGCGTACCCGCTGTTTTGCCAAACCCCCGACCAAACATAGATCGATGCAAAGAGATCCGGTCGCCCCAGAAAGTTGATCGCCGGCAGCCCCAAGGCTTGCAAGCCCAGGTTGATGACCCCCAACCGTGGCGCCAGCAGCAGCATGATCATCGAAACAATGACAACCGTTGAGATGAAATAGGGGGCATAAGTGACCATCTGCACCAGGCGTTTAAAGAAGCCGTCGCGTATTTCATTGAGCGCAATCGCCAGCAAAATCGGAATGGGAAAACCGACGATGAGCGCATAGAGGCTGAGGCCCAGCGTATTCTTGAGCAACGTCCAAAAAACCGGGTTATTGAAAAAGAGTTCAAAATGCGTAAAGCCGGCCCAGTCGCTGCCCCAAATGCCTTTGACCACGCTATAATCCTTGAAAGCGATGATCGCGTTTGCCATTGGAATGTATTTAAAGACAAAAAAGTAGAGCAGGGCCGGCAACATGACCAGATATAACTGCCAGTGGCGGCGCAAACTGCGCCGCAGGACGCGCCAGGCTGTGGCCTGCTTACCGGTTGCCCTTGTTTTGCCAAGTGGTACCGCCGAAGCCGTACCGGTTGATGCTGTGCCAGAGTGCGAGAGCATAGGCTGCGATTCCCTTGGGACTCCAGGTGGGGGACAATCAATCGATAGAACTGATGCAATTGGGAAGATGATCTCTATCAGGCAATTATATCAATTTTCGGCCAAAGATGGTATAATTTCGCGGCCAGATTCCGGCCAACTTTTGACCAGGCGGGCGCACGACGGAGACGTAAAGGGCAGCAGTGAAAGAATTAACCTACGAACAGTTTCTCCTATATCTGCGGAGCGCCTTGCACTACCTCTATGATCCCGTTCATTTGCGTGGCAGCCCACTGATCGAACTGCTCGGCCTGACGCGTGAATTTGATACGGCTGCCGCATTGCAACAGCGCTTGACTGTCGCCATTCGTCAGCTCAAGCCGCCGGCAACGGAAGCGCCGCAAGCGCGCGCCTGGCGCATCTATGATACGTTGAACTTTCAGTATGTGCGCCAGTTGAGCCGCGACGCTGTCGCTCTGCAACTGGGCATCAGCGAACGCCAACTACGCCGCGAACAGCGCGTGGCGCTGGAAGTGTTGGCGCAGCACCTCTGGTCGCAGCTTAATCGCCATAGTCGCCAGCCCGGTGACGCCCCGGCGACCACTGAACCTGCGCCGGCCATTGACCAGGCGTTGAGCGAAGAGCTGCTTTGGCTGAAGAAAAGCGCCGCCGAGCCTGCGCTGCCCCTGGGAGAAGCCTTGCGCACGGTCCAACTGCTGGCGCAACCGCTGGCGCACCAGTGGCAAGTAACGCTCCTGGTGGAGGCGCCCCCCGCCGTCGCCGATCTGCCGGTCGCCCCGCTGGCGCTACGCAGCATTCTGCTAACCTTGCTCAGTGTCGCCCTCCCGCAGGCCGACGGTGAACCGGTGCGTATTGTGGCGGCGCGTGGTGAACGTACCATTGAACTAACCGTGACCTGCGGCAGGGCCACCCAGAGTCAACCCCCACTGACCACCGCAGATACGCCCCAACCTGTAGCGGTGCGCCCCCAAAAGGATCTCACTGGCTTGCAGACTGTCCAGACTCTGGCGGCTTTTTACGATGCCCGGCTGACCTTCCCACCCTTGACCGGGAACGGCTTTGCCGCCACCTTGACCCTCGCCGCGCCGGAGCAGCTTCCCGTGTTGGTGATTGATGACAACAGCGACTGGCTGGCCTTACAGCAGCGCTATGCCGCCGGTTCACGCTACCAAGTCATCGGCGTCAGTGACCCGGCGCGCGCGCATAGCCTGGCGGAAAAGTTACAGCCGGCGCTCATTCTCTTGGATGTGATGATGCACAACGTGGACGGCTGGCAGGTCTTAAGCGAATTGCGCCACGACCCCGCCACCGCCCAGATCCCGATCATCATCTGCACCATTCTACCTGTCGCCGAGTTGGCCCTTGCCCTGGGCGCCAGCGCCTTTCTCCAAAAGCCCGTCACCCAGCAGCAATTTTTACAGACATTAGATGATTGGGTGATTGGGTGAAGGTAAAGCTCCAATTACAAATTACGAATCACGAATTACGAATTGCGAATCATTCCCCTAGAAAGCTTCCTATGTGGCATTTTATCCATACCCTGGCCCAAAGTGAACTTGATCTGGCGGCGACCATGCAGGAACTCCTGCGCGCCACAATCCGGCGCTTGCTACTGGTGAGCGCGCTCTTTTGGCTGCTCTGCGCCTTGGTCTTTACCACGCAATGGCCGGGCGACCGCATCCTCGCCCTCATGCTCGGTATTCTCGGCATCGGGGGGCTGTTTGCCCTGGCCTATCACCTGCTGGCCCACGATTCGTTGCCGGCGTTGGCGCTCTGGTTGCTGGGGATGGTCGCCGCCATTGGGTTGAGCAGTTGGCTGGCCCAAAACCCGCAGATTTGGTTGTTGAGTTGTCTTCTGCCCTTGATCGCAGTCATCACGGTGAGTGGTTGGGCCGGTATCGCCACTGAAGTGGTGGTCATCGCCTTGATGGCGGGCGCTCAGCTTTTCGGGGCGGCGCCGCTGCCGGCGGATCAGGCGCTGTTGGTGGTCATTGCAGGCGCGTTTAGCGCGCTCTTGGGGTGGATTGTGCGGGGGGAATTATTAACCGTCGCCGAATGGTCGATTGCCGGCTTTGCCGAGGCGCGCCGTCATCTGGCGGAAGGGCGCGAACAGCGGCTGGAGTTAGAGCAATCCCGGCAAGATTTGATTCAAGCCAACCGCGAATTGACGCGCTTGTCGGATCGGCTCAAGGCGCTGGAACGCATCGCCGAGGAAGCGCGCCAGGCCAAGACCGAATTTGTCGCCAATGTGAGCCACGAACTGCGCACGCCTCTCAACATGATCATTGGGTTTGCCGATGTCATCGCCCGTTCGCCCCATCTCTATGGCCGCTCCTTACCGCCCCCCCTGCTGACTGATATTGCAGCGATCCGGCGCAATGCAGAACACCTCTCCACGCTGGTTAATGACGTATTGGATTTGAGTCAAGTCGAAGCCGGGCGCATGGCGCTCCGGCGCGATTGGGTGGCGCTGCCCCCGATCATTACCGAAGCGCTGGCCGTTGTTAAAGAGCTTTTTGCCGCGCGCGGCCTTTCCCTCGAATCTGCCATTCTCCCGGCCCCGGCGCACGCGACGCTGCCCCCGATCTTCTGTGATGAAACGCGTATTCGGCAAGTGATTATCAACCTGCTGGGCAATGCCGGTCGCTTTACGGAACAGGGCGGGGTGCACCTTCAGTGCCGGGAAGTGGGGCATGAGGTGGTGATCAGTGTCGCCGACACCGGGCCGGGCATTGCCGAAAAAGATCAGCAGCGCATCTTTGAGCCTTTCCAACAGGCCGATGTCTCCACCCGTCGGCGGCATGGCGGCAGCGGTCTGGGCTTGACCATTAGCAAACAATTTGTTGAGATGCACGGCGGGCGCATGTGGTTGGAGAGCAAAGTGGGGGAAGGCGCCACCATTTACTTTACCCTGCCGCTGGATCGACCGGCGCCGGCGCCGGCGACCGATCCGGCCAATCGTCTCCGGCGCGCCATGAATCCTGATGACCAGATGGGCTATCGGCTGCGCACCCACCGTTCCCTGGCCCCGGTGCCGATCCTTAATGAACGGTTTGTGGTGATTGATCAAGAGCAAACACTGCACCGCTTGTTGGTGCGCTACCTGCCGGCGGCTGAGGTTGAGATCGCCGACGATGCCGCCGGCGCGGTCGAGGCATTGCGCCGTTCGCCCGCTCAGGCGCTGGTTGTGAATCTGCCCCCCTTGGCCCAACTACCGGCGGACACGCTGGGTCATCTTCCCTTTGGCACACCAGTGATTACCTGCTGGTTGCCCGGTGAGCAGCAGGCCGCCAAACGGCTTGGGGTGGTCGAATATCTGATCAAACCCCTGGCGCAGGAGAAGCTCTTGGCGGCGCTGGCGCGCTTGGGGCCAACGGTCAAAACGGTCTTGCTTGTCGATGACGAAGAGGATGAGTTGCAGCTCTTTGCCCGTATGATCGAGGCTGACGAACATGGCTATGCGCTGCTGCAAGTCACGACCGGTGCGCGCGCCCTGAGCATGTTGCGCAGCCGGCGCCCCGATGTGCTGTTGCTCGACTTGATCATGCCCGGCATGAGTGGCTTTCAGGTGTTGGCCGAAAAGGCGCAAGACCCGGCCATTGCTGCTATTCCCGTGATCATCATCTCCTCGCGCGACCCGGCCGGTGATCCCCTCATCGGCAACACCCTGACCGTGACCCACGGCGCCGGTTTCGCCCAACGCAATCTGGTGGCCTGTATTCAAGCCCTGGGGGGGATTCTGGCCCCTTCCGCCGTGCCGGCGAACAATAGTGCGGGGGATAGTGAAGCAGTGAGTCAATAACTCCTGTTCCGCACCACACCCTGGCGACCCGTTCAAGGTGACAAGCGCACCGCACATTTTTTTAAGAAACGCTTATGCTTGCGGTCCGTGGATTACCATGCTGTGCGGACGCGGTCAACTTCCTGAATGCCCATGGCGCTCACTTTCCTCTGCGTTGCGCCAAATGGTCAAGCCTTGGAAGCGCAGCGCACTGCCGGCTGGGTACGCGCCCGGATAGAACCAGCGTTGCAGCAAACCGCCGGCAAAGGGGCCGATGGCGAGTGGCGCCGTGGCAGGGAAGTCTACCGCTGCCACCAAAAACCATTGTTGCCCGTCGTTGCTGGCGAGCGCTCTGATCTGCCCATCACGGCGTTCCAGACGTAAAAAAGCTTGTTGCGCCTCAGGCAGGCAGCCGCGCCCCAACACCTGATCCTGATTGGCAATGGCGCCGCGCAAACTGACCGATCGCGGTCCATCGACGCCCCAATCCAAACGCAAAAAATTCTGTTGGTCTTGCCACAGCAGGAGGCCGCCTTGGGTTGGGCGGTCGGGGAAAGCTGGTAGACATAGCGCCTGGAGCGCAAAGTCATCCTGCACCGGATGTAATAGGTGCGGTGCGCTCAGATTATTGAACCAGAGATCCCGATAGGTGTTCGCCGCGCAGAGGATCAGATCGCCATTGTCAACCGTGAACGAGCCATCACTATAGTGATCGTGCCAAGACCAACCCTGCCCGCTTGTTGATTGTTGGGGTGGACTCACATCGGGAGACAATCCAAAGCTTGGGGTGGAACCAGCCAAAATCTGAAAACTAAAATCAACTTTGGTGGGTTTGAGCCACCACTGTACCAAAGGCAGCGGATCGGCGGCGGGACGGGCAGACGCAATGGCGCGACAGGTTGCCTGAAAAGCCGCCGGCGTCTCCGCCAGGCGTTCCAGACCGGCCAGCGCACTGGCAATCCAGGCCTGACCATCGCTGTCGGTTTCATCTTTAATGGCGATGGTCTGATAAAGTTCTGCCGCTTCCGCGCGCCGGCCTAGCATCGTATAGGCATAGGCCAGGTTCAGCCGGGTCAACTGTACCCCATGTACCTGATAGTGGATCGCAGCGGCTTCGGCCAGGGCTTGGGCCAAAGGCGCCGCGGCGCCGTCCCAATCGCCATAACAGAGGCGCACAAAGCCAATGCCGGCGCGGCTGAGGACGCGCATGTGGAGCGCCAGCCCCCGCTCTTGCATGACCAATGCTTCCCGGTGTAATGCTTCAGCGTGCGCCAGGTTGCCCAATTGCCAGTGCAACAGCCCCAGAAAGGTCAAGGCATAGCTGTACAACACCTCATCACCGATCGCGGCGCCAATGGCGCGCGCTTGCTCAAAATTGTGCAGCAGCGCCGGCACGTCGCCGATGCCTTCGTTCAACCAGCAGCCGGGGTTGCTCAAGAGATAGCCCAGCATCCAGCGATCATGGCGGGCTTGGGCCGTAGCGACCAGCGCCGCCAGCCAGGCCAGCCCGCCATCTGTTTGCTTGCTGTCACGATACCACCAGCCGGCGACGGTGTAGGCGGTCATCAGGTGTTGACCATAGGGCAACTGCCGCAACGCTGTGATCACTGACGCCGCCAATGTGCGATAGCGGTTACGCCGGCCGGTCAGATAAGCGCCGCTGGCCAAAAAGGTGAGCATCATCACCGCTTCCGGCGACGCGGCGTCATCGCCCAAGAGGGCGAGGCCGGCGCGCCCCACCTGTACAATATCTTCAAAGCGACCCAGCCAGCGATAGAGATGACAGAGCGGAAAGTAGAGGCGCGCCTGTTCACTGGGCGGCAACTTCAGGCGAGCAGCCAACGCCATCGCTTGCCGCAAGGGCGGCTCCGCCTCGGCCAGATTGCCCAGCGCGGCATAGACTTCGCCCAACCCCCGTAGCGCGGCCAACTGCCAGGTCGGATCAGTTTGATCGGCCAGGGCTGCGCTGCGCGCCAGCGCCCGGTTGAAATAGGCGAGCGCTGCCTGATTCAGATAGGCGCGCTGGCTCTTTTGCCCGGCTTGTACCAGATAGGCAATGGCTTTAGCATCAACGGCGCTCTGCTCATAATGATAGGCCAGTTGCTCGACATAGGGCGCAAGATTGGCGGCGGAGAGCTGTTCCAGCGCCGCGCCGGTTTGACCGTGGAGATCACAGCGACGCGGCTGGGGCAAGGCATAGTAGACCGCGGCTTGGGTCAAGACATGGTGAAACGAATATTCCCGCTCCGGGTGGCTGCGTTCGGGGTAGATCAAGCTCTGCGCCGTCAACTGTGCCAGCGCCGCTTCCAGATCCAGCGCCACGGGGACGACGGCGGCGAGCAGCGGCAAGCGAAAGATCCGCCCCTGCACCGCCGCGATTTGGAGAACCGTTTTGGGCGCCGGCGCCAGCCGATCGACGCGACTCAGGATCATGCTTTGCACCGTAGCCGGCAGTGCATCGATTTGCGCCGGACTCGCCATCTGCCATGTTTCGCCCACGCGATAGAGCAGCCCCCGATCAATATAGGCGCGCACAATCTCTTCCAGAAAGAAAGGGTTGCCTTGCGCTTTGTCGACAATGGTCGGTTCAACGGCCTTCGGCAGGCTGCTGGTTGCCAGGAGCGCGCTCACCAGTTGACGACTGTGCGTCGGCGTCAGTTCATGGAGGCGAATGGTTGTCAATCGTTCGGCGCATTTATGTTGCGCCAGCGCCAGCAACGGTTCATGGGCTTGCCGTTCTTCAGGCCGGTAGAGACAGAGCAGCAACAAGGGCGCGCCGACCAGCGTTTCCAGCAACCCCCCAATCAGATCCAGCGACAGGGCATCCCCCCACTGTAAATCCTCAAAAAGCAGCACGACCGGCCGACCGTGCCCCAGCGCCGTCACCAACCGCTGAATGGCGGCAAAGGTGCGTTGGCGAACCTGATTGGGATTCACCCCGGCCAACCGCTCCTCCCAGCCATCGGTCGCCGGTACGGCCAGCAATCGCCCCACCAATGCCCCGATCTCCAGCGCCTCGTCAGGAGTCAACGCCCCCTGCGCCGTCAACGCCTGCAACGCCGTCGCCAAATGGGTCGCCAACGCCTGCTCTTCCCCATCCTGTAAATAATCCCGCAGCAGATCGGCAAAGAGCGCATAGCTGACGCCACTGGCAAATTCCAAGGCGCGGCCTTCCAGCCAGAGAATTGGAGACTGGAGATGGGAGACTAGAGACTGAGGACTCTCTACATGTGTGTCCACGGTTTCTTTGAGTTCAGCCACCAGGCGCGATTTGCCGACGCCGGCGCTGCCGCTGATGATGACAATTTGGCCTTCGCCGTTGACGGCCTGGGTCAGGGCCGTGCGGAGGTGGTTGATCTCGTTTGTGCGCCCCACCAGCGGCGCCTGGCGACCTTCGAGGCCGCGGGCTTTGCTGCTTTGGGGATGGCGACGCACGATGGTATAAGCGGCCAAGGGTGACGCCTGCCCCGGCAAGGTCAGTGTCGTCTCGGCATAGGCACAAAGCCCACGCGTGGCGAGGTAGGTTTGGCGGCCAACAATGGTTTGGCCTACGGCGGCCTCATTACGCAGGCGCGTCGCCAGCGTGACCACCGGCCCCAGCACGGTGCGTGCCGCGGTTGCGCCCTGCCCCTGGCGCCGGCAGTAGGCCAGCCCGGTCGCAATGCCGATGTGGATGGCGAGATCCTGCGCCAGCGCGGCCTGTTGCAGCGCTAGGGCGGCGCGCACGGCCCGTTCCGCGTCATCTTCATGGGCCTGCTCGACGCCAAAGAAGACCAGCAGTTCTTCCCCGACCACGCGCTCCACCTGACCGCCCAGCGGCCCACTGCTTTCCTGCACTACTGTCAGCAACTGTTCGGTCGCCGTTGCCAACGTATCAAGCGGCGTGGCGCTCAAGCCGGCGCTGAGGACGGTGATCAGGCGGATCTCGTCCACCGTTGTCTCCCCGTCGGCGATAGGCGCCCGCGCCGGCTCCGCCGGCCGCCGCGGGAGCAGGCGCGTCAGCCGGCGCGAACGGATGGCTTGATAGAGTTGCTCGGTTTCCGGGGCGGGGGGGACGCCCAACTCATCGGCCAGCAGGCGCACACAGCGCGCATGTTGGCGCAAGGCGGCGGCCTGTTGATCATCCCAGGCGTAGAGTTGCATCAGCCAGCGGTGAACCGGTTCGTGGAGCGGGTCGAGCGCCAGCCAGCGCTGAGCATAGGCAATGGCCGCCGCTAATTCGTCGCGCTCGGCGTAGCCCTGCACCAGCCGTTCCAGCGCCCCGGCCAGTTCACTGCGCAATGCTTCCCCTTGAAAGAATTGCCAATCATCAAAGGCCGGGCTGTCGGGCAGGGAAAAGCCGGCCAGGAAATCGTTGCTATAGAGCGCCACCGCTTCCCCCAAGAGCGGCAGACAAGTGGGACAAACCCCATCGGCGGCGTGACCGTGGTCGCGACAGGCGGCCAGCCGTTGGCGAAAGTGCGCCACATCGATCCAGAGATTCGGGTGGGGCGGCAGGGCAATGCCCTCCCCTTCGGTGGTCAACCAGCCATCGCCCAACAGATGATGAATCTGATAGAGCGTACGGCGCAGGTCGGCGCGGGCCTGGCTGGGGTCGCGCTCCGGCCAAAAGAGGGTCAGCAGCCGTTCCCGGTGTTCTGCTTGGCCGCTCAATGCCAGATAGATGGTAAAGGCCAGTGTGCGCCGCCGTTCGATGTGGACTAACGTTCCATCGCGCGTCAGGCGAGGCGGCCCAAACAATTGGATCTGTAAGGTCGTCATAGGGGAAACTCCCATGCCCTGGTCAGCGTGCCAATCAGACGGAATGCTGGGTAAGGTTGTTGCTTACAATCTAGTATACAACAAAAGGCTATTATGTGCGAACGCGATTTTGGGGCCGGTCAATGCGGTTTTCATACCGCACGCGTCTTAATCGACCAGGAAGACCCGCCTGTCATTCTGAAAGAATCTCCAGGGTATTGTGGTCTAGAGACCCTTTCAGGGTGACAGGCGAGTCCTCCTGATTCTTCCCAACCTTAGTTTGCTGCCGATAGGTATAGCAATTGAGCCGACCAATTTTGTCTGCGACGCTTTCTGCGACGCCGCCTGCGATGTTGGCGCGACGCCGACCTGATAAAGTAGGAGCTGAGCACAAAGGTAGCCATCCGGCAATGACAAAGGTGGAGTTGGCGATGGTCGTGAAACTGGTTGTCCTCTATCCCCCACCGGAGAACGTGGAGGCGTTTGAGGAGCGCTATGTCGATGAGATTGTGCCGTTTCTGCTGGGACGGTTGCCGGGGTTGACGCGCTGCGTCCTCTCTAAGCTGATCTGGGCGCCGACCGGGGAGCCGCCCTATCATCTGATGGCGGAGATCTACTTTCCTTCGCTGGAAGCGCTCCAAGCTGCGCTGTCGCCGCCCGTGTTTCAGACCATTGCCACCCAGCCGGTCGGGCCGGCGGCTGGGGCGCTGGTTGCGTTTGTCTGTACCGAGGAAGTGGCCTTGCCGATGCCGGACGCCATGCCGCTGGCTGCTTCGCCCGCGTGAGTGATGTCGCCGGGGGAAGCCATGCCGTCAAAAAAGGCGTAGCCGGTTGTCAACGTATTTGTCAAAAAAGGGCAATAAAGTCAAATCTGCTCGTGGTATTGTAAATATGAATTGTTTTACCTCACAGCCAATAGAAACACTCTTGCGATGGTGAAAAACAACCGTTTGATCGGTTGGTGATGTTGAATAAAAGGAGATAACCATGTCAAATGCAATGAATCTTAGAGTCAGGGGCACTGCAATTGAGTTCACAAAGATTCAGAACGATGCCGGGAGTTACGCTGAAGTGAAGATGTGGTTTTCTGTAAATAGCCAAGTAAAACAGTGGTCTGCGGAAATCCCAGACGATGATGCATATACAAAGTTGCCACTCAATGGGTATGTTTGGGATATCAGAAAAGAGTATCTCTTTTCATCGCCCATTTTTGTTGGCGCTTGGGGTGTAGAAGAAGACAGTTCGTCACCAGATGATCCTCTCGGATCGGGTTTTAACGAGCACACGTGTCACGATGACCCACCGTACGGAATTGGCAAGCCGCTTTATTTGTCTGTGACAGGAGATGAAGGAGATACAGCTTGGACCTTTCACTATCAGATCTTGCCAGCAGAACCATTTCGTAGCTCGATTCAACGACAAGAATTGTTAGGAACCCTGCGTAGCAGATGGGAGGCAATGGGGGCGAAACGCGAATTCCGTGAAGATGATGCAGTAGCCCGTTTTATCGAAAAGATGCTTGTTCGCGGGTACACTTTAGTTGAAGTAGATGATGACAGACTTGTTTGGGAAGGCCCAGAAGCAATAAAGACGGTCGTGGCACGATTTGCTCCGAAAAAGGCGTAATGTAAGGGCTTCTATTTAGTAGTTTTCCACTGTTTACGTCAACAAAGGGGCAACTAATGTTCTGAAAAATAAGTCTTTACTACCGATCATGACTTCGTTGACAAAACACTAATGTTTTGTCACATAAGTCTTGACAAGTTGACCGTAGGAAAGACTGATGAACGTTACGAAAATAAAGCGGTAACTGTAGGTCATCGCCGCCGGCATGACAAGTTCCAAGGATTACCGAAACCATTCGCTAACCTTCATTAGTCTTTACGACCGATCAAGACTTCGTTGACAGAACATTAGTACAACAGACCGTCACGCCGGAGGCGATGACCTACGGTTTACCTATCAAGACTTCTTTTACAAAACACTAATACTGGTTTAATCGAGTTGTTGATCAATCTTTTTCGGGAAGCTTAGGTGCTAGATTAAACGTATGGATCTAAGCTTCCTGGAAGATAGAAACACACCTTTTGCTAATCACACACTAACCATTGGTGACCAAGAGAATGAGACACCATTGTGTAGCGCTACCAAAGTAATATAGAGAAAGTGGTCATGTTACGCTTTAGCGGTAGTTTTGTTGAGCGAGGAGGGCTCAAAATGAACGTAGGTGTTAATTATCCATGGTTTAACTACGGTTGGGATTTTGGTGAAGCGCCGCCAAACTGGCGCAAACATGTAAATCCAAACTGGACATACGAAATTGAAGAACATCTTCTGCATTTTCAGAAATTGGGCATTCGTATTGTGCGTTGGTTTATTCTGGCTGATGGCTTAGCTTACGGTACTGGTTCGCAAGCGCCAAAAGAAGACGCGACAAAGCCAGGGCAGTGGCGCTTTCATGATCCGCCGCTCTTGAGTGAAACTTACTTGGCCCATTTCCGACAATTGCTTGAAGCATTTGCCGCAACGGGGCAACACACCCTAGAAAATTTACAACTCATCCCTGTTCTCATTGATTTTCGCTTTTGCCTGGTTGGAAAAAGGGTAGCCGAGGGTTGGGTTAAACAAGGGCGGAGTGATGTGATTGTAGATAGCTGGAAACGCACACGTTTCTTCGACCGTGTACTTGAGCCTTTGCTGATCGCTTCAAAGGATTATCCTCACACGATTTATGCTTGGGAAATCATGAATGAACCAGAGTTTGTCACAATCGACTGGCATCCAGGAAACAAAGCCGAAGTGCAGCCGACGATCAATCCAGCGAACATGCGGGAATTCTTGGTTGAAGGCATCGCCCGTGTTCGGCGCGCTGGTTTCCAAGCTACCATTGGCTTTAATCAAATCGAGACGATCCGAAAGACGAAACTCTTTGCAGATATCAATCAATTTCACCATTATCCCAATGGCAAACGATATCTTGAGAAACATAGTTTTGACATACAGTGGCCTGGGGTTATTGGTGAATTTGCCACTGCTGTAGATAACGATACATGGCCGGAACTGGCTACAAGTACACAAAGTGTTTTCAACCGGTTGTGCTATATCGAAAAAATGGGCTATCCATTGGCTTTGCCTTGGTCATATCAAGCTACGGATGGTCATACCGATTGGAATGGCGAAGTTGAAAAGGAAATTCAAAGTTTTGTCTCACCCTCCCCTAAACTTCCTGTTTCACAATGACAGTCGCCAAAGTTGTAAAGCAACGGTGATTGAAAGGAGAGATAATGATGATGCGCTCAAATCGTCTGTTAACCGTCGTATTGTTGTTTGCCATACTTCTGAGCGCCTGCCAGCCGGTCCTTGTGCCGGCGACCAGCAACGCCGACAGCACGCCAGTCACCCAGCGTTTGCAAGCCGCCTACAGCGCCGGTGACGTGGCCGGCTTGACCGACATCATGGCGCCCGATGTAATTGTCCACATGCCGCCGATCCCGGATATTGCAGGGATCGACGCCTACCGGGCGGCCATTGCCGATCTGCGCAATGCGCTGCCCAATGCGACGTTGACCTTCCACGAACCGACCGCCAGTGGCGAGCAGGTGGTAGCGCGCTACACCATCACCGGAACCCACACCGGGCCGTCAGTGGCCTTTGGCCCGCCGACCGGGAAGGCTGTCACCTTGACCGGTGTCATGATCGCCCAGATGCAAGGTGGGAAGATCAGCGAACTGTGGGACTATGCCGACCGCTTTGGGCTGACTCTGCAAATAGAACAGGCGTTACCGCCGCCGCAGCCGTTTGTCGCCTTGAACAAACCGGCACCGGTTGCCCCAAGCACGCTTGATCCGGTGTTAATTGCCAAAATTGAAACGCTGATGGATCAGGTGATGCAAGAACAGCGGCAAATCGGCATGGCGATCGGCATCGTCATGAATGGCGAAGTGGCCTATACCCGTGGCTTTGGCGTCGCCGATGTCGAGAGTGGCCGACCCATGACCGAACACAGCCTCTTTGAGCAAGGGTCGATCTCCAAGCAGGTTGTCGGCACGGCCATCATGCAATTGGTGGAGCAGGGTAAGCTAAAGCTCGATGATCCGTTGGTGAAATATCTGCCCTACTTCCAGCTCAAGGACGCCCGTTACCCGGCCATTACAATCCGGCAGATCCTGACCCACCAGTCGGGCATGACGGCGTTGGCACTCGACTCGATGGAAGCGTATGCCCGCAGCTTGACGCCGGAGTACGACGCCGCCAGCTATGAGCGGATGGTGCGTGGCCTCAGCGACATGGAATTGCTCTATGCGCCGGGGCAGGGGCCGTTCACGTACAGCGACCTGGCCTACAACGTGTTGGGCGCCCTGATTGGTGAAGTTTCCGGCCAACCGTTCGAGGAGTATGTGCGCGACCATATCTTCCTGCCGCTGGGTATGAACGACAGCACCTTTGCATTGCGCGCCGCCGACCCAACGCTGCTGGCGCGGCCTCATGTGACGGGCGCCGATGGCAGGATTGTCAAGGCCACGGTCTTTCCTTATAGTCGTGCCAATGCACCAAGCACCCATCTCTACACCAGCGTTGCCGACATGGCGCGCTGGATGGTGACGAATCTGCATGAGGGTGCGCTCGCCGACGTGCAAATTCTCCAGCCGGCAACCCACCAGGAGATGTGGCGTGTCCATGTGCCGGAAACCGGTCTGGGCGAATACTTCTCGGCCTGGGCCAGTTACGGCTTGGGCATGTATATGGGCGACCTCTATGGCGAACCGGTTATGGGAACCGGCGGCACGAATCTGGGCTATATCTCCTATCAATTGATCTTCCCGGCGAAGAACATGGGGATTGTCATCATGGCGAACCGGGTGGACACCTTTGACGAAGCCTTTGCCCTGGTGCCGGTCTTTGAAGAGGTGATGGCGCAGATTGCCGGGATCGCACCGGCGGAATGAACGTGTTGGGGTGGGTGTTATCGGTAGCGTGTCAGTCAACCGGGATTTGATTACGTTCTTGGCGATCGTGGTTGACTTCTGCCAGAAAGGTCGCAAAAGTTGGGTCATCCTGGAACATCCCAAAGGTATGAACATAGGCGGCCGGAATGATTGGTGTTGGTATTTCCAGATCCACAACTTCGCCTGCTGTGAGCAAGTCTGTGATGGCGGCCTGAATCTGTTCCAAGGCTGCTTCACGCGTCGGCGCTGTGATCTGACAATAAGGCCAGCTTAGGGCTGTGGCAACGTAGCCATTCGTTGCTTCTTTGCGGAGGAGAGTACCTTGCACAACTGCCCATTTGACCGGTTCCCTTCCTGGTCGATTGGCGGATTTTTGTCTCGTTGTTTTGATGTAAACTAAAGATAGCAGAAATCTACCTGACGCATCACCCACCGGCGCGCGTGCATGGATGCCAAATTGGCAGCGTACACACCCCTACCCCTGGCTGCATGCGTATCATGGTCGCATCGCTCTCCGACGAACGCAAGTTCATCGACGCTGTCCCGGCTGTCGTTGTGCAGGTTTCGTTCCGGTCGCTTGACCAAAGGAGGATGGCGCATGTTACGCTCAATCCGTATTCTTTTCCTGCTCTTATGCCTACTTGGGTTGAGTAGCAGTTGCCTGCCGATTCAACCGGCAACCGCTGAATCACTGCCGGTGGCAAAGGAGCCGGCAGCGCCCTATTTCCTGCGCACAGCCTGTCTCTATCGCATCCCGGCGGGCGCCAATGTGACCTGCGGCTACCTGGTTGTGCCGGAAGATCGCAGCCAGCCGACGGGCAAAACGATCCGGCTGCATGTGGTGATCCTGCACAGCGCCAACCCAACGCCGCTGCCCGACCCGATCCTCCTGCTCAACGGCGGCCCCGGCAGCCCCGGCCAGCCGCTGCTGGAGAGTATGCTCTATGAGGTAATCGGCGAAGTCTGGCGCACCAAGCGCATGGTGATCTACTTTGACCAGCGGGGGACGGGCTTCGCGCTGCCGTCGCTCTACTGCCCGGAGACAGCGCTGCCGGCGGCGACGGTGGCGACCATGCGCTACGACGAAGGCATGGCGGCGGAAACCAAGGGCCTCCGCCGCTGCTACGAACGGTTGACCGCACAAGGGATCAACCTGGCGGCCTATACCCTGGCCGAGAGCGCAGCGGATGTCAATGATCTGCGGCTGGCGTTGGGCTATGACCAGGTCAACCTCTATGGCTTCTCCTATGGCTCGCTGTTGGCGACGGCGGTCATGCGGCTGTATCCGGCGACGGTGCGCAGTGTCGTCCTCGATTCGGTGCTGCCGCCAGGGGTGGATCTGGTGCAAGAGAAGCCGGGCTGCCTCCAGAGCGGCGTGGCGGCCCTGCTGGCCGGCTGTACTGCTGATGCCGCCTGTCAGGCCGCCTACCCGGAAGTGGCGACCCACTTCTATGCCGTTTTGGATCGCCTCCACAGCAACCCTGTCACCATGACGGTGACGGTTGCCGACGTGTCCGCGTCCGTGGTGGTGGATGATCTGCTCTTTTTGAACCATCTCTTCTTCCAATTACAGCAGGGGATGATCAGCACCTTGCCCCGGCAGATCGAAGCCGCCTTTGCCGGCAACTATGAGGGGCCGGCCCTGCGCTGGCTGGCCTACGCCGCGGCCCAGGCGACGCCGGCCAGCCGCTTGACCCAAGACGCGGCCTATGGTCTCTACTACTCAACGCTCTGCAACTATACGGCCGGTCTGACAATGGCGGTTGACCAGGGGTTGACCCCTTGCGCCCCCTGTGCGGAGCAGGCGAATGTCCATCCCTCGTTGGTCGCCTATGCCGACTTTATGTTGGATGCCTGCACTTTTTGGCAAGCGGGAGCGGCGCCGGCGGCGCTTGTGACACCGTTGCCGGCCAGCGCCATCCCGACATTGCTCCTGACCGGCGCCTATGATTGTGCGCTGCCGCCCTACCTGAGCCAGCCGTTGGCGACGACGTTGTCACACAGCTATCACTTTGTCCTGCCGGTGGGTCATGCCGTGGTCGGCTCGTTGTGCGGTCTCTATTTGACCGACCAATTTTGGGCCAACCCGCTGGTTCCGCCCGACGCCAGTTGTATTGATGGGATGACGGCGGTCTGGTCCACCCGCTGAGTTGGCGTAACTGCCCTGGTGCGTGGCACTGACCAGGGGCAAGTTATTGATCGGAATCGATGTTGGTCAGTGCCGCGCACCTGATTCATGGCGAACGGAGACGAACGATGAAACGCTGGTTTGGCTGGTTTCTCCCGCTAATGCTGCTGGCGAGTAGCTGTCTTTTGCCGTCGCCCTTGGGGCCGGCGTCCACTGCTGCGCCGGCAGCGACCGATAGTAACGTGAACCTCCAAGTGCTGGGGCATATCAGCGGCGCAGCCATCACCGTGGCGCTGCGCGACCACTATGCCTTGCTAGGCTTAAGTTACGAACTGGTCGTCCTCGATCTTGCCGACCCGGCCCAGCCCCAGTGGGTAGCGGCATTGCCGATCCCGGCCAATGACATTGCCCTGGCCGGGCGCTATGCCTATGTAGTCGGCCGCAACAGCTTTGCCGTGGTGGACATCGGCGAGCCAGCCCACCCCGTGCTGGTGAACGTCCTGGCTTTGCCGGACACAGGCTCGGTGGTGGTAACAACGCCGGATTACGCCTACGTCGCGATCTGCGGCGATCTCTATACCATTGCGCTGGCCAACCCGACCCAGCCCACGATCGTCAGCGTCAACCGCCTGGCTGTGCGGATCACGGGCCTGGCGACGGCGGCCAATGAACTTTACGTCGTCAGCAATGATGGCTTTCAGCGCTTGGAGATCAGCGAGCCAACCCAGCCGATCGTGCTGGAGACGCTGGTGGTTCAAGGGCTGAGTTACGGCCCGCTGATCGTTGATGGCGCGCTATACTTTGGCAACAAAGAGACGCTTTGGGTGAAACCGTTGGCATCAGCCGCCGCCCCCCGCGCCATTCGTCCTGCTACGCCGCTCAATTGGATTGGCGATATTGCGGTGGTCGGCGATATTGTCTATCTCGCCACCGGTTGGCCCGGGTTGCATGTTTGGCAAATTGGCGATCAGGCCAAAGCCATCGACATCGGCGCCTACCCGCTCGGCGGCTTGACCAAAGCAGTCGTTGCCGCGGGTGGCTATCTTTATACCATCGACTGTGATGAAGGGTTGCGCATCTTTGACGCCACCAATCCTCAAGCGCTAACCACGGTTGGCGTCTTTACACCGCTGGGTCTTAGCTACAAGCTGGCCGTTAGTGACACCTTTGCCTATGTGGCCGGCGGTTTTGCCGGCAGTCTCCATCAGGTTGCGCTGACCAACCCGACGCAGGTGCATACCATCGCCGGCCATCTCCTGCGCAGTGAGATTAACGACCTGGTCGTTGCCGATGACTATCTCTATGTGACGGTCGATGGCGGCATTGGGGTCATCGATCTGGCTGATCCGGCGACGTCGCCGGTGGTCGCCTTCTACCCGTTCCCGGGCGCCTGGGCGATCACGGCCGCCGGCGCCTATCTCTATGTCAGCGACCCGGACGGCAATCTGTGGGTGCTGGATCGCACCGATCCGACCCATCTCACGCCGGTCGTGGCCTATCCGGCCCTTGGTTATGCCAACAGTATGGCGGTTGACGGGTCGGTGGCCTACCTTGTCCATAAAGATGCCGGCATGCGGTTGCTGGCGATTGGTGAGCAGGGGAAATTCACTCAGGTTGGCGTCTACCCGTCGCCGAAGCTCATCCGGAAAATTGCCGTGGTTGGCGGCTATGCCTATCTCGCCATTGGCGAACAAGGGCTGGCTGTTGTCGATGTCACCGATCCGACGGCGCCGCGCCTGGTCAGCCACTATGACACGCCGGGCGAGGCAAGCGACTTGGCTGTGCAGTGGCCCTATCTGCTGGTGGCAGATGGCGATCGCGGGCTGCGGGTGCTGGACATCCGCGACCCGTTGCACTTGGTCGAAGTCGCCAGTCACCAAAGCTGTGACGGCGCTTATCAAGTGGTGAGCGCAAATGGGGCGATTTATGTCATGCAGCCGTTGGGTGGTCTTTGGCTGTTGCGGTTGATGCCGTGAGCAATCAATGTGAAGATGGGAGATCCTGCGAATGTGGTCAGGAAATGGCTATGTGGACAAGCAAACGTTTACTGGCGCTATTGCTTCTGCTGGTAACCAGTTGTGAACCGCTGTCTGCCATCAGGCCGGCGTCCACCGTACCCAACCCACTGGCCGTTACCAGCGCGTTGCCGGCGCCGCCGTCCAGCGACTTGGCCGCTTTTATCGGTGTCAACGTGGTAACGCTGTGGCGGCGGCTCGACAAGCGCAAGTCACTTCACCTTAGCACGTAGGGTTCAGACGAAAGGAGAATCGATTATGAAACACATCAATCGTTTGTTCACCATCTTGTTGCTGGCCGCGCTGATCCTCAGCGCCTGCCAGCCGATTCGACCAGTGGAAAAGCTGCTGGCGCCGGCGCCGGTGGGGCTGCGACCGGATGCACCCGAATACGCCAAACATGGCCCGTATTGGGTCGGCTATCGGTCGCTGGTGATTGGCGAAGGCACAGAGCATCCGTTGGAAGTGGGTCTCTGGTATCCGGCGCTCAACCCGCAGGGCGTGAAGGAAGAGATTACCTACGCGATCACGCTGAAGGTGCCAGGAATGGAGGTTAAGTCGCCTACGGTGGTTTATGGGCAGGCACTCCGCGATGCAGCAGTGAATGCGGCGGCTGGCCCCTATCCGCTGGTGATCTTCTCGCATGGCTTCAGCGCCAGTGCGGCGTGGTACAGCACCATCGTCGAACATTATGCTTCCTATGGCTTCGTCGTCCTCGCCCCCGAACACACAGAACACTTGGATCCGGAGTGGAGTGATCTGTGGCGCGCGTCGATTGACCGGCCACGCGACATCAAACAGGCGCTTGACTATGCCGAACGCCTGACTGCAAAAGATGGCGATATGGCAGGGTTGATCGATATGCAACAGGTGGCGGTCGTCGGTCATTCCTATGGTGGGTATACGTCGCTGACGTTGGCAGGCGCACAGTATGATCTGGCAGCCTACAATGCCCGCTGTGCGGCGCTTCCCGAAAACGATCCAAACCAGTTCCTTTGTCAACCTCTAGTGCCAAAGGAGGCGGATATGGCGGCTCGCGCCGGGTTGGATTCCATGCCTGACGGTCTATGGCCGTCGTTTGGCGATCCGCGGGTGACGGCGATTGTCCCGATGGCGAGTGATTCGTATTTGTTCGACAAGGCTGGCCTGGCCAAGATCACGATCCCAATGATGGCAATCGGCGGTACTGCCGACACAGCTACGCCCTATGACTGGGGCGTTAGACCGGCCTATGACTATGCTTCCAGCGCACGGAAGACGCTTGTGACGTTTGAGGGCGCCGAACATACTATTACCACACCCACCTGCGAGAGCTTTCCCTGGATGGAAGAAACTCTCTATGGGCCATGGTTTTGCTTCGATCCGGTTTGGGACAAGGATCGTGGGTTGGATCTGATCCACCACCTCTCGACGGCGTTCTTGCTGGCTGAACTGAAAGGTGACACCGAAGCGGCCAAGGCGCTAGCGCCGGCGAATGTGACCTTCCCGGGCATCCAGTATGAGACAACGGCGTATGGTCAATAGCCAGGGCGGTTGACTGGGCCATCTTCGACTTGACTGATCTCACCGAACGTCCGGGAAGATTAGCGGAAACGATCTGATCGAAAGGCCGATCTTCCCGGAAGATTGTACACCAAGCCCCTCGTCCCGGCGATGAAAGTTCAGCTGGCTTTGTAAGCATTGATGTTGTTCTCGGTCAACGACGACCGCAAGGAGAATCAACTATGGTACGCGTAAATCGCTTGTTAACTATGTTGTTGCTGGTGGCGCTGATCCTCAGTGCCTGCCAACCGATCACACGCCCCACTGCGTCGGAAGCACCGCCGCCACACGGCTTGCGTTTTGATGCGCCGCCCTATGCGGTTGACGGGCCGTATGCGGTGGGCGTTCGCTATTTCACTATTCCTGCCAAGGCGGAACACGACCGCGAACTGCTCGTGAGCGTCTGGTATCCGGCCCAGAATCCCAACAGGGCAACGACCAAAATCGTCTACGAACAGCAGTTCCAACGCGGCGAGACTGCACCATTCTCGGTCATCGGTCATGCGCTGCTCAATGCGCCGCCTGATAGTAGTGGCGGTCCCTATCCGTTGGTGGTCTACACCCATGCGCACTGGTCTTTTGCGCAAGAACTGGCGTATTTGACCGAACATTTGGCCTCGCGTGGCTTTGTGGTCATCTCCGCCGACCATGAGGACAACTGGAGCACCACCTTTGGCCCGTTGGTGTGGCAGGCCATGATTCGCCGTGCGCAGGAGGTGACGCGTGAGATCGATTTTGCCGAAAGTCTCTCTGCCTCTGGTGAAAAACTGGCGGGCATGATCAACACGACCGCCGTTGGCATCGCTGGCTGGTCGCTGGGTGGCGAAACTGGTCTGGAAGTTGCGGGCGCCCGCTGGGATCTCAGCGCGGCGCGCGCCTGGTGTGCCGCAAACCCTGATGGCGCTAAACTGAACGAATGGGCTTGCACTGACATCCTCAACCATGAGGCGGATCTGGCTGCCTTCGCCGGTCTGCCCGAAGCGCCGAAGGATCTATGGCCGTCGCGATTAGATAAACGCATCCGTGCCGTCATCCCTCTGGCCGGCCCAACGATTCCTTTCAGCAGTGAAGGGATGCAGTCGATCCAAGTTCCCGTCATGTTCATGGTTGGTTCGGGTGAAACGGCGGTTGATCCGGCCTTTGAGCGGGCTGCACCCTATGAAAGCATCCGTGCTGAACACAAAGCGAAAGTCGTTTTCGATCATGCTGAGCATATGGTGTTCGGCGCCAATTGCGTAGACTCGCCGAGTCTCGTAGCGTTAGGTTTTTCCATGTTCTGCTCCGATCCCGTCTGGGATATGGCGCGCGCTCATGACCTGGTCAACCATTTTGCCACGGCCTTCCTGCTGGCCGAATTGAAGGGTGACGGCGAAGCGGCTCAGGCACTTGCACCAGAGAATGTTAGCTTCTCTGGCATCCAATATCAATCGAGTGGCTATGGTGCGCAAGCAGAAGCAAAAGCCGAACTCAGCGTTGGGACACTGGATGAGCCTACTGTTGCTACAATCGAGGGGATTGTCAAAGAGTGGATGCAAGCCAGTGAAGTCCCGGGCTATGCCATGTGTGTTGCCAAAGACGGCCAGGTCGTCTATCGCAAGGGCTTCGGTGTACTTGAGAAAGGAACGGAGCGCGCCGTAACGCCGCAATCGATCTTCGGCCAACGCTCGATCGCGAAGAGCCTGACAGCCATCGCCGTGATGCAGTTAGTGGAGCAGGGCAAGGTGGACCTGGATGCGCCCGTCACAACGTATCTGCCCTATTTCACAATGGCCGATCCGCGCTATGAGGAGATGACAGTACGCATGTTACTCAATCACACCGCCGGGTTGACTGATGATTTTCGCAATGAAGCGGTGGCAAAGGCTGCCGAAGAACCTGTTGACTATGGCGCCGCCATGGAATGGTATGTCCGCACCCTGAACAATGATACGCTGATTGCTGCACCGGGATCAAGCTACAACTACGCCGATCTCGACTATACGCTCTTGGCGGATATTATCGGCAAAGCTTCCGGTCTTCCCTATGATGCGTACATGAAAAAGTTCATCTTTGAACCGCTCAAAATGACCAGCGCGGTTTGGAACAGGGCGGACGTACTCTCAGAACAACTGGCCCGTGAACATGTTACAGGGGCGGACGGCGCGCCGGTGGTCAATGAGCCGTTCTTCTTCCTACGCAGCGAAGCGCCAGCGGCGCTGCTGTACGCTAACTGTGATGACATGCTCAGGTTCATCATGATGAGCTTGAACCGCGGCGAACTCGATGGTGTGCGCATACTACAACCGGAGAGCTTTGACGCCCTCTGGCACGGTGCGATCACAACCGGTTGGTATGACACCTTGGGAGCGCACTTCGGCCCGGCCTATGAGCAATATGGGTTAGGCTGGTTCACCGGCGAAGCCGCTGGTCATCGGGTGGTTGGTCATGCGGGTGGGGGCAATGGTTATAACGCCCAGATCGAACTAGCACCAAACGACAATGTTGGTATCGTTATTATGAGCAATTGGCTGGTCGATCCGCCGCCCACAGGTCTGTACCCCGCTTGCTTGGCGGCAGTAGATGTGTTGTATACCTTGCTTGGGATCAACCCACAGTGAGGTCGTGGCGCAACAACGGTGTGGCTATGACGGGTTTACAATCCGCTGTAGCCACATGTTAACAGCGGTCAATCGCAACCGCAAGGAGTATCAACTATGGTACGCATCAATCGTTTGTTCACCATTTTGTTGCTGGCGGCGCTGATTCTTAGCGCCTGCCAGCCGATCACGCAGCCGCCGCCACCAACGGTGCAACCGCCACACGGCTTGCGCCCAGACGCGCCGACCTATGGGCAGCGCGGGCCGTATGCCGTGGGGGTGCGCGAACTGGTGGTCAAAGCAACCAAAGCGGGCGAGCGACCCCTACAGGTGATGGTCTGGTATCCGGCCTTGAAACCAGAAGGGGTCGCAGAAATCGTCACCTATCCGATGGACTTCCTCGCCTCTCCGACGACCGGCTTCTCCACGGGTGGGTGCGCCCTGCACAATGCCGCACCAGATCCGGCGAATAAACCTTACCCGCTGGTGCTCTATTCGCACGGCGCCTGGTGCTTCCCGGCCATTGCCGGCTTCTTCACAGAACATCTGGCGTCGCACGGCTTTGTTGTGATGGCGCCGGTACACGAGGATAACTGGGGAACCCTCTTCCAATGCACCTACAAGAGCGAAATCAGCCGGCCACGCGACCTGGTGCGTCTGCTGGATTTTGCCGAAACCGTGACCGCCCGCCCAGGTGAATGGGCTGGCCTGATCGATATGACCCATGTCGCTGCCGCTGGTCACTCAATGGGTGGGAAGACGGCGTTGGCGTTGGGGGGCGCACGGCTAAACCTGACCGAATGGCAGGCCGGCTTCTGCCAAGCCTACCCGCAAGACAACGACTGCAAGTACTACCCTGCCCACCTGGCAGAGATGGCAAGCTTGGCCGGACTCGACGCCGTGCCGGCTGGATTATGGCCCGACTGGCGTGACCCGCGTATTGATGTCGTAGTGGCGAGCGCCCCGGCCGTCAGCCTGTTCGGCAATAATGGGCTTGCTGGAATGAAGCGACCAGTCATGCTTTTGTACGGCACGAAAGACAGCATTGTCGGGGCTGCGCTTGCCTATCAGCAACCCTATAAGCAGTTGCCAGGTCCTGATAAGACTCGCGTCCTCTTTGAAAACGCCGACCACATGATTTTTGGCAACGCCTGCGCCGCCTGTCCGGGCATGGTGGGTGCTGGCTTCTACTATACCTGTTCCGATGCGGTCTGGGATATGAACCGCGCCCACGATCTGATCAACCACTTCGTCACGGCGTTCCTGTTGGCCGAGTTGAAAGGCGACAGCGCAGCCGCCGAGGCGCTGGCGCCGGCGAATGTGACCTTCCCTGGCATTCGCTATGAGACGACGGAATTTAGCCAATAAGAAGGTTGGTTGGCTTGCCGGGTTGCTGGCGCTTTGCCGTTGTCATAGCAAGTCAGCGCAAGTCAAGAAGGCGAACAAGTAGTGACTTCTTGTCAGCTTGGCGGGGTAGACCAATCTTCCAAAATCAAGCCAGGGACGCGCTGAAAGTCACGCAAATTGCGCGTAAGGAGCGACATCTCATTCGCCAAGGCGATAGAAGCAATGAGCAGATCTTGTGTACCGATCCGCAATTTTGCTGCCGTGAGTTGTTGAAACACGGCGGCAGCGGCTTCATCAAAAGGCAGCACCGGCATTCGGCAGAAAAACTGAAGTGTCCGTTGCAACCAAGTAATAGGCATGAATACGCTCTTGGTGGTTGCGTGCCTTATGAACAACAGCTAAACGCCCTGATACTTGTTCGTCATAGGTGATGACAGAAGTCGTCAACTGATTCGGTGGGAGTTGCGCCAGCCGTCGTCCCAGTTCGGCATGGCCTTGCTGATACAAAGTGGCGTGGTCGGTGTCAAGAAGATACATAGTCTATTCGTCAACTGCGACTTGATTGCGCTCGTGGCGATAGTGGTTGACTTCTTCGACAAACGCGGCAAAGGTTGGATCATCCCGGAACATGCCGAAGGTATCCGCATAAGGCGCGGGAATTATGGGCGTGGGGATTTCCAGATCGACAATTTCGCCGGTTGTCAGCAGATCAACAATGGCGATCTGAATTTGCGCCAGCGCCGCTTCACGCGTGGACGCCGCCACCTGGCAATGGGGCCAGTCTAAGGCGGTGGCAACATAACCGTCGGTCGGTTCTTTGCGCAGGAGAACACGGTAAGTCATCTGAATTTCCTTCTGCTATAAGAATGATCTTCATTTTATCACACCTGACTGCGAAGGGCGAATCGCATGAAGTAGCACATGCGGAAACTCCCCAGCCGACCAGGGCGCGGCTTATCCAAATAGCCGGTGTCGGTGCGGCCATTCTGTGGTACACTATGCCAACTGCTGATATGCAATGCGCTTGCTGAATTGATTCAACGGGGGGAAGAACCATGAAAGGTGTTGCCAAACTCGCTCCGGGCGACGGTCATGTGGGACTCTTGGAGGTGCCCATGCCTGTCATCCGGCCTAACCATGTACTGATTGAAGTCAAAGCGACCGGCGTCTGCGGGACCGATATTCATATCTATCACGGCGAGTATGCCTCCAATCCGCCGGTCATCATGGGGCATGAAGTGGCCGGGATTGTGGCGGAGATTGGCGCCGGCGTGACCAATTGTCAGGCGGGGGATCGCGTCACCTGTGAGACCTATTTCTCGGTCTGCCAGCAATGCGACTTCTGTCGCGCCGGCTTGCCCAACTTGTGTCCACAGCGCAAGTCGATTGGCAGCGGGGTGCATGGCGGCTTTACCCAATATGTCCTCGTGCCGGCCCACAATATTCACCACCTGCCCGCCAATGTCGATCTGATCGCCGGCGCGCTGAGTGAACCGCTGACCTGCTGTGTTCATGCGCTGGAACGCACCCATGTAGAACCGGGCGAGACGGTCATTGTCTCCGGTCCCGGCGCGATTGGGCTGCTCATGGCCCAGGTAGTCAAAGCCGCCGGCGCCAAGGTGGTCGTCCTAGGGACGAGCGCCGATGCCGCGCGTCTCGTCATGGCCCAAACCCTAGGCGCCGACCTGGCGCTCAATGTGGAAGAGGGGACAACCCAACAAACGATTGCCGACCTGACCGACGGTGTCGGCGCCGATGTCGTCTTTGAGTGTGCCGGTGTCGGCGCTTCGGCCCAAAGCTGTCTCAAGCTCGTGCGGCGGCGGGGGCGCTATGGTCAGGTCGGTCTCTTTGGCAAGCCCGTTACCTTGGATCTCGATCTGGTCTGCTACAAAGAGCTGGAAGTGCATGGCAGCTTTGCTCACTTGCCCAGCGCCTGGCGCAAAGCGCTCAAATTGATGGCTTCCGGTCAGGTGCAGACCCGCCCGCTGGTCTCGGCGATCCTGCCCATCACCGAATGGCAAGCCGCCTTCGACGCCTTTGAGCGGCGGGACGGCCTCAAAATTGTGCTGACGCCGGTGTAGCCTCCATAGTTAGGCCTACGATAAGAAAGGAGTTGGTAGGAATGGCGAGCAATCCAATGTTAATTCCAGAACCCAAGCTGACACGCTTTGTGATCGATGTGCTGACCGCGGTTGGCGTGCCGGCGGACGATGCGGCGATTGTAGCCGACTGTCTGGTAATGGCCAATCTCTCCGGGATCGACTCGCATGGCGTCGTGCGACTGGCCCACTATGTGCGTCGGCTGGAAAACGGCACGATCAAGGCCCGTCCAGAAGTGACCTTTACCCAAACCGCGCCGGCCATGGGTCTGCTTGACGGCGGCGATGGTTTGGGCCATGTTGTCGCCTATCACGCCACCACCCACGCCATGAAGCTGGCCGCTGAGGCGGGGACGGGGTTGGTGGCGGTCGGCAACTCCAGCCATTTTGGTATGGCCGGCTTCTATGTCCTGCGCATGGTCGAAGCCGGTTTTGCCGGCATCAGCATGACCGCCACCGACCGCATGTTGGTGCCGCATGGCGCGCGCAAAGCCTTCTTTGGCACCAACCCCATCTGTTTCGGCTTCCCCACCGACGGCATTCCCGTGGTGCTGGACATGGCGACCACCTCGATTGCCTACGGCAAGGTCGCGCTGGCCGCCGTCGAAGGGCGCCCCATCCCCGATACCTGGGCGCTCGACGCCGAGGGCAACCCCACGACTGACCCGCGGGCGGTGGCCGGCATTCACCCGGCGGCAGGGCCGAAAGGGAGCGGGTTGGCGATGGTGATCGACATTTTTTGCAGTCTGCTGGCCGGAATGCCGTGGGGGCCGCATATCAATCGTATGTACGCCGAGATAGACGCGCCCCGTCACCTGGGTCACTTTCTCATGGCAATCGATGTGAACCGTTTTCTCCCGCTGGCGCTCTTCAAACAAAACCTGGGCGCGATGGTGCAAGAGATGACTGCGCTGGAACCGGCTGCGGGGTTTGACCAGGTCTACTACCCCGGCCAGATCGAAGGTTTACAGCGGGCACAGCGGCGGGCAACGGGGATTCCTATCGAAGCCGGGTTGGCGGATGAACTGACGAAACTGGGGCAACGGTATCAGGTGCCGTTTCCGGCCGCGTAACGCAAGTGGTGAGCTTGCAGGCGCCAACAACACAAACTGCCCGCTTGACTAGGCGTTCAACTCCACTGCTGGGTGGTACAGCGGTGGAGTTTTTCGTGTATACTCATAACCGTGGGTCTACAGTGATTCATCAGTAGGCTCAGCGAAGGGAGGGTATATGCTTCGCCAAGGTTTGTTGACCATTTTCCTGCTGGGCGCGCTTCTCTTTTCGGCAGCTTGCCTTCGCGCGCCGACTAGCGAACCCCCAGCCGCGACCATGCCCAATCCGGCTTCGGTCTATTGTGAGCAACATGGCGGCAAGCTTGTGTTTAGACAAGACGCCGCTGGTGGGGTAGCGGGCGTCTGTGTCTTTGCCGATGGCAGCGAGTGTGATGAGTGGGCTTATTACCGCGGCGAGTGCAAACCCGGTGCGTCAGCCGGTTCCGCTGCCACACCGGGGGCATTGCCGACACCGCTGCCGATTGTCCCAGCCGATGATCAGGGTTGGTGGAGCTATACGAATAACACCTATGGGTTCTCCCTACGCTTGCCGCCCGATTGGGTTGTTGATGAAAGCACGACTGGCGATTCGCTCCTAAACGGCCATCTACTCAACCTGCATCCACAGGATGTTGCCGCAACGCTAAACATCCGGATGACCTATCGTCGTGCAGGGGAGGAAGTTCTTTTATGGCTGACTGGGGTGGGTGAAGGCGAGTTTAGGGCCCAGGGTACGCTAATGATCGCCGGTCAACCGGCGCAACGCCTGCTCTTCGTTTGCCCAGGCGGGCAGGTCGATGCCATCTGGTACCATGAGCGGGAAGGCGTCGTCAATCTACAGCGGGGTGATCTGGAATTTGGCTTCATCTTCGGTCACACCGGCGCCCACTGCCAGGCAGGCGTCAGCTTGGATGGTAAAGAGCAGCGCGTGGGGGAGATGATCATCGCCTCGCTCACTGTGCCCTAAGGTTTGACCGGTATAAACTCATTTTCATTCGGTGAAGTAATGACGGTCGGTGGAAAGGGGCGCAAATGACTGACGCCAGTCGCCATGAAACAGTGGTCGAGCTAAAGAACGTGGTCAAGCGCTTTGCGGTCGGCGAGGCCGAAGTCACCATTCTCAAAGGGGTTTCGCTCCAGGTCGGCGTCGGCGAGTTTGTCTCCATCGTTGGGCCGTCGGGCAGCGGCAAGTCCACCTTGCTCAACATGATCACCGGCATCGACCACCCTAGCACGGGTGAAGTGCTGGTGCTGGGACAGCCGGTGCATACCATGAATGAAAATGAACTGGCGCGCTGGCGGGGCCGACAGGTGGGGATTATCTTCCAATTTTTTCAGCTCTTGCCGGCGCTCACGTTGCTCAAGAATGTCATCTTACCGATGGATCTGGCCGGTCAATATACGCCCAAAGAGCGGCGGGCACGCGCGTTGCACCTGCTGGAATTGGTCGGTCTGGCCGACCAGGCGTATAAACTGCCTGGCCTGGTCAGCGGTGGGCAACAACAGCGCGCCGCCATTGCGCGCGCCCTGGCCAATGACCCGCCGCTGCTCGTCGCCGATGAGCCGACCGGGAATCTCGATACGGCCACCGCACACAAGGTCTTTGACCTCTTTCATGGCTTGGTCGCTCAAGGCAAAACCATGCTGGTCGTCACCCACGACAAGGAATTAGCCCAGGAGGTGCCGCGCCAGGTCACCATGATTGACGGCCAGATTGTGGATACGATGGCACGCGCATAAAGCGGACGGGGTGGATTTGCGGCGATTGGCGGGAGGAGAGGTAAATGTGGGCGTGCTGTGGGACAAGCTTTGGGCCGACCTGTGGGAAAACAAGGGACGCACCGCCCAAGTGGTGTTGATCATCGCTATGGGCGCCTTTGCCATTGGCATGATTGTCGGCGCCAGGGATTTCATGCTGGCCGGCATGGAAGCGATCTGGCGCACCTCTTCGCCGGCGATGATCTACCTCTGGAACTATCCCAGCGTGGATGATGCGACGATCAGCGCCTTGAAACATGTGGACGGCATCCACGAAGTGGAAGGGTTTCAGCAAGGTACAGTCGAGTGGCGCCTGACGCCCACTGATCCCTGGGGGGCAGCCGGCCTGACGGCGCGTGCGGACTATACCCAGCAGAAGTTTGCCAAGGTGGAGCTATTGAGCGGGGAGTGGCCTCACAAGAAAGCCTTTGCCATGGGTCAGGGCGCCGACACGGTCTTTGGCCTTCAGCCAGGGCGCGCCCTCTATCTGCGCATCGGCAAAAAGGAAACCACGGTCACCATTGGCGGCGTCCTCTATGATCCGAATGTGCAACCCCCCAGCTTTGGCGGCAATCTCCAACTCTATACCACGCGTGACCGTTTTGCCGATCTACTCGGCGAGCGCAACTATAATCGCATCCTGGCTGATGCCGATCAGTGGGATGAAGCTCGGGTGACAGCGATTGCCGATACGCTTCAAGCGAAGTTGGAGAAACAGGGCGTCGAATCAGGCGGTTTCGCGCCGGGCGGTGGCCGCGTCGCCAGTCCGGCCAAGCACTTTTTCCAGGATACGATGGATGGCATCTTCTTCATTATGGGTATCCTGGCCGTGTTGGCGCTGATCTTGGGACTTTTTCTGGTCTATAACACCATCACCGCGCTGCTCAGCCGACAGATCAACCAGATTGGCATCCTCAAGGCGATTGGCGCCCGTTCCGAGGTGATCTTCCGCGTCTACCTGACCTTGACCTTGACCTACGGCCTGCTGGCCTTGTTGCTAGCTCTGCCGCTGAGCGCCTTAGGCGCCCGTCTGCTCGGCGGTTTTCTGCTCAACAGCTTCAATGCCGAGGGTGAATTTACCATGTCCCCCTTGGCCATGGGCGCCCAAGTTGTCATCGCTTTGGTCTCGCCCCTGATCGCCTGTCTTTTTCCGATCCTGGCCGGCGCCCGCATCACTGTGCGCGAGGCAATTAGCAGCTATGGGTTGCGCGCCGGGGCGACTTTATTAGACCGGCTGCTGGCCAAAGTGCAGCGGCTGCCCCAACTGCTCGCCTTGACCATCAGTAACACCTTTCGCCACAAACAACGGGTTATCCTCACCCAAATCACGCTCGTCCTCAGCGGGCTAATCTTTATGACGGTCATGAGTGTGCGCGATGCCACGCTCTATACTTTTGACGAATTGCTCTTTTCGATCTTGCGCTTTAATGTAAACTTGCAATTTGAGGAGCCGGAGCGGATTGCACGGGTGGAAACCTTGACGCTGACCCAACCCGGTATCAAGGCTGTCGAAATGTGGGCGTTGGAGAGCGGCACTGTGCGGCCGGCCGGTCAACCCGAAGCTTATGCCGATGAAACCACAATCATCTTTGGCGTACCCCTGCCCACCCAACTCTACGCGCCCCAGTTGCGCGCCGGGCGCTGGCTGCAACCGGCTGACGGCTACGCCGTGGTGTTGAATCAACAATTGGCCGAAAAGGTTGGGGTGGGCGTCGGCGACACGGTGACCTTCAACCTTGGCGTGGAAGGGGAAACCGATTGGCAAGTGGTTGGCCTGCTCTTTGACCCGATCATCACTCGCTCGGCCCATGTGTCGCGCAGCCTGTTGTTGCACGAACTGGGCTACCTCAATCGGGCTGAGACTATCTGGATCCAGACCGAAGCAACAGATCCCGCCAGTGAAAGCGCCGTTGCCCGTGCCTTGCGCGACGTCTACCGGGAACAGAATCTGAAGTTGAATGCGGTTTCGGTCTTTAATCAGGACACGGCCTCCCAGATCATCGCCAATGTGTTGGGGCAGATTGATATTATTATTACCTTATTGGCGGTCATGGCCGTGGTGATTGGCGTGGTCGGCAGCATTGCCCTGAGCGGTGTCCTTTCGCTCAATGTCTTGGAACGGCGCCGCGAAATCGGTGTGCTGCGGGCGATTGGCGCTTCTTCCCGCGCCATTGCCGGTCTCTTTGTGGGGGAAGGGCTGATTCTGGGCTGGTTGAGTTGGCTGCTGGCCCTGCCCCTAAGCATCCCCGCCGGCCAGGTTATGGTACGGGGCCTGAGCGCGGCGCTGGACGGGGAATTGATCTACAAATATACGCCGACCGGGGCGCTGATCTGGCTGGGGATCATCACCGTGCTGGCGACCCTGGCCAGTTGGCTACCGGCGCGCGCCGCCAGCCGCATCAGTGTGCGTGAGAGTTTAGTTTATGAGTAGCTGATATGGTTATTCAGCATCAGGTGCTGGCCAACCTGGGCTTGATGCTGACGATGATCGTTGTCATCCTTGTCTTGTACAAACAACAGGCGTTTCGGGTCTTTGCAGAAACGACCGTGCCGGACAAATCCAGGCTGAGGGAACAAGGCTGAAAATGTGTATGAGAAAAACCGTTATATCCCGCCAGCCGCCAATTTCTTTGCCTTCAGCTTGACTTTACAACTGCTGATCTTTATACTGGCTGGCAGTCTGGCGTCAGGCGTGACCGCCATAGGGCGCAGGGCGCGGAAGCACAGGGCGCGGAAGCGCAGCAGTTGATGGGAGTTAGGAATTTGTTTCGGTAATCGTAGGTGCGGTTTGTAACCGCACGGTTCCCAGGGAGCAAGTGCGGTTACAAACCGCACCTACGATT
>QWII01000023.1 GCA_021405325.1 Caldilinea sp. CFX5 | reverse complement strand
TGTCAGTGATAAAGGCGACAAAACGAAAGACCCCGCCCCATTCAAAGGCAACCAGCGGGGCGTTCGGTTTATCTTTCTTATCTTTGGTTTTATTCTGGTCAACCGCCATCAACTTCCATAGTTTGTTGGTCACCAGGCTGACATCGGCGCCTTGCTCATAGGTGTCGAAGAGCAAGTTCAACTTCAAGGTCTGCGGGCCGGATTTCGAGAGTTCCGCCGGTGGGGTTTTCTTCCCCTTTGCCGCCTTCTTCTCCTCAAAGGAGTTGGATTTCGAGACGGTATATTCATAGGGGTTGAACATACAGAAAATTGGATCGCCAACCCGCTGCTTGGAATCGAGCAAGGCGACTTCATAGATCATGGCGGCATTTAGCCCGCCGCGCGTCGTGGCCTGGGGTCTTGGTTTCAATGCCTCTAGTGCTGATGCCATCTGGTACTCCCTGGTTGATGACAAGGTAACAAGGTTTACAGTGGTAGTTGGTTAGTTTGTGCAATACCAACCAACTACCTAACCCGTAATCCGTAGACCGCAACGCGCTCGGCAGCCTCCTGAGGGTCCCCGGTGACCTGCGCCAGTCACAGACTGGCTAAGCGCGGATGGTTGCGGTCGACTGCTCATTAGCCAAGCCGCAGACGTTCGCGTTCGACGGCGAGTTTGCGTTTGAGCTCAGCGTAGACTTGACGGGCCAGATCATCGGTGTCAAGTTTGGGCTGGGCCGGTGGGGCCGCCGGCGAACCGGGCGCCGTCACCGCCGGTACAATCGTGTTTACAGCAGCAGCGGCGGCATCAGCCAGCGACGGGACGGTGAGTTGGCGTTGCACCGTTGTCGTGGCTTGCCCTGCGTCATGCGGCGCCGTGCGCACCTGAACAGCGGCTGCACCTGACGCGGTCGTCGCCGTTGCCGAGCGACTAGTGGCCGGGGCCATCTGCACGGTAACCTGTTGACTCCTCATGGCGGCATCACCCGCTTGCGCCGCTGACGGCTGGTTTTCGCCCGCGGGTGCGCCTCCCGGATTGATCGCGTTTTTTTTTCCGCCGACGATGCGCGCCCGGCGGAAGCCGCTTCGGTAGGCAATACTGCTGTCGGTAAGGCGCCCCCGTTTGTGACCGGCGGCGTCTCTTGGTGCGCCATCTGCGCCATTGCTACCATTGGCGTCGAATCGCTGACACCGGACAAAGGTAATTCCTCGGCAGCAGCAGCGTTCTGCCCTGGTTGTGACGCCGGCGTCAGCGGCGAGAGCATGGGGGCAGCCGAAGTCACTGCCGTCGTAACGGCGGCGCGATACGAGTCAGCCGTGATACTATCATCAGCCGGCGTCACAGGTGGCGGCGCAGCCATGGTGGACGCGGCTGGTTCATCCGTCATACTGGGGCTGTAGGCAGCCGGCGCCCTTTGCACCGGCGCGCTGTTCACCGCCGCCAATGGTGGCGCACCCTGGGGCGGTTTTTCCCCAATCAATTGCCAGAGATCCGCCGGCAAGGGGCCGATCTCGGTTGCCACCGTCTCCACCGCCGCTGGTCTACCGGTAGTTGCCGGCGCATCCGTTGGCATACCTTGGCGTTGAACGGTTGGCGTATCACCAGGTGTAGCCGACGCCGTTGGTGCACCTGGCCGCACCGGGCGCGGGCGCCGTGGTAAGACCAAATCAATGCTCGATTCAGTCGGTTGCGCCGTGGGCAAGGCAGAGAGTTGCCGACGCAATTCGGGCGGTTCAGGCGGCGGCGGCCCGACATAGGCCGGCAGTTCGCTGACCGTTGGGGTGGCGGCTTCGGCGCCGGTGTCCGTCAGCCGTTGCACAGGCCAAACCGCTTGCAGCGGCGCCTGATCTGCTGGTTGCGTCCAATCCGTTGCCTCTGCTTCGTCGGTCGCCAGTTCGTCGCCAGTGTCATCAGCGGTCACCGCCGGTAGCTGATCAGCCACCACCGGCGGTGCGGTTGCCGCGTCGGCGCCGGTAGGCGGTGGCGGCGGTTGCGGTAGCGGCGATTCTTTGGGCGCCATTGTGGCTGGCAAGCCCAGTGCAACGGGCGCTGGTTCTATTGGTTGCCGTTGTCCAGGCTGCACAGCCGGCGCGACGGGCGTCGCCACCGACCTAGTCATCGGTATGGTGGCGCTGGTTTCCGTTTGTCCAGCAGTACTCGTCATTTGTGTCATGGGCGACGGTTCAGCGGGCGTCATCTGCACTGATGTGGTTGCCGGTGCGCTTGCGGCTGTCGGCGGGACAGATGTAGGGGGGACGGCTGCCCCTTGCGTACTTTCGGTGGCCGCGCGCGCTTGATGTTTGCGCACAATGGCGCGCAGGCGCGCCCAAGTTGCATCATCCATCGCGCTTGCTGTCGGCTGTTCTGCCGCCGGTGTGCGCTGCAGTGGCGGCACTGGTGGCGTTACCACCGGCGCCACCGGTGGTAACGCCGGTGTATTGCCGCTGTCGGACATGGGTTGATGCGCGGACGCCGCCGTTGCAGCGGGCACGGTTGGCGCGCCGGGAGCGCTGCGCGGTTGCACCAGTAGCGGCGTCGGCGGTGGGCTTATCCGTTCCCGGTTGCCGGACTCTACCGGTTGTGGCAGGGGTGACAGCGGCGTCGCAATGGGCGTCGGCGGTGGCAGGGAAGCAGCCACGGGTGCAGGCAAGGTCGCCCGCATGACCACGGGAGCAGCAACTGGTGGCGCGCCCGCAGCCGTCAGCGGTGCGGCCAGCGCTGGCGCAGATTGCCGCGCCGCTGGTGGTTCGCTCAATCGGGGTGAGGCAGTGAACGGCGGCGCTGCCGGCGCGTCAGGGAAGGGCGCGTCAAATTCGTTTACCGGCTCCTGCGCTTGCACCGGCGGCGTGAATGCCATGCCCACGGTGAGTGGCGCCGGCGAGCGCTCATCGGCCGTGCGAAAGAGCGTGGTCAACGCTCCATGTTGCTGCACCCGACGAATCAATGAATTTTGTCTTCCCCAGCGGTTGGTCAGGCTCATAGTGCTTGTCAATGATTCCACGTCGTTACCCAATTACCGCATGGTCGTTACCATTGCGGCGCTGAGTGATTGGATGATGGCGCGCCTAGTTCGTTGGGAACTGACGGTTTAGGCCGCCAGGAACGGCCTGGTCAGGGACAGGCTTAGTACCGGCCAGCGTGACTGCGACCTGGCTACAGGCAAATTCTAAGGTTTGGATCGCCAGCGCATTGCTGTCACTTTGCAATTGCGGCCCCGTCCATTTGATTGGAAAGGCGGCGGTCAGTTCCCAGGTGCAAACATCTGCCGACCGCACATCTTTGAGCGTAATACTCAGGTTTCGGCGCAATTTCTCGCCGGGTGTTTCCTCATTCATGGTCTGCAAGAACCACTCGAAGATGACATTTTTGCCCACGCCATTTTTCAGCGTCACACGGGCCGCTTTTCGTCGTCCCGGCAGTTGATGAGTATAGCTGTTCAGCCCACCCTCTTTGATCTCCTCGATCTCCCATTCGATGACCGGCAGAGTGCATTCGGTAAAGGCGCCCAGCGCATCATTGCCATGGACAACCACATAGCGAAAGGCTGGGTGCGTCTGGTCATAGTAAAGCTTCTGCTCCATGCTCATCGGCGTCCTCCTTGGCCGGATTGACGGCGGCCCGTCAGCCGCAGCCGCTCGCGCTCAATTTTCAGGTCGGCTAACCAGAGGGCATAGACCTTGTCGGCAATCGCCTGCACCAGCGCCGGGGTAATTTCTGCGGTTGTCTGTCCGGCATGCGCCTGTGGTGGCGGGGTGGCGCTCTGTTCGACCATTGGACATTTCCCTTCTAAACGTAAGCGTCCCTACAAGACCTATTGAGCCTTCGCGATTTACAAACCAACCAACTAGCTAATTAACTTAACGGTGCGACTTCTAGTTGGAACTGGGCGCTACAGTGGGGGCAGACGGCGCCCACGGACACCGGCGCCGGACTGTTGATGCGCTGGTAGAGATCTTCCAGATAGGCCAGGTCGATGACAAAGAGGCCGGCAATCACTTGTGGCGTCACGGCCGGCAGCTCGCCCAGTTGCTTGACCACGCGACTGAGCAAAAAGACCGGCAGGTAGGCTTCGTTGGCCTGGACGCGCGGGTCTTGCACGGCTTCGATCTCATCAAGCGCCGTGGCCAGCGTCATCACGCCCTGACGATGAATACGGCCAGCGGCGTCGCGATAGCCGCGCGGCAAGGTGAAGGCGAACTCGGTTTGGAATGACATCGACAAATCCTGACCTCGGTAAACTAACAGCGATACTGGAACGCGGATGCAGCGGATTTATTGATCCGTGAAAACCCACCCAATCCGTTGCATCTGCGTTCCAGTATTTCAGGTATCTGCTACGGTTACTTCACCCGTGAAATATACTCATGGACAATCGTGATCTCTTCGACGCCGACCTCGTTGCCGTCAGATTTTAGCTCCGGCGTTGTCACCTTGAGCGGCCAGGCGCGGATAAAGTTCCAGCGGGCCACCACCTTTTCCGCCTTCTGATCAAAGAGCAGAATCGATCCATCGCGCCGGGCGCCGGCGACATCGCCATCTTCCACCTGTTTACGCCAGTCCCAGAGATCAAAACTGGTGGTGATGCCACGCTTGAGGACAATGTTGTCCCACTTCAAGCGCCCCGGAATCTTCATCAAGATCTCTTTGCCCTTATCATTCACCACCTTGTGTTCGATCACCTCATTCTCCGACCCCATGCCCGAACAAGAGGTAAAAAAGCCGGCGATCTTCCCGCCAAAATCCAGGGCATAATGAAAGCCAACCGGCGGGTCTTCGTATTGGGTTGCCATGCGATACTCCTTTCAATAGAAGCTGGATGGAAATCTCTGTATCTCTCAATCGCTAAATCTCTCAATCTCTTTCCTATTCAGGAGATACAGAGATAAAGAGATTGAGGAGATTATTTTTTATCCTTCGGCATTCGGCCCAGCCCACTGGCTGATGCGGAAGACGACAAATTCCGCCGGCTTGACCGGGGCCATGCCGATCTCGATAAAGAGGTAGCCGAGGTCACGCGTCTCCGGCGGGTTGAGTTCGGCGTCGCATTTGACATAGTAGGCTTCGTCGGGCGTATTGCCGAAGAGCGCGCCAGAGAGCCAGACGGTGCGCAAAAAGGCGTTGACGTCGCGGCGCACTTTACCCCACAATAGCGGATCATTGGGTTCAAAAACTACCCACTGGGTGGCCCGTTCAATCGAGTCTTCCACATAGTTGAAAATGCGCCGCACGTTGACATAGCGCCAGGAGGGATCAGTCAACGCCAAGGTACGGGCGCCCCAGACGCGAATGCCGCGCCCGGAGAATTTGCGAATGCAATTGATGCCAACTGGGTTGAGCATCTCCTGTTCGGCACGGTTGACATAATAATCCAGGTCAATCACCCCTAAGACCGGTTCATTGGCCGGCGCTTTATGCACGCCCCGTTGGGTATCAGAGCGGGCATAGATGCCGGCCATGTGGCCACAAGGGGGTACCCGGATCATGCGCCCCGGATTGAGCGGATCGTCCATCTTCACCCAAGGATAGTAAAGTGCGGCATGACCATGTGGCGGATCAACCAGACCAGCATTCATGCGCCAATCCTTGATGCCATCCACGTCCATATTCGGTGGCGAGTCGATGACCGCAAAGCGGTATAACATGCGCATACAATGGCTGATAATCATGTTCTGCACTTCGACCACTTGCGGCCCCGTGAAGATATTGCGTTCCTTCAATAGCCAAAGCTCAGGAACGCAGACCAAATTGACGTCATCCAGCGCTTCCAACGCAGTGATGCCCCGGCGGCTATCACCCTCAAAATGGCGGGGCGCAACGGGCGCCAGGAGAGAACCGGCCGGCGTCGGTGTCAAGCTTGTCCCCGCAGGCAGCAAGGTGTTATCAATGGCATTAAAACCGCCATTCAGGGTAAAAGTCACGCTGAGTTTTGGTTTCTCTGGCGCAAGCACATCGTTCTTGCCCACCAGTGACCAGACTTCAACTTCGGTTGATGGACGACTAGCGGCGTGGATAGCAGTTTCTTGGTCCCGACTCTGCCAAGGCGGTAACTCCGCCAGTTTGATTTCAACCGGTGGCTCGTCCTGCGTTTTATTCGGCAGGCGTACAACCATTTCTAAGATGCTTGATCCACCACCGCCACCGGCAGAGGCGCCACTCGTGGTTGTGGCGGGCGTTGTGACAGCAGGTGCAGCAGTACCTGCTGGAGCGCTGGGCGGTGCAGCGCCGGCTGGCGTCGTAGCACCACCGGCAGCAGGGGTAGCGCCACCAGCTAGCGCCGCTGCGCTACTGGATGATGTGCTGCCTGCGGCTGATCCGCCGCGCAATTGAAAGCGCACCGTCACCCCATTCCCAGCAGCGCCGGCCAGATGATCCTTAACCCGCACCAGCAAGCGGGGAAAATCTTTGCCGTTTTTTCTAACTCCGTGGACAATCACCTGGGCACGATGGGCCAGCCGCGTTTGCACGCTAATGACATAACAGCGCACACCGCCATTTTCAAAGAAGCCGCGCACCGCATGGGGCAGATAGGCATCCTCGATAAAATCACCAAAGTGTTGCTTGTATTGGTTCCAACTGGTAATGGTTTTCGGACGCCCTAAGATCGATCGGGTGAGAAAGCCATCCGGGTCGTTTTCCCGGTCCAGGTCTTCGGCTTTTTGAGTAAAGCCAACAAACGCGGTGACGGACGTGCTGACTCCTTCGATCGGTTTGGTCCCTCGATCCGGCTCTTCGATATAGACGCCTGGGGCGTAATACGCGGTTGCCATGAAGCTGCCTCCTTAAAAGTTGGTTGACGGGTCCAAAGTGGAACGTGATTCGTGACTTCGACGTGAGCTCAGTCGAACGTTGCGTGAACCGTTGTTGTGGCGTTCCGGCTTTGGATTGGGTGATTAGGGTTGCGTGAATCGATACCTGTTCGCTATGGTTCGCTTGCCCCTTTTGGGGGGGTGGCGGCGGTTGATGACGAGCGTTTGCGCGTCGGTTTTTTGGGTGGCGCACTTTCGGTTGCCGGTGCGACTGGCGGCTTTTCTGCTTCCGCCACGGTCGCTTCCTCCTCGGTTACGACAGCCGGCGGTGGGGGGGGCTGGCTGGCAGCGAGTTGCGCGGTTAATCTTCCGGGAAGCTCTGTTCCGTCAACAGGATCATCCGTACCAACCTGCCCGGAAGATGCAGCGGCTTCACCCCCTCCTACCCTCCCCCTGGTAAGGGGAGGAACAGTCGTGCCGACAACGGTTCCCTCCCCAGGCTGGGGAGGGGTAGGGTGGGGTGATTCGCTGGCGTTTGACGTTGGCGCCCCCGTTACATCCGTTGTCAACACAGCGGCTTCCCGGTAGATCACCGGCACCGTCACGTCATAGCTGGGCGGCCAGGCCACGGTAATGCGCTCTTCTTTGAGCAGGGCGCCTTCGTTTTGCGGGGGGATTGCCTTTTGGCGCACCACCAGCCAATAGTCGCCGGGCTGTAAGCCGTAGAAGCGGAAGCGGCCCTGGGCGTCGGTTTCGGCAAAGCGACCGGTCTCTTTGATCTGGACAGAGACGCGCGGCCACGGGCGGCGCTGCACGCCGTCATTGCTCTGTACTTCGCGCCAGATGGTGCCGCCAATGGCAAAGGTGGCGCAATCTTCGGCAAAGCCCCGCTCTGCCTGACCGGTAAAGGGGGGACGGTTGTTACTCATGGACGCGTCCTCCCAAGGTTAGTCGCCACGGCCAATGGGTCATTATCGGCGTCATCGCTATCGGGGGCGGGCGACGGCGGGGCGACCTTTTGGCCGACCATGGTCACCACGGTGCGCACGACCGGCACACTGATCGGCTGCCACGGGTCGATCGCCAGGGTGACGACATAGGAGAAGCTGGGGCGCATGTCATTGCCCAGCGCGCTCCAGACTTCCGCCGGGTTGGTCAGCACATCATGGGCAGCGACCTTGGTGCGAATCTCGAAGGGTTGGTTGCGCAGGTTGCCGAGCAGGTACGTTTCCGGCAGCACGGCATGGCGCCCCAGGATCTGCAAGGCGCTGGCGAGCAGCCAATGTTGCCAGCGCGGCTCATCGTGCCAGGCGGTGACCATGTAGAAACAGTCGATGCGCATGGGCAACCGCTTCTGCTGCACAAAGCGGGGGTCAGCATTGTTGCCGTTGGCCAGCGTATCGACATAGTGGCGGCGCAACTGGGCATTTTCCCGCACATCATACAGAAAGAGATTCAGCACCAGGCCACTCTGCGCGGTCGTGTTCCAGCCGCTCTTGGGCTGCTGGAAGGAAAAGGTGATCTCGCCAATGGTGGCCAAAGCGTCGCGCTGGGCTTCGTTCTCAGCTTCCAGCGTTTCCCGCAGGGTCTGGAGATCGGTGCGCAGTAGCTCTTCGATGGTGGCGTCCAGGTCGTCGATCATGGGATCAGGCAGCCTTCTCTTCTTCGGGGGCCGGCTCTGGCGCGTCCGCTTGTGGCGCCGTTTCTTCCTCTGCCGGCATGTCCGCCTTTTGCAGCGGATCCTTGTCGTCCGGCGTCGCCCGTTGGATACGCTTGGTCATCAACTTATCTTTGTCCATCTCTTGGCGCTGTGCTGTAGGAGCAGCTACCTGGGCCGTCGGTGTGCTGGTGACCGCCTTAGAGACGGCATCAGCCTCCTGCTCAAAGCGATCCCCCGGTGCGTTGACTTGCATTGCACTGACGCTCCCGCCAACGGCACCCGATCCCTGTTGCACTACATGGGTTAACTCGTGAGCGATCAATTCCTGGCCGCTGCTGCTTTGCGGGCTGTAGGCGCCGTCACGGAAGAAAATGTCGCTACCGGTGGTGAAAGCTTTGGCGTTGAGTTGTTCGTTGAGCGCGTGCGATTCGCTGCCGGTGTGGACGCGCACATGGCTGAAGTCTTGGCTCATTGATTCACCCATTTTGGCTTGGACAGCGCCATCCAATGCCTGTCCGCTACCGCGCGCGTGATTGATCCGGTTGGCAGTGCTGTCGTCGAGATCAAAAGCACTGTCGCCACCGACGCGTTGGGCAAGCATCCGTTGAATTGCGCCATTACCGAGATGAGCAGCCGTCGGTGAATTCGACAAATGCGTTGCAGGTGGTTTAATGTACGGTTTTGCTTTGCGTTCCTGTTGGCGCGCTAATGTTACCAATTGTTTTGCCATGTTACCGCTCCTGAATAAGTTCCGTTTCCTGTTCCTGTCATGGTATAATGGTTTCACGATGAACACAGTTTTGTCATCAATGTAGGAAGACCCATGCTTGCCTATCGCCTTGAAACTGTCATTCCCCCCAATGGCGAATTACAACTGAAAGCATTGCCGTTTCGCCCTAGGGAAGCGATTGAAGTCATTATTCTTATGCGCACACCGACCAGCACCAATCAAGCTCTCTTTCCACTCCAGGGCAGTGTCCTGAAATTTGAAGATCCCACCGAGCCGGTTGCCGTTGATGATTGGGATGTGCTGCAATGATTTTGTTGGACACCCATATTTGATTGGCTCAACCAAGCATTAGCCTATCCCGGTATTCAACTGCTTGATTTTCCGTGCCAATTATTGTTGAAGCAACACAATTACCAGGAACCTTTCATCGCGATCCGGCGGATCAACTCCTCATAGCAACGACCAGGATTAATCGCATCCCGATATTGACGGTCGATGCCAAAATTTTGAACTATTTCTAATTTCAGCGAATATTCACCCTCGGTTCGGCGCTCTCTGGGCATATAGGAAAAATACCTTAATTGTCAAATTGTTCCAGACAACGAACCTTAATTGCACGAACCGTGGGTATTCATGGAGTGTCTGAGAAAAGCGAACCAAATGGATCATAGGTAACGCGAAAAGAACCTTGGTAATAGCGGAAGCTCTCAAAGCCCTGCTCATGAATAAATTCATTAAGATTAGATATAACTCGGCCCTGACCATAAGCATCTATTCCCCGAATACCATTTCGGTTTACAATGACAAAATAATGATCAGGGGTCACATGATGAGCCTGTACATAGGCTACATTACGAGTTCCTCGAACCACAATAAAGGTATTGGGCGCAGCAACGACCGAACGTACTTCACTAAATCGACGTATCGGTGCTGACCATGGCCGCGTATCAAATTGAAAACTGCCGAAGTCATCACCAGATAGAGCTGGACGCACCGTTCCCGTGGAAAGAAACTCATCAACCGCTGCGGCAGTAGCAGGACAGTTGACAATAGCATTAGCATCTGGATTAAGCTGACGCCAAAGCGGTGAGTTGGGTGCTAAAAGCCGATCAATGAGTGTGGCGTTTACTTGATGTGGTCGCCAACGACGTCTGCGATGCCGTTGCAGTTGAATCATTGGAACAGAATGTCCAATAGTGTTCAGCGATTTCTGTTTTGCCTCCATAAGTAGACGCTGCATTGCACTATTGCCAAACTGTCCTTGCAATGTCAGCAGGCCCAGCGTTTCTACTTCCTCGGTTGATCTTCCTGCAGTTCGAAAGTCTGGCTTCGTAGCCTGTGTAATTTTCTGTTCTTGGGCAGACAGTTGTTTCTTAAACATAATATGACTTCATTTCAAATTTACTTTGTATAACCATTACTGCTGCATATTGATATTAGGTAGTAGTTGTTTGCTATTGAATTGCAACATCCAACGATTGATCTTCGCCGCGTGAACTGTTGATACCACCGGTGGCTTCGCTGTCAAATTTGATGGTTATTCGGGTCAAAGTTCAGCAATTATGCAATATACACACACCAGGAACGTTACTATATTTTTAATAAGCAATCCAATTTTTCCTTTAATTTCCTCATAGAAACAATGCTTACATCTGCCCTCAATTGCGTATCAATTCGGCTAAAAAGTATAGGTACTCCCGTAATTTGACCCTTTGCAAGGTATCTGATGTGCCAGAACCACCCATTACCTGGGGTGGAAAATAACCGTAGCATTCATCAATGTCTAACACGCCAAGTCGCATGACGGCTTGTTCGAAGTCAAGCACATGAAATTCATTAACCACAAAGCCATCGTCAGTCAGCATATCATTGAATAACTCTTCAACTGAGTCAAGTAATGGTAAAACATCGCCTGTCAGCACATCAATCAGATAAGCTTGATTCTCATGCCAAATAATCAGACAGCCAAACGCAGTTCTGGCGATAACGTATGCCTGTGTTGAATCACTTATCCAAAGTGATAATACGTCGCTATAGTCGGCTGGATTTACAAGCCAAAACAACCCCTGACCATACCTACACCAACCTTGTGTGGCCCACTCGTACAGCAGGGTTTCTGGTAATTTAGTAATATAATCCTGAATAATTGAATCTGTTACTGATACACATGCCTCAGGTTGTCCATACTTATGCTTAAATGCTTGAAATGCGCTCATAACCCCTCTAAAATTTTTATGGAACAGCATATCATGAATATTCTCAGTTCTATCTTCATGATAATAACCTATGCTCAAAGGATTGAATAGGGCATATAACAACAGACAATTATCTTAATGCTCTTGTATACTGCTAGATAATAGCATTCCCCGTTTAATGTCGAAGCAGCCTATACTGGTACGCCATTTACGGTGAATGCCAATTTCATTTTTGTCGTCTTTCTTTGCTCTTCAGGTACTTCTGTTTTGATTTTAGTCTCAAGCTCTTTAGATCTTGACCTCCATGCGGCACCGATGGAATAGTCTATACGCGCATCGCCCCAGCCGGCTAGTCTCGTGCCATGTCCTCCTGCTACCTGATCCAAAGAGTGTAATAATGCCTTGTTCTTTGTTAATTGATCAAATCGTGCTTTAGCCTGGATTTCGGCTTGAGCATTAGAAATATTTGGTCTCTTTTTGGCTTGCCTTAAAAGAAATTGTATTAATCGATCATTGTACTCTTCTGCGCGCTTTGCACCTTTCGGATCCCGACCTTCTGGACTGGTCACACCACGTTGCGCCGCAGCGTGTTTTCGTGCGAAAAACTTTTCTCGATTACTTAGAAATGTTTGGCATGTCATGTTGTTTATCTCGTACTTAGCTAAACGAACTTGCCGGTTATATTCCTTTTCATCAAGTGATTCTTTACGAGTAAAGTCGATTGTAGCCTGAAATGTGCCATCGCTAACCATAACATTCGTCACACGTTCTTTCTTCTTTGGGTTAACAACAGCTTCAAGATAATAATCTTTGCCCTCAGTCAACAGATTTAAGGCAGTCAAGCGGTAGCGCAATTTGATAATTGCTAACAAAGGACGAAGAATTGCTCCTCCAACAGTCTTCCCTTTGAACCTACCGAGTGCGGACTGTGCAGCTGCCATCCCTTGATCAAGTCGTTTTTGAGCTTCTGCTGGGGATATAGGCTTGTTGAATCCTAGTTTCTTTAAAAGTCTTGATCCGTATTGCCTCGCTTTTGCAATCAACCAATTCACTGCCTTGTCGATCCACTTGCGTACCTTTTCGATCACGCCCTGCACCTTCTTGGGCAGATCACCAATACCTGCCAGGCTGGCCAGGAAGCCAATCGCCACCGGAATTGCTCGCGCAAGAGCATTTTCAATAAATTGAGCAGCACCACCTAAATTGCCGCGAGCAATCGCTAACACAGAATCAGACACCGCTTCAAACAAGGCCATTACCTGGCGCCCCTTCTCAATAAAGAAAGAGATAATGTCATAAATCGCCATTGCTGCCTTAACCACGGCGCTAGCTGGGTTGAGCAAACCCAACAACCACTTGATACCTGCTTTGACCGCTTGTCCAATCACTGTCTCCATGATCTGATCCATCACCATTGTTTTGAGATTAGTGATTTGATCTTTGACGTATTGCCAGAGACCGGCTGGTCCTTCGGTAATCAGAATCTTGAAGGGTTCAAACACGCTCTCTAGTTTGGTCACCACTGGCTCGCCCATCAGTTGGACAGCCTTTTTGCGGATAAAGCTCCAGCCCAAGCCCAAGACTTGCATTACCAGATCGAACATCCCTTGCAGGCTAAATATATCTTTGGGTAAGGTCAGACCACCAATAGCGCCGGTCAACCAACCAACCAGACCTTTAGCCAAATGAGAGGGCAGGTTAGCGACAAAATTCATGAAGCCTTTTTTCAGGCCATTGATCAAGCGCCCTAAAAAACCAATCGGGTCTCTGACAATGGCGTCAAAAGCAGCGCCAGCCTTTTTGATAATACCGAGGACTGGTCCGGCTAATGGGCCAGCTAGTTTCAGGGCTCCGGTAAAAACGAACTCCAAAATCTTTTTGCCAACGGAAAGGGCAAAGTTTTTCAAGCGAATCAAAACTGGAAGGAAAATGCGCTTGACCTTTTCAAATGCGCCCCACGGATTTAGTAGATCCGCTGCTGACAGTGCATTCCAGGCTCGTGTAAAGAGCGCTTTGATGGCAGGCCAAGTCAAATTTAACCTGGCAATCTGTTCATTAAGCCAGTCAAAAGCTTCTTGCAGTGCGCCCGATTGTTGCAGATTTTGGAAGATCTGCTCTCCGCCTATCACTAAACCAAGCACTGCCCGCACTAGGTTAGTAGCATTGCGCGGCACTTCCTCATCTGCTATTGGGTCTTTGCCTAGCACAAAAGTTAGCAATGAGTAACCGGGAACATTGTGGGCAAAATCGGCAATCTTTTTGCGAACCCCACCTGCAACGTCAAACCCTAAAAATCGCTGAATGCTAGGGACATCTGCACCAGTTGGCGCAGCGATTACTGTCGGGGCATTGTTGGTCTTTCCCTGTAGCCGCTGGACAGATTGATCTGCACCTGTGCCGCCTGACAGAGATGCGACAGAGGTAGCCATACCGCCCTCATTTAACCCCCATAGTTCCTGCAATTCCCCTGACAGAGATTCAGTTGATTTTCCACGTTTAGTAGCGTCAGCCGAATAAGACTTAGGCTGCGATTGTTGGCCCATCTGATTGTATACCGACTTGGCAGTATTCAATTGGTAAGGTGCATTAGTCTGATTCTGTTTAGCAAAGGTCACTACGTGCTGTAAGTGGCTATTGCCCTGTGTTTGTCCAATTCTACCGGCCAACACTTGGCGTTGGATAGCTTGTAAACGAGAATCACCCAGTCGCCCAGCCTGCCCTTGCAGTGACAATCCACCGTTTAGGTACACCCCACTCAGTGGCACATCAACCAGCGTCGCCGCATTGCTCATTTCAGCAACGGACACCGGAGTTGGCTTTGGTTGGGCTTTGTGCGCTGGTTTTGCAGCAGCGGACTGGTTTTGCTTCGACATGATAATATGATTTTAGGATCCGTGTCCTTCCATGTTGGTCATTGTTTCCATAAGTTTATTCACATGGTCTTTCCAACCTTTACTTTTCCATTTATCAAACTCTTTCTGTAAATTCTTGTGCAACACCTGATCTAGACGCTTTTTGTTTGCTTTTCCTTGGCTCGAACTTTCACGTACAGATTGCTCAATAAAACTCAGTTTTTCAACAGTTAAAATTTGGGTAAATTGCTTTGTTAGATAGATCTCCAGTCGTTTTTCCATTGTTGCACCTAAAATAGGGTCGATCTTGTTAATTGAATCGATGTACTCCTCAATACTTGTATTGAGCGACGCTTTAATGCCGTTAGGAATGGCATCCTTTAAGGCATCAGTGACACTAACTTGTCTGGCTTTCCCATCTAATAGAGATCGCATCTCAGCCTCTTTGGCTTGTTTACCAATTTCCTCTACAAAACTTTTACCAAATCCTTCCAATCCTTTTCCAATCAATTTGACAACCAGTTTCTCACATATAGTCTTCAAAGCTCGGCGTGTGCCTTCTTTTAATAGTTTTTGACCGATGCTTTTTCCAATCGATTTTAGCTCACCAGTAATTGCGATTTCCGCCAAATTAGCAACACCTTCTATGATCGGATTCAGTAGTCGAAGCGATTTAGATGTATCTGCAAAGTTAAAATCGACAGCTAATTGATCACGATCCCATGTGCGCAATTGCTTCATGTCCAGCATCATATCTTTAAAAATAATGACGCCGGTTCCGGTCATTCCACCTCTACCTGTATACCCTTCGTTCTTTTCAGTAGAAATACTCTTAATCTTGTAAGCAACAATATATTCTTTATCTTCACCGAATAGGTCGCCTAGATAACTTAGCCAGCTTTTATCTCTGCTAGCTCGCTCGTTTAACTCTGGGAAAACTCGTAATAGCGAACGGTAATCCAATCTATTGTACAAAATAAAATCACCAACTTTATAATAGTTACGACTTGATTTAGGAAATGTTAATTTTTGTTTACGTTTGCGATCTTCATATTCATAAATAAGATTATTTTCAAAGAAGACACGATAATTTCGGCCATCTTTTGCAAACTCTTTTTCTTGTTTGGTGCGCTCTGCGGCTTGTTTCTTTAAACGTTTGGCTGCCTCGGCGCTTGACTCTCCAATAATGTATTTCCAGAATGATCGGTGAATACCATGATTTTTATCAAAAGTGGCTATCATGGCTGTCGGCGGTTTACCTTTTGACAATACCAATCGTTGTACACTGTGGTTGCCTTGTATACGTCCAATTTCACTTACTAAATTCTGTCGCACACCTGTTGATAGGTTAGATAAAGTGGAATACAGGCTAGCGCCTTCTACATTTATAGCTTTAGGCTGAGAAGCAGAAATTATTTGATGTTTCTTATGATTTGACTTTTTCTGTATTACATATTTTGTCTTTGCCATGTTACACTCTAAAAATCCCCAACACTTACCGTCTTCCCCATCTTCTGCAACTCCCGTTTCACCCCATGCCGTAGATGTTCCTTGGTCACTACCTGCCCGTTGCCGGCAGCGAGATTGGCGGCGCTGTAGATGACGTTGCGAATGTTGGCGCCAGTCAGTTCAAAGCGTTCGGCCAGCCGTTTGAATTCGCCATCTAGATCCTCCGCCCGTGGCACCTCGGGCGGGAAGAGTGCTTGCCAGATGCGATAGCGTTCGCCCTTCTGCGGGAAGGGGAAGGCGACAATAAAGTGCAGGCGCCGGGTAAAGGCTTCATCGAGATGACCACGCAAGTTGCTGGCGAGAATGGCGACGCCGTCATAACGCTCCATGCGCTGCAAAAGATAGCTGATCTCAATGTTGGCGTAGCGGTCGTGCGCCTCTTTCACCTCCGACCGTTTGCCAAAGAGCGCATCGGCTTCGTCAAAAAAGAGAATGGCGTTGCTGCTCGTCGCCTCGCTAAAGATGCGCTCCAGATTCTTCTCCGTCTCGCCGATATATTTGCTCACCACCGTCGCCAGGTCGATCTTGTAGAGATCATAGCCCAGTGCGCCGGCGATCACCTCGGCGGCCATTGTCTTGCCCGTCCCCGGCGGGCCGGCAAAGAGCGCCGACACCCCCCGGCTGGCCGCCAACTTTTGGCCCAAGCCCCAGGCGCCCAAGACCTGGTCGCGCCCGCGCACGGTACTCACCAACTCGTGCAACATGGCAATCTGATCCGCCGGCAGGATCAGATCCGCCCAACCATAGCGCGGTGTAATCTTGGCCGCCAGCGCATCCAAACGGCTCTGTGAACAAGCCCGCGCCGCCACAAAGAGATCAGCGCCCGTCAACGCCCGCCCTGCCTGTTGCACCTGGTCAGCCGCCAGTGTCACCGCTTCCTGGATCTGGCCGCTGGTCAGGGTAAATTGACCGGCCAGTTGGGCCAGCGTCGCCGCCATATCCGGCATTGCATCCCGCCCCGTTGTGACAGCCGCCACAAAATGGCTCCACAAGCGACAACGCTGGGGATAATCCGGCGCTGCTAACTCATACCAGAGCAAGCGGCGCCGACGCGTCAGCGCGCCACTCTGCCAGCGCTGCCGCCCCGCCAGCAATACCATGCCCGGATGGTCACACAGATCGGCCAGCAACGCCCCATCGACCCGTTTTTCCTCATCCAAACAGCTCTCCCACCCGGTCAACAGCAGCGTTGCCCCCGTCAAGCGCGCCTCACGCAGCGCCAACTGCACCGCCCGCCGTGCCGGACAACTCTCCCCAATCACCCGCGCCAGATGAACCGTCAGTAGCTGCTGCCCACCTTCACCAGCCAAACAATGTGCCACCGCCACCTGCGCCACCTGATCTATCCCATACAAGACAATCATTGGCGCCACAAAAGCGGCATCATGCACGGGAAATAAATCCGCTGCTTCCCGAATCCGCTGTAGTGTTTCCCCCGCCAGCAGCCGCTCCGTCTCCCCCACCACCGGCGTCAGTAAGGTTGCCTGACTCTGCAATTCCACCGGTGGTTGATAGACGCCCCGCAACCAGGCGATCACGCCCTCATCCACCTGCAAGGTCTGGTTGATCCAATAGACATTGGCCGGCGGCGCTTCGGTGATCAATTCCAGCAGGCGGTGGTGCAAGAGCGGGGCGTCAGCCTGCAAGTAGGGCGCCAGCGCATATTGCCCGATGCCGGGTTCACCTAACAACTGTAAGACTAGCCGCACCGTTGGCCGCCGTCGCGTCACATTGTCCTGTAGATAGCCATAGATACGCTCATAGCGGGTGGCAAAGGCCGGCGCCGCACAGAGCAGGAAAATGTCCAGCGCCGTCTGGTCCAGGCCAAAGGTTGTCGCCAGTTGCAGCAGACGAGGCGGTTTCCCTTCGCTTGTTAAGGTACGAGAGAGTTCGTCAAGCGTCTGCTCCGCGTTGGTCAAGGCGGCGGCAAAGGCGGCCTCTTCTTCCGGCGGTAAACTGATGGACTGCCCCCAACTCACGCCAAAGGGCAGGTCGAGCAAGGCGCCGGCCTCGGCCTGAGTGACATAGAGACCGCGGTAATCATCATTTGGATCCTGGCCGGCCACCTCCCAGCGCCGCACCTCCCGTTGGAGCAGTAGATCGATCCGTTGCAAAGCCATCTGTAAGTAGCGCAGATCGTCAGTACAGACGGGCGTAGGGCGGACAGTGACAGGAGGCGTTGACATAATCAGATGCGACCCACTCACATAACGATCTCGGCATCGGCCGGTTCAGCCACATTGTTCACCGTCAGCAATCGGTTTTGGGCCGGCCCTAGCAGTTCTTGTAACAGCGCCTGGGGGGAAGCGCTCTGCAAACTTTGGCGGACAGTGCGTTGCTCGATCACGGTGTCCACAAAGAGCGTTTGCAGGCGACGCAACTCATCGTCACGCATCTTCACAGCCTGGGCGTCTTCAATCACTTTGCGCAGGTGCGCCAGTTCATTATTCTTTTCCTCCAGTCGCTCCTTTTTCTTTTTGTCAATTGCGGCATAAACGGCCTGCATTGCCTCATCCCAGGAGGGCGCGTGATAAAATTTTTCTAATAGCTCAGGATTCAGCGCCATAATTAAATGGCGCAGGTTATACGGGGCAAAGGTTGTATCATTATCCAACAAGAAATTGGTATGCTGTCGTTGCGTATATTGGTTTTGCCGTTCAATGGCTTTCTTAAGAGCATCGTTGTCGGTCGGCATTTGGGCTTGTTGCCGTGTTAACACTTCATGTTCAAAATTGCTCCAATCGATTTCAGCATCAACCGAGAGGATCGTAATGCCATCGACGGCGATCTTGCGGGACTCGCGCGTCAGTTCATCCTCTAATCGTTGATAGGCAGTTGACCGGGTTGAAAGTTGCTGAAATGACTGAATCGTATCACTGGTATTATTGATTAGATACGCTATCGTTGTATTTTGCAAGAACTTACGCGTGTACCGATCAAAGCGCTCTTCCAGCAAGGTACGCATTGCTTGATCAATGGCCATATCCGCTGCGGCGTTTAGTTCTAGGACTTTTTTACGCGGTCCTAGGGGGATTTTCCAAAGAGTAGCCCGCCGCTCCTTATAGCCTGAACCTTCTAAAACTTTATCTAGCGCATTACACGCTTTCCATAACTGTAACGCATCTTGTAATTGGTAATGGATATGAAAACCCACTTGAATTTTGCCACTATCAAGGTAGTATGGTTTCAGCCCAATTCTATGTACCAGCGGATCTTTGCGAACGCCAACAAACAAAAGGTGATCACAGTCTCCCGGTCGCAAACGGACACGATCCGCAGGGGTCACCAACACACTGGTTCGTTTTGATGCTTTTTTGTGTAGCTCCACGACCACGATTGCCCGTTCATCGGTGGCGCGTTGTTTCTGGCGGAAAAACATAAAGAACCGTCGAAGCCAGCTAATCGGTTTACTGTCAACCGTTTCACATAAAAAAACTTCGTTTGCCACACGGCCTCCATCCGTTAGCAGCTTTCAATCACCAAACTCTTCTTGACGTAGCGCGGTCTCGGTTAATAAATTTGGCGTCATTCTTTCGATCAATTCGCCCAATGTGACCCAATCGCGAAAAAAGTGTTCTTCCCCGCTTGTCACCAGCTTAACCACGCCGCGCCATTCTTGCTGTCCCTGCCCCAAGTCTTCCCACCAGACGCGCACAGTGAAGAGATAGGAATGAGCGGCAGGTCGGCGCTGGGTCATGGTCTTCCCCACTTGGACGAATAGGAGAAGCGTCACCGGTGGTCAGGCGGCATGCCGCCGAAACCGCGCCGGTGGGCCTGGGTCTCCTGTTGGTGATCATAGACGGTTGGCTGACAGGGGAGGCAGCCAACCGTCTATGGACAAAAATTAATTGCCATTGAGATTGCGCTTTGGTAAAGATTGTAAAAGTGGATTACCTACTTTATCATGGTTTACGAGAAAATAACGCTTCAAAATAGACTAGGGTCGGCGAGCAAAACGTTTCATTATCCCGCAAACCAAGTCACAAAACGTTTCATTGATAACTATTCCGTAAATTAATCGCTTACATGATGCAAGAAGCGCTTACTATCTTTCACCCCGTTGCTCAAGTTGCTGACGGGCGCCGGCAATTCGCTTCTGCCACAGCAGCCGCTTGGCGGAAGATAAGGTTGCCAACGCCGCCTGCTGTAACAGCGCATGACAAAAGGTGTACTGCGCCGCGTCCGCATCCGCCAAAAGCCCATGCTGCAACAGTTCATCCAACGCCAGGAACAGCGCTTCCTGGTCGCTGAGAGCGGCGACGACCAGCAGATCACAGGAAAAGGTGCGGCCAATGGCGGCCGCCAACCCCGCCACCGCTTGCGCCTCGGCGGAGAGGGAGGCAAAATAGCGCTGAAGGGTCGCTTGTACATCCGGCGCCCTTAGTAAGCCGGCGGTAATGGCCTCTGCCGCCGCATTGCCATCGCCACTGCGCGGGAGCAACGGCAACGCGGCCAGCACATAGCGCGGATTGCCTTCCGTCACCTGAAACAACGGGGGCAGGAGCGCTGGGTCAAGAGCTTGCCCCCGCAGCGCTTCCCCAAGCGCAGCCACCCCGTGTTGGCTCAACGGCGGGAGCGCCACTTGGGTCACCAGCTGCGACGACTGGAGGCGGGGCTGCAAACGGGCCACCGGATCATGAGGGCGCAGTTCCAACGGCGAGAAGGCGCCCACGATCAACAAACGGGCCGTGGGCGTAGCGCAGAGCAGATAGTGCAACCAATCCAGCGTCTCCTGATCGCACCATTGAGCGTTGTCGAGCGCCAACAGCAGCGGTTCACTGTGGGCCAGAAAGAGTTGCGCCAGGGTCTCATAAAGGCGTTGGCGTTGCCATGGTTCCAGCGGCGCCGGCGAAATGGGCTGTGCGGCGTCAGCCAGTTCGGGCAGGAGATAGGCCAGTTCGGCGCGCCGGGCCGGCGTCAAGGCTGCGAGCCGCCGGCGCAAGAGCGGCGTCGCCAGCCAGTCGAGCAAGGGACGATAGGCCATTGTCAGGGTAAAGGGCTGACATACGGTCAGTGCAACCGACGCCCCCTGGCGCTCCGCGGCGGCGACAAATTCGGTCAGCAGGCGACTTTTGCCAATGCCGGGGGCGCCGGTTAACAGCAGGCAATGGGGCTGCCCTGCTTGCGCCGCCTGCCAACGCGCCTGCAATTGCGCCCACTCGGCCTGTCGCTCGACAAAGGGAACAGTGACGGGGGCGGTCGGCGTGGTCGCCTGGGTCAGTCGGGCATAGAGTTCACTGGTGGGCCGACTGGGCGCCACCTGCCATTTGCGTTGTAACTGTTGTCGGCATTCGGCAAAGGTGCCCTCAATCCCGGCCCGATCGCCCAGCGCAGCCTGGATCTGCATGACCCGCCGGTAACTCTCTTCGCGCACCGGTGCGGCCTGGAGGAGACGCTGGGCGGCCACCAATGCATCGGCGTACGCGCGCTGTCCTTCTAACAGGCCGATCAGTTGCTCCAATGCGTCGATGTATTGATTACGCAAGCGTTCGCGGATGGGAATGATCCACTCTTCCTGACACTGCGGCCAGAGATCGCCCGTGTAGAGCGCCACCGCTTCGACCAGGGCGGCTTGTTGGTCAGCCGGCGTCGTCGTCGCCGCCACCCGCGCTACCGCCGTTTCAAACGCCGCCACATCCAGCCAAAGCGGGGTGTCGGCTTTCCAACGCAGGGTGCGACCAAAGTGGATACACTCCTTCAATTCGGGTAGTTCCTGGCGCAGGTGAAAGAGCAGGTTGCGTAGATTGGTGGCCGGTTGCGCATCGAGCGTTGGCTGCCAGAACAGTTTGGCTAATTCCTTCTTGGGTGGCACCTTCTGCCAATGCACCGCCAGGTAGGCCAGTACGATCTTTAGCTGTGGTCGTGTAAACCCCACCACGGGTTCATGGTGGCTAGTAATCAGAAAATTGCCTAACAAGCGAATGTGCAGCATTGGTATCGGTTTCGCCTGAAATTGGGTTGGGTTGGTTGGCTCGTTGCTTGGTTCGTTGGTTTATCGCATAAGTAACCAACGATTGTTCATCCACTAATCACTATACAATAGTTCGGTCGCCCATCGCGTATCATCGTACTCTCATCTAGCTCTCACAAGCTATCAAAAATTGTCAGTTGCGTTGCCGCCGCATCTATGTTACACTGGCGTTGCTCCAACAACTTGCGCATTTTTCTTACATTTAACAAAGATACATGACAAAAAGCTTCAGAAGCTAATTGTATAGCTTCTCAGGTTGAACCTTGTAAGCGGCGAAAAATAAGTTCTGTTTGTTAGTCTGTAAGAAGCTTTCACTAAGCGAACGATTCATTCGTCTATGCCAAAGCATAAAATCACCTGATGAATTTTCACAACCAAATCCGGTAATAGTAGGGGCGTCCCCTTGCGGGCGCCCGCCAGGAGATTTATGTTCTTGTGATGGTCTTAGAGTGAGTAAAGTACATGGCATCCGACAATCAATCCATCTCTGCGGATCTACTCCGTGATACCCTCCACCAGATGCTTACAAGCGCAGCAGCGCCGGAGCAAGCGCCAACGCCGTTGGCGGCGCTGTGCCTGTTCCAACAGGCGCTCCGCCAACACCAGGGCGATGCCCAGGCCGCCACACGGCAACTGTTGGATGAAGCGTTGACCCTATTGGCGACGAACCACCCCGAACATGCCGCCGTCTTGCGTAGCCGCTTGTTGCAACAGGAAAAGGTTGAACAAACGGCCCAGGCATTAAATCTCTCGGTCGCCACCTTTCATCGCCGGCGCCACGAAGGCGCCCCGTTGCTGGCCAATGTGATTTGGCATCTGGAGCGCAATGCCCGCGCGGCGCGCCAGGAGCGGGTGAACGAACGGCTGGGATCGCCAACCTATACGCAGCTCTTTGGCAAAGGGGAGCAGATTCGACGGTTGGCAGCGCAACTTACCCGGTTGGACGCGCCCTGGCTCTTTGTCGTCGCCGGCATTGGCGGCATTGGCAAAACCACATTGGCTGATGCGTTGGTCCGCCACTTGCTCGACCACTACCACTTCGCCGACATGGGTTGGGTGACGGCGCGCTCGACGCTCTTTAATGCCGGCGGCAGCCTGGCCGTTGTCCCCCAGCCCCTGTTGACGGCGCAGGCATTGGTGGAAGCGCTAAGCCATCAGTTGGTGGGCGCCGCTTTCACCGGCCAACGGAGCAGCGAAGAGGCGTTGGCGGCGCTGGGGCAACGGCTCAAGAATGCGCCCCACCTGATCGTCATTGACAATCTGGAAAGTGTGGTGGATGTCGCGGCATTGCTGCCCACCTTGCGCCGCCTGGTCAACCCCAGCAAGATTCTGCTGACGACCCGTTACAGCCTCACCGATGAAGCTGATCTTCACCACACCCTTGTGCCCGAACTGCTGGTGGACGAGGCGCTGGCGTTGGTGCGCCAGGAAGCCGCCATCCGCAACATCCCGCAGGTGCTGGCCGCCAGTGACACGGACCTGCTCCCCATCTATGAAACCGTTGGCGGCAACCCGTTGGCGCTGCGGCTGGTGACGGGCCAGGTGCGCGTTCACTCGTTGGCGGCGGTGCTGGACGACCTGCTGGGCGCACGGGGCAAACAGGCGGAAGCGCTCTACACCTTCATCTATCAGCGCGCCTGGGAATTGCTCGACGAAACCGCCCGCGCCGCCTTGATCGCCATGCCGCTGGTGAGCGAACAGGGGGGCCACTTTGAACTGCTCGCCGCCACCTGCGACCTGCCCCCCCATATCCTGCGCGCCGCCCTGGAACGGCTCGTCACTCTCAACCTGGTCGATGTGCGCGGCGACCTGCACGATTGTCGCTACACGATTCATAGTTTGACCAGAGCGTTTTTGCATGAGCAGGTGATTCGGTGGCAAAAGAGCGATTGAGCGATTGAGCGATTAAGCGATTAAGTAGTCTCACCAAACCAATCTCTGAATCGCTCAATCGCTCAATCTCCTCATCACACACGCGTTTCAGGGAACAAAGAGCAACGATGAGCACCAACGCAGAACTCTACCCCACCCAATTCCACCACTATCTTAGCCGCAACCTGCGCTATGTGTTGGGGCTGGTGCAGCAGGCCGGGCCGGTGCTGGGCGATGAGGTGCGGGTGCAGGCGCTCCATACGTTGAGCTATGCCTTGCAGGCGCCGACGGTCTGGCCGTTGACGCGTGACCTCTTTCTCACCCTGGCGCCGAAGATGGAACAGGCCGGCCAGCGCGACCATTGGATCCCCTATCTTCAGACTGCGCTCCGCCAGAGTGAAGCACAGGGCGATAGCGCCGCCGCCGGCGAATGTCATTTCCAACTGGCGCTGCTCTACCGGCTCTTGAGCCACTTTGCCGCCGCCCATGAGCATCTTCAGGCCGCTCTCGCCCACTTCACCGCCCTGGCCGCCCAGCGCGACCAGGCGCGCGTCCTCAATGAATTGGCGTGGCTGGAACATTTGCAATATCACCATGCGAATGCTGCTGGCTATGTAGAGCAGGCGCTTACCTTGTTAGGTAATGATGATCCAGAGCGGGCAATGGCATATCGAGTTCAAGGAATGCTCGCCATTGGTTACGAACGTTGGCAGGAAGCAGAAGAACTTCATCGGCGTGCGCTGGCTCTTTTTGAACAACAAGGTGACCTGCGAAAAATAGCTTGGAGCAAACAGAATCTTGGTTATGCTCTCCGTGGGCAGGAGCGGTATTCGGAGGCAATCGACCTTTTTCAAAGAGCATCTGTTATTCTAGAAACGATAGGTGATCAATATCACTGGACAATCGTTCAAAATAATTTGGGGCTTGCTTACTATTATGCTGGAGCACCCAACCAAGCACTGACTTGTTACACTGCTGCAAAAGTTATTGCTCAACGCTTCAACGATAAGTTGCAATTTGCCAGACTTGGTACTAATTTTGGTCTCGCATTTTTAGCCATAAGCAAATATGAAAAAGCGAAGCAATGCTTTCGTGAATCAGCTAACTTGCATAATGAACTTGGTAATAAAAGTTTATCCTTAAACGCATTAGACGGGTTAGCAATGGTTTATTTGGCGCAAAAGCAATATACGAATGCAATTGTATTAATCGAAGAAACACTAACGCTGCTCCCGCAAATTGCAGATGCGCCCAATTATCACTATTTGCTCAATTCCTTACACCAACACTTGCGCCAAGCAAGAGAGGAACAAGTAGAGTAAGATTAGCCCTAATACTGTTCCTCTCCTGCTTTATTGGCTTAGGGGTGATTAACAGCCGCCACCATTGCCCTGGCAGGCAAACGCCGTTTCCACCATCGTCGGCGCATAGAAACTGCCCATCATTAATAGGCTGACAAGCAGCCCAGTCAGCAACAAACGGCGGCCCATCTGTACAATGCTCATCGTATCTCTCCTTCTGTGTGATAGATACCATTCACTGAGCTTGGGCCCGCCTGCTGTTATCCAGCAGGTGCATATACGACGCTCAATGAACGGACGCTACAATTTTGTGCAGGGTAGGTTTGTCATGACGGACTATCTGCTTGGCTCTAGGGTACTTGAAGGAAGGGGGGCCGTCTTGCCCCAACTTGTATGAAATGACGTATGAAAAATGTATGATTGCTGTTTCTTGGAGCCTATACATGAACGAACACTTTGGAGATGTGCTCAAGGAATATGTCAGCCGAGCTAAACAAACAGCTGATCGCCTGGCCCAACTGACGGATCTTCCCAAACAAACGATTATCAGTTGGTTAAACGGCAGTGTAAAGCGGCCACGCGAGTGGCAGCCCATTGTACAGGTTGCCACTGCCTTACGGTTATACGAAGATGAAACGACCCGCCTTCTGACAGCGGCTAATCACCCTGCGCTTGCCACCTTGCTCACTCAAATTAAACAAGACGAGGATGGCGCAGGATGGCTCTTATTAGAACCCTGGCGCCAACGACACCAAACGATCACGCAGAAACCACTGAATAGTGCAGGGCTAGCTTTTTCCCCGCCCTTCCAAGCTCCGCCCCAACCGCGTACCTTTTATGCACGACCTTTCTTGTTGGCAGCCATTACAAAAGCACTGACTGAACCGCCGGCAACTTGTCTATTACATGGCATGGGCGGTGTCGGCAAGACGACAATCGCCACGCATCTAGCGTATGCGTTACGTCATCTCTTTCCCGACGGCGTGTTATGGGCAAATCTGAGTCAAACTATTATTAGCGAACAAATCGACCCCTCGGCTCTTAGCTCAATCGCGAACACTTTTACGAAAGCGTTCGGGCGCGACATGAGCGATATTGACAATCTACCGGGGCGGAGTACGATTTTGCGCGAAGTATTGGCGAATAAGCGCATCCTCATTGTTCTAGACAATGCGCCTGGCACGGCGGCTGTACAACCGCTGTTGCCGCCCTCAACTAGTGGGTGCGCAGTATTGATTACGAGCCGTAATCGACAAACGCTGCATGATGGCGCAATTCCTTTTGAGGTGAACGCTTTTGACCTGGCAGAAAGTCAAGCATTCTTTGCGCAACTTTTCGGTGAACAACGCGTACAGGCACACCAACAGGTGATTGCGCAAATTGCTGAGTTTCTTGGCGGTCTGCCGTTAGCGCTTAAAATCGTTGCCAGTGATCTCTCTGAATCGACGGGTTTAACGTTTCAGGAATATTTTGCCCTGCTTAAAGCCGAAGAATCGCGATTGGCCCATTTGGTTGACTGGGAACATGCATCCAATAATGTGCGTACCTCCTTCGCCTTGAGTTACAATCGCCTACCTGTGGAACTTCAGCGGCTCTTTACGCTTCTGGCCTTTTTTCAAGGCTTTGACTTTAGTGCAGATGCAGTTGCTGCTCTCACTGCCGTTACAACACCATTGGCAAAAAAGTCGCTTGCACGTCTCTTTGCTTTATCCTTGATTGAGCAAAGCAAGCTGCTCGATAACGCCAATGATGTCAAAGCGACAGTATCAGACCAACCATCGGTGGATAAGAACGCACGGCAAAGGCGTTATCTCCTCCATCCACTCGTCAAAGCTTTTGCGCAGGAGAAATTCCAAGTAAAAAGCGCGCAAATGAATCAGCAATTGCGGCGAGTAGTCGCCTATTTCGTCGAGTTGACCCAAATGAATCGTGTAGAGGGGTACGAAACAATCCTGCGCGACCGTGAAAATATTGTGGGAGCTTTACTCTGGGCTAAAGAACAGGGTGATTGGGAGAGCTTTGCTCACGGTGTTTCCGGGTTAACGACGGTCAATGCCGGCATTGTTGGCGCGTTGGATGCTGGTGGTTACTGGCAGCAAGCACAGGATTTGCTTGCAATCTTACGCCAAAGCCCGCTACTCACGAATGATCCCATAGCAGAAGCAGAGATACTTTTTAAGTTGGGCGCTTTTGCGTTTCGCCAGTCAAACCTGGGCCACGCCGAAAAACTCCTAAAACAAAGTATGGTGCCTTTGACTGCACAACCTATTGATTCCGCAGTAGATGCAGAGAAGCTCTTGCTTCTGGCTTCTATTTGTGAATTCACAGCCCAACTTAGCCTGGCGGCTAATCCAACCGAAGCGCTTGAACAAGTACAACGCGGTCTACAATTCTTAGCATTGTTAACCAGCGAGAAAGCCAGACAAGAGGCGGGTTACTTGCAGATCCGGCGCGGGTCAATCCAGGCACGTCTAGGGCAATTGGCAGAAGCAGAGGAGTACACACACTTAGGATTGCAGCAATTGCCCGATCAACCAACTGCCGCACGGATTAGTGGCCTTACCAATCTAGGGATTATTGCCGCTATCCAGGGTAATTCAGAACAAGCGATTACGCTGTGGAATCAAGGCGTTGCAGACGCCAAAGCGTTAGGCGATACGCGACGCCTTGCCGACTTATGGAGTAACCTGGGGTCCGCCGAAAGTCGCCGGGGCCGCTTCACAGTTGCCATTCCTTACAAACAACAAGCCTTAGCGCTTTACACACGGATGGGTGATATACGGGGCGAAATTCGTATTTGTCTCAATTTGGGTGAAGACAATCTTTTTTTGCAACGCTGGCAGGAAGCTCAACAACAGTTAACCTTGGCTGTTGACCTGGCGCGTCATCATCAGCAGGAAGAGAGCGAGTTATTAGTATTGTTGAATCAGGTGCAACTCGACCTACGTCAAAATCATTTGAGCGACGCAGAAATCAACTTACAACGTATCAAAACATTGTGCCAACGTACAGGTACACCTGAACAGCAAGCAGAAATGCTGCGCCTTCAAGCTGAGCTATTCTACTACAAACAGCAGTTGGCCGATGCCCTAGTTTTTATTAAACAAGCGTTAGAACTCAGCAAAGATCGCAAAGAACAAGGGATTATCTGGCGACTGTATGGCAACATTTTAAGCCAAGCGTACCAATCGGTCGCAGCCGAAGAGGCTTACGCACGCAGTAAAGCACTCTTTAGTGATTATAATGATTACGAAGTGGCCCATACGCTCCTGGCCTGGGCAAAACATCATTTGCGTAATCACCCACAACAGGCGCCTCTTCTATTGGAACAGGCACGCGCTATTTTTACGCAACTCGACATTTCAGCTCTTGTTACTGAAACAACAGCCCTTCTGTCAACATTACAATACTAGCATAACCCTACCATTAGAATCACTTGAAAGAGGTATTTTATGCAACTTCTTCTTCCAATGTTAGTTGCTATCATCTTCTCATTTTCTTTTCATAGGGCCAAAGCGTTCTTGCTGGCGCTATCGTTATTGTCAGCCATTTTCTTGGGATTACAGCCGAATAGAGCAATGGCTGGCACACCGACCTTTCCCACAGCTCAGGGATTTGGTAATTCGGCTTTCTCAACCAGTGTTGCAGCCGGTGATCTCAACGGGGATGGCGGCTTAGATCTAGTTGTGGGTAATCACCCTTCTGTTTTAAAGAATGGTGAAAATTGGATTCACCTGCAAGATCAGGCGGGCAATCTTCAAGCTGGTATTGCGTTCGGGCGCAACACAGAAGAGACCTTGGCTGTTGCGGTTGGGGATCTCAATGGGGATGGCGCTTTGGATGTCGTTGTCGGGAATGCTCCCCGTCCCGACTTTAATGAAAGTGGACAGAATCAAATCTACTTTAATGATGGGACCGGCAAGGTAAGCGATGGGGTAGCTTTTGATGGTGCAGAAAGAACGACCAGTTTAGTGCTTGCTGATTTTAACGGGGACGGGGCTATCGACATTGTCGTCGGAAATGGCGCCCAGCCCGGCATCAACAATGGTGGTCAAAATCGGATTTACTACAATGATGGGTTCGGCAATTTTCCCACTTCGGCCGCCATTGGCGCACCTGGTGATACAAGGGCGTTGGCCGTAGCTGACTTTAATCGTGATGGTTGGTTGGATCTCGTCGTCGGGCGTTTTGAACAGACAAAAGAGCGTTACTTTAATGACAAACGGGGTAATCTTGTTTTTCACGACAACTTTGGCAATGCCCTTGATCGCACTGTCAGTTTGGCCGTTGCCGATTTTACAGGAGATGGTTGGTTGGATGTAGCCGCCGGTCATATCGGGCAGCGCAATCAGCTATATCGTAATGATCAACTAGGCAACTTAAACCCCGGAGTAGCCTTTGGCGGATTGGATACAGCTTGGAGCATGGCAGCGGGTGATCTAAATGGTGACGGCGCCTTTGATCTTGTGATTGGGCAACGTATCTTTCAGCCGAGTCGGATCTTTCTTAACAATGGCACAGGCGGCTTTGACAATGGCTTTGTCTTTGGTGACGACCAAGAGCGGAGCGGCCTAATCTTAGCTGATATGAATAATGACGGCTTGTTAGATATTATTTCGGCCAACGACGGCCCGCAAAATCAAATATACTTTAACCAAGGCGGGGGCGGTGTTCGTAACGCCCGTACTGTAAACATCCCAGCGGACCGCATTTCGAGTGTAGCCAGTGGTGATTTTAATCGTGACGGTTTCCTAGACATTGTCATCGGCACGAGCGACCCCAAAGGAACAACCGATACTCGTGATCAAATTTACTTGAATGATCAAGCCGGCGGCTGGCGTGCTGGGAGTAGCTTTGGTGATAGGCGTGACACCTATAGTGTTGCAGTTGGTGACCTTAACGGTGATCATGCACTAGATGTTGTTACTGCCCATTCAGATCAGAATTATATCTTCCTAAATGACGGTGCAGGCAATTTTAACAGTGGTTACCCTGTTAGCGCTGATCGTGACTGGACGCACAGCATAGCACTTGCCGATCTGAATGGGGACGGCGCCCTCGATATTATAGCCGGCAACCATGCCCTTCCCGCCACCAATGATCGTGGTCGCAACAAATTCTACCTTAACGATGGCACGGGGCATTTCGGCACAGCCATCCCTTTTGGCGCAGACTCAGGGCAGACACGAAGCCTCGCACTGGGCGACCTCAATGGTGACGGTTTAGTTGACATCATTACCGGCAATTATGGGCAGCCCAATCAGATCTTCGTGAATCAAGGTGGCGGACGCTTGAGTGATGGCATTTCATTTGGCGGCAATGAAAATACGCTGAGTGTTGCCCTTGGCGATTTCGACAGCAACGGTGCGCTTGATGTGGTTGTTGGTAATACTGGTCAACAGGGGCAGATTTTTTTTAATGACGGTACAGGCCGCTTAAAAACCGGCGTTCCCTTTGGTAATGTGAGTTATGTCTGGGGAGTAGCGGTCGGTGATCTGAACAATGATGGCGCACTCGACATCATCACAGGCAATTCGATACAGCCCAATCAATTCTATCTCAATGATCGTTTCGGTCATTTTTCCAGTGGGATCGATTTTGGCGATAGACTTGACCCAACTTGGGCCGTGACAACCGGCGACTTTGATGCAGATGGCGCGCTCGATATTGTCACTGGTCAATCAATAAAGTTTCAGTATTACCCAAATGGTTTTCAGTCACGGACCGGCAACAACAATAATCTGCCTATCCTGAGCATAAACCATCCATCGCCAACGGCGAAGGCTAATTTCTTTGCCTCACCGATTGTCATTGAAAGTCAAATTATCTCGCTGACCTACGCTGTTCAAGATCCGGAAAGCGATCCCCTTGGTTCTGTAGCGTTCTTTTTTTCGCTTGATGGTGGTGGTCAGTGGCAACCGGCAATTGCTACTACGCGAACCGTTACCAGCAACCTACCAGCCAGTCCCACTGGCCGCACTTATGTCTATGAGTGGGACACTTTCGCCAGCGGCTTGTTTGGCCAATCCGATAATGTAGTGCTGCGTTTAGTTGGCTACCGCCAACCCAAAGGGGTTACAGCCACCGGTTCGTATAAATATGTTCATGGTAGCGCCGGCTCATTTCAATGGCCCAGTATCGCCACGATCACCTTTCCCTTTCGTGTGCGTGGCACACAAATCCAAGTAGTGAAGGCTGCTGCGAATGGCAAAATAGGCGGAGTTGCTGATGCCTTTGTCTATCGCTTATCACAAGGGAACAACAGTGGGTTAGCTGAGCCGCTAACAAGTGGCAATGGACAAGCGCCCTATCGCACTGATCCCAATGGTTATCTCAAGGGGCGCGGTGCACTTCGCAAAGGGGATCAATTAGTTGCCCTGGCACCGATTAGCGCTACCCAGAGCTACACTTATTACCAGACCAGCGCCCCAGTATCAACAATCGGTCTGACGATGACGACAGTCACGCACCCCGGCATTCAACAGCTTATGGTCACCACGACCCAACCCTTGCTGCTTTTCAACTTGGTTGTTGCGCTGGAATGGGATGCGCGCCAGGAGACAACTTATCTTGCACAACTAGAAGCCGATTTACGAAAAAGTTCGCAAGTTCTTTATGATCTCACCAATGGCCAGGCTGCCTTAGGTGCGATTCATCTTTATCACGATAAAGGCTTCTGGGGGCTTGCGAATATTGCAATCCAGGCCGATAATCGCCAGCGCCCTGGCGCTATTTTGGGTGGCATCGTTGTAACACCAACGAATGATATCGGCGCGAACGGCATCATTACAGACGCCTATATTCCTGGTCAGGTTCGTATGCCGCCATTGTGGAATCGCTTTGGTGAAGTAGATGGTATTATCGGTGAAGATTGGCCGCGCGTCTTAGCGCATGAGCTAGGCCATTATCTCTTCTTTTTGCCAGACAATTATTTAGGCATCAAGAACAACGATACACTATCACTAATTGACTGCAAAGGCAGTGCAATGAGCGATCCGTATGACAGCGGATACAGTGAATTTCTCACACGTGAAGCATGGCAAGGCGACTGTTTGCAAACCCTGGCTGCCATTTACCTAAATCGGACTGATTGGGAGACCATTCGTAGATTTTACCCCATGCTCTCTGAACAACCGATCAACCCTGGCCCAAGTAATCTACCCTTGGCAGTCACAGAGATCACAACTTTTGTACCGCCAACGCCGACCTTAGGAGTGGCCGACCCATTTTTCAAATTACAGCAAGAAAGCGGCGCCCCACTCCTTATACAGAGTGGTCGCGCATGGGCATACTTACGTAAAACGCAGCAATCAACCGATCCAACCGATGACTCTATTATTAGTCTGGGCACTCCTGTTGGCGACAAAGTTCAGTCACGCGGCGCCGCACCAGGGGATGAACTTTGCATCATTAATTACAGTGTAACGCCCTTGCAAACGGGTTGTATTGTTGTTGGTGCTTTTCCAACACCTGTTACACTAGAAAGCAGACCCGGATGGGATCCCCGTCTTACCATCACAGCGATTAGTAGCACAACAATTGCGGTGACTGTCACCAACGTGACGACATCGAATCTAATGATCCAACTGTTACCCGCTCTCGGCCATGCCTCTCCCGAATTACCGATGATTGGGGCACCGGCCACTGGTTTCACGCAGATCATCACAGCCGCTGATGGTGCTTACTATGGTTATGTTCGTCTCTGGGTTCCAGGCGGCAAGATACGCCAGGAAATGCTCTTTGCCTTCGCCTTGAAGAGCGATTGGCGGGGGCAAGCCTGGGCTTGGGGTGGACAGCGGTACAATTGGGGTGGACAAGCTTGGGCGTGGGGTGGACAACGGTACAATTGGGGTGGACAAGCCTGGGCGTGGGGCGGACAAGCTTGGGCTTGGGGGGCGCCGATTATGTCTAACGACGGGCAAGTTAGTTTGTTCTCCTTAGCCGATCCCTTCCAACGTACTGGTGACTTATCATTGCAACAACTGGCAAGAGCGCCTGCACTCCCAGAATGGCTCACTTTGGTTGGTCAAGCTTACCAACTCACAGTTGATGGCTCTCTGCCACACAGCGCCATTCTATTTCATTATTTAGTGCGTGATCTACCGAACAACGATGAATCCTACTTGCAAATCTATTATTCACCAGACCAAGGAGTGAATTGGCAACCCCTGCCAACTGAGTTGGACTCAATACACAATCATGCCTCAGCAACAGCGCCAGGCGCAGGCATCTATGCGCTGATCGCTACAATTGATCAGCCATTAGTCGCAGAGCTGAATAATATTGGCTACCCGATTCAACAGCCTCAACCGATAACAACAGCATTAGCTTCGATTGCTGGTTACTATACTTCGGTCTGTCACTATCACAAAACAGAGGCCGTTCTTTGGTCGTGTTTCTATCCAACTGTAGAAGTGCCTTTTAAGCGTTTGGTCAACACCCTAGAGAATTTTGAATACCCGCAAGCTTACTGGATCTATGCCACTCAACCCATCACCCTCTATTGGGATATGACACCCGCTGTTCAACCCGACGAGCGTTCCATAGCGGCTGAACATAGCAATATACCCATTGCACCGCCTGCTACATACTACGGATGGATTACTCCAAGTGCGCACTTTACTCCAACTGTCAATACACCGGTAGTAGCCTACATTGATGGTGTCGTTTGTGGAACGAGTTTTGTGCAGCCCCTACAGGGACAGCTTGCTTACGTCATTCAAGTATCAGCGAAAGGCGATACTACGGACACAGAACACTGTGGTGAGCGAGGAAAAACGGTTGTCTTCACTGTAGGCAATAACCAAATGGTGCAAACTGCTTCCTGGAGCAATCGACAGGCATGGTTACAGTCATTAAGCGACCAAGCCACCAGCTATAGTTCGTTTTCTTACTTGCCGTTAGTTTTGCGTTAAGTAATGAGATGATTACCCGATGACTCACTACAATCATCGGGTAATCCGGCTGACTTATATCGTATCCCACGCCACCGGCAAATGGTGCATCCCGCGCAGGATAGGGTTGAAGCGCCAGGTCAATGTGTCCGCCGGCGTGGTCAGCCGCAGATTGGGCAGGCGTTGGAGCAGGGTGTTGAGGGCGATGCGCCCTTCCAGCCGCGCCAGCGGGGCGCCGACACAGTAGTGGACGCCATAGCCAAAGGCGAAGTGACGGCTGTTGTCGCGGGTGAGATCCAGCGTGTCGGGGTGGGCGAATTGGGCCGGGTCGCGATTGACGCTGCCCAGCACGACGATGATTGGCTCGCTGCGGCGAAGTTGTTGGCCACCCAGCACCAGATCCTCGGCGGCAAAGCGCAGCGTCGCCCGTTCAACGGGGCCGTCGTAGCGCAGCAACTCTTCCACGGCGTTGGGCATGAGGCTGGGATCGGCCTTGAGCCGGGCCAGTTGTTCCGGGTCGCGCAACAGCGCCAGCGTGCCATTGCCGATGAGGTTGACCGTCGTCTCATGGCCGGCGACGATGAGCAGCACCACCATGCTATAGAGTTCTTCCTCGCTCAGTTGATCGCCCGCTTCCTCAGCCTGGATCAAGGCGGTGATCAGGTCGTTGCGCGGTTCCCGGCGGCGAGCGACAAAGACAGCGCTCAGGTAATCGACAAATTCGTTGAGCAGCCGTTCATGCTGTTGCCACTCCTCCTCGCTGCGCGCCGGCGTGACAAAGGCGTCCGACCAGGCGCGGAAGCGGTCACGGTCGGCGGCGGGGATGCCGAGCATTTCGGCAATGACGACAATCGGCAACGGAAAGGCGTAGTCGTCGATCAAATCCATGGCGCCTTTGGCCTGCACCTGATCGAGCAACTCATCGGCAATGCGCTGTACCCGCTCCTGCATACTGTTGACCATCTTGGTGGTAAAGGCTTTGTTGACCAGGTTGCGCTGACGGGCATGATCGGCGCCGTCCTGGTTCAGCATGTGCTGATCGAGCAATTGCGCCAGCCGGGGCATGGGAGGCAGTTGGGCGCGCTGCTCAGCGGTTAAGGTGTTGCGATAGTTTTTGACAAAGCGCTTGTGGTCGCGCAAGACCGTTTCAGCCTCGGCATAGCCGGTGACAAACCAGAATTGCTCATTTTCCATAAAGCCGGCGTGGCGCAAAACGGGCGCTTGTTCCCGCATGGCGGCGTAGATCGGATAGGGGTTGCGTTTGCTTACATCGCTGTAGAGATCGTATTGAATTGCGTTAGTCATTGATCATTTGTCCTTTGGCAATTGAGATTGCCCAGCAGTATACCATCGGTTACGCAACTTGTACGTAAGTCAACCAGCCAAGGTTGCGCACTAAGGTTCTCCGATACGCGACGCGCCTACGCCGCAATCAATGGATAGCTGATGGTGAACTATCCCTTGTCAGTCATTTGGTTCTTCGATCAGCGCAAAGTTCATGTATAATAGGGCCATCGCGTTCGTCGTGTCCTGTTCCGAAATCAGGTTGATCATGAAGCAGCAAACCTTCCTCCCCCGCTCTGTGATAGCGCTTGGTTATACCCTGGTCTTGGGCCTTGCCGCCTACTTCGTGACTCGCCCGACCTTGGCCCATGAGATGCAACCGTTGGGGCCGCCGGTGGTCGCCGCCTGTTATGAAACGGCAAACAGTTGCGATGTGACCAGCAACCGCCCGGCGGACGGCAAAGCTTGGTTGCCGCAGCCACTCCTCAGTAACGGTGCGCTGCGGGCGGCGACACTGAAACCACTTGTGAACGTCCCTTGCACGGATGGCTTTGCCGATGTTTTCCCCTGCGCCAACGTCGATCTGTTGGCCTTTTTGCCCCACACGATGATCGGCGGCGACACCAACAATGACATGTGGGGCTGGGCCGATCCGGTGACCGGCAAGGAATATGCCATGGTCGGCGCCCGTGACGGCGTCGCGTTTGTGGACATTAGCACACCAACGGCGCCCCGCTTTCTGGGCAAGCTGCCCACTCATGCCGAACGCAGCTCCTGGCGCGATCTCAAGGTCTATCAGGATCATCTCTTTGTAGTGGCTGATAAAAATCGGGGGCATGGGATGCAGGTCTTTGATCTGAACCAATTGCGCACGCTGACCGCCACAACGGATACGACTACGACGCTGCTCTTGAGCGAAACGGCGCACTACAATGGTTTTAGTGACGCCCATAATCTAGCGATCAACGAAGAGAGCGGCTATGCCTACGCCGTGGGCGGCGAAACCTGTAGCAGCGGTCTTCATATGGTGGATATTCGTGATGTCAACGCGCCGAAATTTGCCGGCTGTTACGCGGACGATGGCTATATCCACGACACCCAGTGCATCATCTACCGCGGCCCCGACCCCGACTATCAGGGGCGGGAACTTTGCTTTAATTCCAGCGTCTCGCAGTTCACCATCGTGGATGTCACGGACAAAAAGGCGCCAATCAGATTGTCCGCCATCGCTGTGCAGGGCAATATCTATATGCACCAGGGCTGGTTGACGCCGGATCGCCACTACTTCCTCTTGGATGATGAGATGGATGAGTGGTTTGGCCGGCATAACACCCGCACCTATATCTTTGATGTTCAAGACGTAGATGCGCCCCGCTTTGTCAATGCCTATACCGCCGCCTTGCCGTCGGTTGACCATAATCTCTACATCACCGGCACCTATGCCTACGAGGCCAATTATACGACCGGTTTGCGCATTCTGGATCTAAAAGCAATCCAGCAGGGCAATCTGACCGAAGCGGCCTTCTTTGATACCTACCCAGAAAATAACGATGTGTGGAGCGCCGGCGCCTGGACGGCCTACCCCTTTTACAAAAGCGGCGTCGTCGCCATCAGCACCCTGGATCGCGGTCTTTTTCTCGTCAAACCAAAGCTGACGCCGGATGTGATCCTGGCCGACCGCCAGACAGCGGTTACCTTGTGTACCAACGCAACAGGGCAAAATTCCATTGACCTGCCGCTTGCGTTACGCGCTCGTAATGGCTACGCGCAATCTGTTATGCTCCGCACCAGCCCCCTGCCGGCAACCGTCATCACTTCTTTTGCCGCGCCACAGCTTGATCTCAGCGCAACGGCAGAGGCAAGCAGCACCTTGACACTTCAGGGCGCCACCGCCGCCACCGGCAGCTATACTTTTACCGTCGAAGCGGTCAGCGCCGACCAACGGGTGCTGGATCGGGGGGTGGTAAAAGTTCACCTGGCAAATGCCATTGCGTCGACGCCACTGTTGCAAAGGCCGGAGCAACAGACAATCCTGCCCGCGCTCACCCCACTCCCCTTCTCCTGGTCACACGATGGCAGCGCCGACCGCTATCAGGTCGAAATTGCCAGTGACCCGACCTTTGCCACAACGGTCTATACGCTCACCTTGTCGTCACCCGGTTTTACGCTGGCGCCGCCCGCTACCACACAGCCGTGGACAATGCCGCTGGCCTATCACCAACGTTATTATTGGCGAGTCACAGCCGCTAACCGCTGTGGCGTCGCCGTTTCTGCGACGGGTCAATTTCAGACGCCCCACGTCGCCTTTTTACCGATTATCAAGCGTCCACCAGCAAACTAGAGAGGATGTACCGTCATGCCACTATACGAATATTTTTGCCCGACCTGCAAAGATACCTTTGAACAGTTGCGCCCGGCCCAAAAGGCAGATGAAGCGACCACCTGTCCCGCTTGTCGCCAGCCCTCGTCACAACGGGTGCTTTCGATCTTCGCCAGCAGCGTCAAGAGCGAAGGCGGCGGCGCAGCCATGCCCATGTCCATGCCGATGGCCGGCGGCTGTTGCGGCGGGGCTTGCGGCTGTCGTAACTAAAGAACAAGATTTATCAAAGATTACGCCGATTACGCAGATTTCTTCTTTTATTTAGTCTGCGTAGTCTGCGTAATCTTTGATTGGTTTGCCTGCTACAAAATATTGAACGATTTGAAACAAGGAGAAGAATCCCAAATGACCTGGCAGAATTACCTGGCCGACAACAAGGCGCGCTTTTTGGATGAATTGCTTGATTTTCTGCGCATCCCTAGCATCTCCAGTTTGCCGGAGAATGCGGCGGATGTGCGCAAGGCGGGCGAGTGGGTCGCCAACCGGATGCGGCGCGCCGGTATTGAACATGTGGAGATCATGGAAACGGGCGGCCACCCTGTCGTCTATGGCGATTGGCTGCACGCCCCCGGCAAACCGACAGTGATGATCTACGGCCACTTTGATGTACAGCCGGTCGATCCGCTCGACTTGTGGGAGAATCCACCCTTTGAGCCGACGATTAAGGACGGTCGTGTTTATGCGCGTGGCTCGAATGATGATAAGGGGAACATGTTGCCCCCGATTCTGGCGACCGAGGCGTTGCTCCAAAGCGAAGGCAAGTTGCCCGTCAACGTCAAATATTTCTTTGAAGGGCAAGAAGAGATCGGCAGCCCAACACTGCCCCCCTTTGTCGAGGCTAACAAAGCCAAGTTCACCTGTGATATGGTGATCAGTTCGGACGGCGGCCAATATAGCGACACGCAACCGGAGTTGACGGTTGGCCTGCGCGGGCTGGCGGCCTTGCAGATCGATGTGCGTGGGCCAAATGCCGATGTCCACTCCGGCATGTTTGGCGGCGCCATTGCCAACCCGATCCATGCCCTGGTGGAGATTCTTGATTCCATGCGCGCCGCCGATGGCAAAATTCTGGTCGAAGGCTTCTATGACCGCGTGCGCCCATTAGGCAGCGAGGACCGAGCGCATATCGCCGCTGTGCCCCATGATGATGAGGCATTTAAGGCGCGGGTTGACGTCAATGACACCTATGGCGAACCGGGCTACAGCACTCTCGAACGCATCTGGGCGCGGCCCACGTTGGAAGTGAATGGCATTTGGGGCGGCTTCCAGGGCATCGGCACCAAGACCGTTCTGCCCAGCGAGGCGCACGCCAAGATCACCTGTCGCCTGGTGGCCGATCAGCGCCCCGAAGAGATCGCCGACCTGCTGACGAAACACATTCTCACCCACACGCCTCCTGGCGTGACGGTCAATGTGCAAGTGGGCAACAACAAGGCCGATCCCTATCTCATGCCCGTTGATCATCCCGGCAACCTGGCCGCCCGCGATGTCCACCTGGAACTCTATGAAGAAGAGCCGCTCTATGTCCGCTCCGGCGGCAGCATCCCCTTCTGTAGCCTCTTCCAGAAGGTGCTGGGCGTCTACACAGTCAACTTCGCCTTTGCGCTCAACGACGAAAAACAACACTCGCCCAACGAATTCTTCCGGCTACACAATTATGAACGCGGGCAGAAGGCGTATTGTCTGTTGTTGGAACGGTTGGGGAGGGAATAACGCACCACAACAACGGATTCGGGACAGGAACGGATTTGTTCTGCGTGCTGGTAGACCTGGTGCAACCAAGTGGGCGTCGATTGAAAATCAACGTGACAGCACTGTTTGTTTAGACTTGTTAGCACCACGATCAATTCGACCGACAAGCCAAATCCGTTCCTGTCCCGAATCCGTTGTTGTGGTGCTGTTACCCCACCGGATCCACCGGCGACTTCGTCAACTCTTCCACGCCGGTTTCCCCAAGATAGAGCATATTTTCAAAGCGGGCACCGCCGATGCCGGGGATGTAGACGCCCGGTTCGCAGGAAAGAGTGTCACCGATTTGCAGCACATCGTCGCTATCGATGGCGATGCGTGGCAAGTCACCGCCCAAGCCCAGCCCATGCGAAATGTGATGGGGGAAGTATTGGCGCCAGCCTTTTTCCTGCAATATGTTCACTGTGATCTGATAGAGATCGGCGCTACGGGCGCCTGGTTTCATGGCGTCGCGGGTGGTGCGGTAGGCTTGCTGCACGGTGGTGATCAACGCCCGCTGTTGTGGCGTCCCTTCGCCGACAATGGCGGTGCGGGTCTGGTCGCCGAGATAGCCGTGATAGAGAATGCCCATATCGACCAGCACCATGTCCCCTTCTTGGATCACCCGGCGCGGGTCCAGCACCCAATTGCCGGTACCCATATAGGCCGTGCCGGGGCCGCTGACCACCTGCATTCCTGCTTCCTCACAGCCCGCCTTGAGCATTACGGCGGCGGCTTCGGCGGCCACGTCGCGATTGGTGGCGCCTGGTCGCGCCGCCTGAAAGGCGGTGATCATGCCGAGATCGGAGATATGCGCTGCTTCCCGGAGCAAGGCTAACTCCCCCGGCTCTTTGGTGCGACGAAGGATTGGGCCAAGTTTGGGTTCGGCGACACAAAGCGTGCTGGGCGCCGCCGCATGGAGCGCATCGGCCAGCACCGGCGAGAGTTGATCAAAGGCCACCCGTCGCCAGCCGTGCGCTTTGATCGTCGCCGCCAACTGTTCCTGCGCCGATGGGTCGCCGACTTCGGTCTTGACCACCGTACACCGAGTCAGTTGGTCGCGACAGGCATAGTAAAACATAGGGCCGGGAATCGCAATGGGCGTATCACCGGTCAACACCAGAAACGGAATCGGCGGCAAGCCGGAAACCGGCTCGGCGTGGGGAGTAAAGTAAAGTTGGTTCGGGCGCTGGGTCGCCACAAAAGCATCATAGCCCTGTGCCGCCAGCGCCTGCTGTAAACGTGCAGCCCGTGTCATACGTCCCATCCTCGTTAACAATTATTCGTTGCTGATTGACAATTAATTATTCACCACCGGCATATCCAACGAGCGATAGCGCTGTTGCCAGTGCCAGCTATCGGTCGCGCCGATCAACGGTTTGTAAATATCAGGCAGGTTGTCCACAAAGGCTTGACTCGGTTCCTGGCCGGGCCAAGCGCGGAACATGGGGGGTGTGTAGCCGCCAATGATGATCACCCGTTCTTTGTCGCTGCGCAGTTGACCGGTGGCGTGGATCAACGACTCGGCAAAGAGCAGGGTCGAGCCGGCGGGGGCGATGAATTGATGGATCAGCGACGGGTCTTCGTAGGCGCAGGCGATCACTTGGGCTTGCGGCGCCTTGATCTTGTGGCTGCCGGCAATTACTACTGTGCCGCCGTCATCAGGACCGAGGTCGGTCAGGTTGGTCAGGGTTTTGACAAAGTTACAGTGGAAGAGGCCATTTTCGGTATAGGTGCCGAGATCGGGGCGGGTGCCGGTATGAAAGCCATAGCGCACCGGCGCGCCGGGGTCATAGTCCGGCGCGCGGGAATTGATAATCGCTTCCGATTCCTCCAAACGCACGACGCCGCCGACAAACTCTTCCGCCATCGCCACCAAGCGCGGGTGGGTCAAGTAATCCAGAATTGCCGGGTCCGCCTCCAGAATGTGGGCAAAATGGACGTGGTGCAGCTTGTAGGTCGAAAAGCGCGCGCCGCGCACCACAGCGTTGGCCGGGTCGCCGGTGGCGATCAGGTCGCGCTTGAGTTTTTGCAGCGCTTCGCGCATCCGCCCTGCTTCGTCCGCCGTCAGCGTATTTTCGATAATAACATAGCCGTAGACATCTAAATGCAGCCGTTGCGCCGGCGTGAGCGCGGGGAAAGGCTTGTGGTAGCCGTTCGATTGACCGTTTGTTTGCATGTTTACTTCTCCTAAATTGTTAGGCTCATGTACAGAAAGTGTGAGGTCTCAACCAGCCACACCTGTCAGGTTTCGCAAACCTGACAGGTATTCACGCTTTCCGTACATGAGCCAATTGTTATATCTATCCGTTTAACGGTTTGCCTGACGGCAGCAACCATGTCGTCGCAATTGTATTATTTATAGAACCAGCCATCGTCAAAAGCTGATGACAAGCCATTTGGGTTTGGGGCGATTACGCACAATGGGCACTGACCTGTATAATACACGCTATCACCAAAGCCGTCAAAGTGTAATGGAAGGGAGCTTACACACAAGCGATGGCCCATTGTTGCGTCCGACTAGAAATGAATCTTATGTCCAGTCAAGCCTATCAACTTCTTTTTCTGACCGAACGTAGCCCCCATCATCAACAAGCAGCGTTAGAAGCGGCGCCGGCGGCAGTGGCCGTCACCATGTTGCGGACGCCGGATCGCGCCACCATTCTGGCGCGATTGCCGCAAATGGACTTTTTGATCAGTGAACGGGCCGGCGCCATTGATGCCGAAATGATTGCCGCCGGTCACCGCTTGCAACTGATCCAACGCTTGGGATCGCTCACCTATGATATTGATGTAGCGGCGGCGCGTGCGCGTGGCATTCCCGTTTGCACCTGGCCGATTGAAGGTTGTATCCTCGTGGCGGAACATTTGGTGATGCAGATGTTGGCGTTGGTGAAACGGCTAGTGGAAGCGCAAGCTATGACCACAGCCGCAATCGATTGGGGACGACCGGCCCACCGCACGGATGAAAACACCTTTGCCTACAATTGGACCAATCGCAGCAACATTGATGGTCTCTACCAAAAGACCGTGGGCATCCTGGGCTTTGGGGAGATTGGCGCCGAGTTGGCGCGCTGTCTGCGCGGGTTTCGACCGGCGCAGGTGTTGTATCACAAACGACGGCGGCTACCCGTGACCGTAGAAGCAGAGCTGGGGATCACCTATGGGACTGAGGAAACCCTCTTCGCCCAAAGCGATTTTCTGTGTAACCTTCTTCCCTACTCAGCGGAGACCGAGTTGCATCTGAATAGGGCGGTTTTTCAACAGATGAGACGGGGCGCCTTTCTCGTCAGTTGCGGCAGTGGCGGCACGGTTCACGAAGCTGATTTAGTCGCAGCGTTGCAAGCAGGCCACCTAGGCGGCGCCGCCTTGGACACTTATGAGTGGGAGCCATTGCCTGCCAATCATCCACTTGTGCAGCTAGCACGCGAGAACAGGGCGAATCTCTTGTTAACACCCCATATCGCTTTTGGTGTGCGCAGCAAAGATCAGGTCGCCTGGCGCAGTGATGATTATACCAATATCTTACGGTGGCTTGCCAAAGAACCGCTTCTACACGAAGTAAAATAACAAAGGAATTATCACAAGGTCATTCGACAATTTTGTTTTGCCTTGGTTTGGAATAATCGGGGCCGGCAACCCGGGCAACCAGGGTAATTGACTTTCTGTGTAAAGCACGGTATAATACCAAATCAAAATTACATTTTTGTAATTTTCAATCTGATTGTATTAAACAATCCTGCCGCAATCAACACGCAGTTGCGCTTCATCAAGCCTGATTTGTACGCTGCCATCATGGGATTAAACCTGATCTTAGTTGTTATTGTCATTATTGCATCATCGATCACCATTTTGCAGACGCTAACCGACCCCGTGCGTAATAGCCGCCGTTGGATCCCAATTTCCACCGGCATCTTGCTCTGTACTGCTGCCAGCTTACTTTTCTGGCGTAGCCATGCCGGCTACATCAGTGTTGTCGCCTGGGTCATTCTCGCTGTCATTCCCTCGCTGGGTTTTCGTTTTTCCGATCGTTTGTTCTATCAGGGTAACTTTGCAGGTGCGCGTCGGGTAAAAAACAGCTTGCGTTGGTTGCATCCGCTGGCCGACTGGGCCTGGCAAGAGGCGATTTACTGCGCCTACGAACAGGCAAGTCAGGGCAAGCACCAGGAAGCCATCCAGCTTATTGCCCAAGCGCAGGATCACCCGCCCACCCCCAATCAGATCTGTATGCTCTTCTATTTCCGCCAGGATTGGTCAGGTTTAAAGCAATGGTGGGAAAATGAGCCGGCACAAGTTGCGCTGGCCCAACGGCTTGATCTGACACGCTACTATTTGCGAGCATTAGGGGAGTTGGGCGAACGCAACAAACTTCTTCAGGTCATACGCGACCACTACACCACCTTTGTTGAAGCGCCGGCTGTAGTAGAGTATTGCTTTCTTTATGCATTTACCTTTGGCGGCTGTACAGAACAAGCCAACAAGCTTTTGCATACGCCAGTGCTGGAAAGCATTAATGCTGACACACGCACCATTTGGATCGCCACCGCCCACGATATCGCCGGCAATCGTGAAATGGCAAATGCCCTGCTCAAACCGTTGCTACGGACCACACAAGATGGACTGGTGCGCCGTTTTGCTGAACAGCGCTTGCATTACCCCTTGAGCGCCAGAACCGAAGAACTTACGCAAGAGAACAGACAATTTCTTCAACTGCTCGAACGGGATTGGCTTGTCAAACAACGGGTGAGTACTCATTGGTAGCAAGCTGACGCCTTGGCTGGATTCGCTCAAAAAAAATAACAATTTCGCAAACTAAGTGAACAATGTTTAAGTTATTTTCCTCGTTTTTTTACTAGCAGTTGACAAAAACCGCTTTGTGCAGTATAGTAAGGCCGAGGAATCGTTCAAATTGTATGACATGCACCAATGCGTACAATTTTGACCTCACATCTGTTCTCTACTCAAGTTCTACCCAAAAGGAGACAAACGATGAAAGTGTATGCCCTCATTAGTGCCGTGATCTTGTTTGTAGTCTTGGCCTTTGCCCCCTTCTTCGTGAATCATAGTGCATCGAATGTTGCTGTGTCGTGGAACACGGCGCGCACCCTTGTGGATAGCTGGACCGCCGGTCCTGGCCGGTGGGACTGATAGAGAAACCGACGACAAAGTCGCACAAATGATCGGCGCTGCGCAAGTGCTGAACGGTGCGACTTTCCGTTGAGTTATCGATAAGCTTCCTCTCACAAGCGCCAAAGATTGGAAAAGAGCAGCGATTGGGCGTCCCAATCGCTGCTCTTTTTCGCTGGGATCAGCTTCGCCATGAAAATTCGTTTATGCGAAATCACTCATGCAAAATCGTTTTACCAATCTCTTATTTCTGTTCCTGATCAGCCTTACCTGGTTCGTGATTGGTTGGGCGCTTCACAGCTTCTACCGTCAGGCCACCGCAACAACAGCCCAAACGCCAACAACTTTAATTGAAAGTGCGCGCACCATTATTCTCAACCAACAACTGGCGTCCACCGCTGTAACCGCCGAGCACTTAACCTATGCCGCCATTCGCGGCATGGTTAGGCAGACCGGCGATGCCAAAGCGGTCCTCTTTACGCCGCCGGCCAGTCGCTATTATGCCGAGGATCTTGCCGGCGCCACGGGCGTCTCCGGCGTTGTCTTTGATGTCATCGATCACAAAATTGTGATTCTGGACGCGCCGGCGGATCGACCGGCGGCCCAAGCCGGCATTCGCCCCGGAGACATTGTTTTGGGCATCGATGGGGTCCGGTTTGATGAAAACACAAGCGGTGACGAAGTCAGCCTTCTCTTTCACGGCGCGGTCGGATCGACGGCCACCGTGCTGGTGCAACGTGGCGATCAGCTAATGACCTATCAGGTTGTGCGGGCAGAGTTTCCTGCGTTTACCACGCAACGGCTTCATAACGATATCGGCTATATCAAACAGCCGTTTTTCCCGCACGGCGCTGAAGTCGAAATGAAGAAGCATCTGCAAACCTTAGTCGATCAACAGATCCGTGCGCTGATTTGGGATTTACGTGACAGCCGGGGCGGCTCGATGCAAGCAACGGGGGCGATTCTCAACTACTTCATCGCCGATGGCGTCTTCTACCACGCTGTGTTTAAAGATGGAGAGCAGGAGTCATTCGCCGCCGACGGCAGCGCCCCTTTCGCCGATCTACCGCTGGTCGTTCTGGTCGATGGTCGCACCTACTCATCGAGTGAAATGGCGGCCCTCACCTTGCTGGAACATCAGCGCGCCGTGATCATTGGCGCCCAAACCGAAGGCAAAGGCACCATTCAAACGACCATTGCGCTCGATGAAGAACATCTGTTGCGGGTGACGATTGCCAAATGGCTTTCACCTTCCGGGCTATGGATTCAGGATCAGGGGATCACACCGCAATTTACCGTCGTTGACGATCCGGCAACAACGACCGATGAAGTTCTCGCTTTTGCCACAAACTATGTTGAGCAAACCTGGCCGGCAACAGCCAAACAGTAGACGATGGGGGGAAGTCAGGACAGGGGCGACATGACTAGGCGCCGATTGGCGATTTGACTAGGTGCGCCATACTCTTTTGCGCATATCCCATGCGCTGGGCGACGTTCAGCTTTTCGCTGTCTTGTAACTCCTGAGCGACTTTGGCCGCCGAATTCACAAAAAAGTCACGGCCATGGGTTTGCACAACCGTTAAGAAGGCTGTCACCACCGTGGGATCATACTGCTTGCCGGAACAGCGGATCACTTCGGCCACCACATCTTCCAGCGAACGTGTGGCTTGATAAGGGCGATCGGAGAGCATGGCATCCACGCTGTCAGCAACCGCCAAAATGCGCGCAGCCAGCGGCGCTTCCTCACCACACAAACCGTCAGGATAACCACGGCCATCCCACCGTTCATGATGGCTACGCACCAGCGGCACTAAATGTTGCAACAGTGGCATGTTGTTTACAATATCGGCGCCGATGACGGTATGGAGTTTCATCATGGCATATTCTTCGTCGGTCAGCCGTCCTTGCTTGCCGACAATCGCATCGATTACGCCGATCTTCCCAATGTCATGGATGAGGGCCCCGCGTACAATTATTGTCTGTTCAGTGACAGGCAGCTTCATGACTTCGGCAATAGCGCCGGCATAGCGCGCCACCTGTGCTGAATGCCCAAAGGTGTAAATATCATAGGCGTCGATGACCGCCCCAAGCGTATGGAGAAGATGCAAGTTCGCTTCATCAAGCTGGCGATTGGCGACTTCGAGCTGATCGGCATAGGTACGCAAATTGGCATGATAAAGGTGAAAGGCGTAACCGGTGGCAATGACCGGAAAGGCAAAAAGCATCAACCCCATCGTGCCGGCCACCGTATAAGCCATGGCCAATGCACCGCCGCCCAAAATGCCGCCGACCAGGGTAATCGGCATGACCCACTGCCAATCTTCCATCCAGATCTGGCGCGGGTGGCGTTTTGTATCCAGACTGATGACCGTGATCAACAGGCTCATATTCACCACAGTGTCGGCCAGGACGGCGGCTGTCAGCGGCCAAATGACAGGCCAGGCGAAGGCGCCCGGTATACCACCGGCCAGCCAATAGGCCAAGCCGCCACTTGCCGCCGACAAGGCATCCATGTTCATGTTAAAGGTGGCTTTTGTCAACACCAACTTTAGCGAACGCTTCCGCTGTTTCCGCAGTAACACTTTGGGAATAATCGTAGCCGCACCACTGGCCAGGTGGGGCAAAATGCCCGCCCACGGCCCCAGAACGACAATGGCCGCCATTGCCACCACAAAGCCCATCGAAACGGCGCTGCGACTTTTGGCAAACAATTGCACATTGGCGACTTCGGCGACCGCCGCCAAACCGGCAAAGAGTAGAAGCACGCGCCAGTCACCGGCATAGAAAGTCAGGGCAAGCATAATCGTACACAGCCCGACCACTGAAACTCCTGCGATATAAACGGGCAGCCAGGGGATGGTCTTGCACTCACGTTTTAACACACCATCAATCATCGTCGCAACGGACATCCAATGCTTCTCCTCTTACAACGTTAGGGCCCCCAAACGCTAACTTATCGTGCGAAGCAGTTACAACAGATGTAGCAATGTTCGTCAACAATCACGCCAATTCAAGAAAACGAACATACTGCTTAAAGTTAACATAGTTTTACCCACAACATTTTGACAATTACATTACAAAGCAACATAAAAGTCTATCATTGTTTGCATAGAACTTGCATCAAGCAAATGCCAGAGCATTTACCAGCTAAATTGTGAAGAGTGAGATAACCACTTTCTCCTACGTCATCGCATGGATAAGGTGTTGGTTGGTTGCCGCAGAAAATAACGTTTTTGACCTTACGTCATATCCCATTTATGGCCACAAAAGGCCGTAAGGAGGCCAGCATTTTGTCGTAGCGTAAGCTTAATTGCTGATGGTTGTATAAAGGAGGGTCTAGTCAGTAGTAAAGACTTATAAAGATTATATAAATAAACTGGTAAGGCGTTTTCAAGAAAATAAATATCCCGTAGGGGCGTACCCTTGCGGTCGCCCCTACGGGATATTTATTTTCTTGAACATGTCTAACGGGAAGTTCGCACGTGGCAGGCGCCCATCGGGCGCGAACGCCTCGTTATCGAGGTGTGGATATACATGGTGAAATCGGTTTGAGCCTGCAGGCGCTTGCGCCTTTCGTTAATCGGCGGCGAGGGCAAGGTTGAGCGGGAAGGTTGTCTTCGGCGCTTCGACTTTGTCGGCCAGCGGCGAGACATCGCGCACAAAGCGCCCTTGCATACTCCACGGCCCGGTCCAGGTCACTTGCGCCTCGACCAGGCGGCCACGCAGCGGTAACTCGCTTTCGATAAAGACCAGCTTGTTTTGACGGGTGCGGCCACGCCATTTGCCCTTGTGCTGATCTTCAACCAACACTTCTACGATCTCGCCCAGGAAGCGGCTGTTGATCGCCGTGCTGACGGCTTCCTGTAACGCTTCGATCACTTTGTGGCGACGCACCTTCTCCTCTTCCGGCACGTCATCGATCATGCGCCGTTCACTGACGGTGCCGGGGCGCGGGCTGTAGCGGGCCAGATGGACTTTATCCAGCTTTAAGTCGCGCAAAATCGTTACCGTCTCTTCAAATTGCGCCGCCGTTTCACCACAGAAGCCGACAATGATGTCGGTATGAATGGCGGCCTCCGGCAGGATCGTGCGAATGCGTTCAACCAGGGCGCGGTAGTCGGCGTTGGTATAGCCCCGCTTCATGCGCGCCAGCACCGCGTCGTCACCGGCCTGGATGGGCACTTCGATATGTTGGCAAACTTTAGGCAAGTCGCGCACGGCCTGGAGCAGACGGTCAGTCATATAGTTGGGGTGGCTGGTTAGGAAGCGGATGCGCCACAGCCCCTCAATCTTGTGAACTTCGTGCAAAAGATCCGCCAGGTCAGGGATGTTGCCGTCGGCCAGGCCGTTAAAAGCGCTGACCGTATTGCTATTGCCCAGACCGCCTTCACGCCAGTCATAGCCATAGCGGTCAACGATTTGACCCAGCAGCGTCACTTCGCGCACCCCTTGCGCCACCAACCCACGGATTTCATTGACAATTTCCTCCACGGGCCGGCTCCGTTCGACGCCACGGCGGAAGGGAATAATACAAAAGGTGCAGGCATGGCTACAACCGTAGACAATCGGCACATGGGCCGCGACCGGCGCCGCGCCGCTCAAGGCCAGGTGCTTAATCGATTGCACCGTGCCGATGGGCTGCGCTTCGTCCTGCATTTGATAGCGGCGCACCAGTTGTTCGCGCTCAATAGCGGCCATCTCCGCCTCGATCTCGCTCTGGCGCAGGTGGTTGACCAGCGGCGTCGCCTCGCTGGGGGGCATAAAGACATCGACGTAGGGATAGGATTCGAGCAACTGCGGGCTGGGTTTCACCCCCACCATGCAGCCCATAAGGGCAATGGTGCGTTCGGCCTTTTGGCGTTTCCAGGGTTTTAGACTGCCCAGTTTGCCCATTGCCTTCTCTTCGGCGCTTTGGCGCACAACACAGGTGTTGAGGACGACGACATCAGCATCGTCCAGCCTATCAGTCGGGCCGTAGCCGATCTTTTCCAGTTCGGCGGCGACATGGTTGCTGTCGGCAATGTTCATCTGGCAACCGATGGTCCAGATATGATATTTGCGGGCGGCGGTTGAGCTTTGGTCGGTGGTCACTTCATGGGTGACAATGGTTTCCGGCGCGTCGGTTTCGGCGCCATGTTGTAGGTGATTTCTCATGTTTTTCTCCTGTTGTCCGGTGTAGGCCGGGCAGGGCTGTCAACGAATTCAGGAAACGAATTGAACGGATAGAACGGATTGCGCATCTCTTCCAAACGAACCCTCATTGTACGAGTCCGACGGCGCTGTGTCAAACCTGGTAGACAGTGTATGTACCATTGGTCAGCCAGGGATTGCAGTATTCTTACATCTTTGTCGGTTATCTATCGTAGATTATCGTAGCGTTGTCAAGATCGTGCAATCCTCAAGTTCTAGAAATTATGATACGATTGACGTAGGAAGCTTTTGTAAAGCGTTTCATCCTGAATAAGGACGCCCCTTCCTGGAAGCGGCAGTTGCTATGTGATTACGCAGCACTCTTTCCGCTTTTTCCTAGAGGGCATCCCATCCCCGTCGTTGCTGTTCTTTCATCACAACAGGTTCTATAACTATGCGATTACAATACACTCTTCGACATCTACCCCACTGGCATTTTTTGCGCAACGTTGGTCTCATCTTAAGTAGCATTGGGCTGACGGTCAGTGCGCTTTTTGTGCTACAAACCGCTGTGCTAGCCCAAGCGCTAACCGGCGAGACAACTTTACCAACGGACTTGGCAACAGCGGCCGGTTTGGTCAATGCGGCGGCCACGCCTTTCGCGGCCCTCGTCGCCGGCGATGAACATAGTTGCGGCTTAACCACCGGCGGTGCTGTTCTCTGTTGGGGCGCCAATGGCGATGGTCAGGCCGGCGATGGTTCACCTTTTGCCTATCGTCCTCCTGTCGCCGTGTTCGGGTTGCCGAGTGGCGTCCTAATGCTGGCCGCCAATGGGAGCCATAGCTGCGCGTTGCAAAACAGCGGTGGCGTGGTCTGCTGGGGGAACAACAGCGCCGGTCAACTGGGCGACGGTGGCGTCACCGAACGGCGCATGCCCGTTGCCGTGACCGGTTTGGCTGAAGTCGTGAAGGCCATCACGGCCGGCGGCGGCCATAGCTGCGCAATCCTCCAATCGGGCGGCGTGCAATGTTGGGGGCGCAACGGCAACGGTCAGTTGGGCAATGGCGCTAATGCCAACCAAACAACAGCCGTAGCTGTCACCGGGCTGGCCGGCCCTGTCACCGCGTTGGCTGCCGGGGCGAATCATACGTGCGCCTTGCTGCAAAGCGGCGCCATCCAATGTTGGGGAGACAATGCCAATGGTCAATTGGGCAACCAGACGACCGTCAGTCGCAATGTCCCCACAGCAGTCATTGGCCTGGCGGGACCGGCCAAAGGCATTGCGGCGGGTCTCGATCATACCTGTGCTATCCTCAACGATGGCCGTCTCCAGTGTTGGGGCGACAATGCGCGCGGCCAACTCGGCGACAGCACGCGTGAAGACAAAAGCAGCCCCGTGTTGGTAAATAACCTGCGCGATGTGATCGCCACCGTCGCCGCCGGTCGCTTCCACACCTGTGCGCTGGCAATTGACGGCGATCTCTACTGCTGGGGCACCAACAATCGCGGACAGTTGGGAACCGGCACGGTGGACAGTAGCCGGGCGCCCCTACGCGTTGTCGGCGTACCCGGCGACGCCGTTGCCTTAACCGCCGGTCTGGATCATGCCTGCGCGCTCTTTAAGAATAACCTGGCCTATTGTTGGGGCAGCAATCGGTCGCGACAACTTGGCCGCGATGCGCCCGGCCTTGCCAGCGTTCCCCAATTCCTCCAACCAGCTATCTTGAGTGATGGCTCAGCCCCAGTGGCCGGCATTCCGACTATTGTCGGCGGGCGTTATCATACCTGTCTGATTACGCCGTTGCGCACGCTGCAATGTTGGGGACGCAATAGCGATGGGCAATTGGGCGACGGCACCCAACTCCCCCGTCCGCGACCGCTCAATGTGACCGGCTTGACCGGCGTCACAGCGGTGGCGCTTGGCGCCGAACATACCTGTGCGCTGTTACAGAGCGGCGGGGTTAAATGTTGGGGGGCGAATGTCGCCGGTCAGCTTGGCAACGGGACGACCAGAGAACAATTGACACCTGCTGATGTCATTGGACTGGGTGGAGCAGCCGTGGCGCTGGCCGCCGGTGACGACTATACCTGTGCACTGGTGCAGCCGGGGGGCGTCAAGTGTTGGGGCCTCAACACCGCCGGGCAACTCGGTGACGGGACGACGACGGCCGCCAGCGTTCCGGTAAATGCCGCCGGGTTGAGCAGCGGTGTTGTAGCGATCACCGCCGGCACTGAACATACCTGTGCGCTGCTGCAAAGTGGCGGCGTCAAATGTTGGGGAGCGAACGCCGCCGGTCAGCTTGGCGACGGGACAACCGTCAACCGGAGTACGCCGGTGGATGTTAGTGGCCTGGCTGGCGTTACCAAAATTGATGCCGGCGGCGCCCACACCTGCGCGGCCCTGACCGATGGGTCGCTCCGCTGTTGGGGCGCCAATAATAGCGGGCAGTTAGGGGACGGGGCGCGCGTTGGGCAACTGCTACCGGTGGCGGTCAATGGCTTACCCGGCGCCGCCACGGCGGTGGAAGCAGGGATTGTCCACACTTGTGCGCTGTTGAGCGGCGGCAGTGTCGTTTGTTGGGGCAATAACGAATATACTCAAATGGGCGATGGTACGGCGACGCTACGTACAGCGCCGACGCCAGTCAGCGGCTTGGCGGCCAATGTTCTCAGTCTCCAGGTCGGTGGTTATCACACTTGTGTGCTGGTGACCGGCAACCGGCCCCTCTGCTGGGGGCGCGATAGCGATGGGCAACTGGGCGCCGGCGCCTTGACCCAAAGCACCACCCTGGCCCCGCTAGAAGAAACCCGTCCGCCCCGGCTCACCATCAATTATGTGACGGCGCAGGTCAATAGCACCCTCACGCTTGTTGGCAGCGGTTTGCCCTATAGCGGCACGTTGCCCTTGCTGGTCAACGGCGTCACGGTTACGGATACCTTGTCCATCAATCCCGCCGGCGAATTTATTGTCTATCTGACGACGCAGGGCGCCAACGCTGGCGCTTATACAGTACAAGTGGGCAACCCACCCAGCGCGACGGCCTTTTTCCTCCTGCGCGAAAACGCCACGCCCCGTCCGGCGGAAGGGAGTGGCGTCACCTTCGCCCTTCCTGCCGGCGTTGGTCGCCCGATCATGGATTTCTATCTGCCGGTGAGCAGTCGATAAAAACGTTGATCAGGAAACAATCGGCAATATTGCGCGCTATCTAGCAAAGAACCTTGATGATATAGTCTACACGGCAGATCCTTTTTGGCAATTTTCTGATGGGAAAATAACAGGGATTTCACCGATTACCCAGATTAACGAATAGAAAAATCTGTGAAATCGCTGTTGCATTTTCATCGTTTGCGGCGCCGCTAAGGCATGTGGCCTGTTACGAAAAGGATCTGTCTGTAAATCAAGCATCACCTTAATCAAGAAAGGTTCTTCATGAAGCGCGTAGCAATTTTTGTGTTTGTTGGCCTCCTCGCCATCGCTACCAAATGGTCGTTTTTACCCGCCCATTCCGCCGAATCGATACCAGGGCAAGCCGACGGTGCATCACACCGCGCATTTACGCTCTTTTTGCCAGTCATCACGCAAGGTGGCGCCTCATCGCCAACTGTCGTCCCCACGTTGACGCCGACCTTGATTAGCACAGCGCCCACCGCAGCGGCAACCTTGCCGCCCACAGCAACAGCAACGGCCCCTCTTGCCACACCAACACCAAGTACAACACCAACACCAATCCAGACGCCAACTGCCACGAACACAGGAACAAGTACACCAACCGCAACAGCAACAGCGACAGCCACAACAACACCAACCGCAACCGTAATGCCAACGGCAACCTCCATCGCCTTTCCCGATATTACCTTATCCTGTGTAGCCGAGCCAACCATCAACGATGCACGGCTGCTCAAGATTACCGTGCAAACCACAGCACCGGCGCCATCCGCCGCCTCTTTCAAGTTTGTACCAACGCAACTGACCGGCCCCGTCGATGAGATCTTGCGTCCAGGACCGACAACCTTCCAATTGGTCAACATCTTCAGTAACCAAAGCGCCGCCACCTCCACCGGATGGTTGGCCCGCTGCGACACGGCCAATTCGTGTACAGCCACCTATACGCTGACAGAAACAACCGTCACGCGTTATATCGGCGCGACTGTGGATTGTCAGTTCTAAGCCGGTAGCCCCAAAGTTTAGGGATCGCAAAGGCCACATCGATCATCCGATGTGGCCTTTGCGATCCAAAAGGGGAAAAATTTAAAGTAGCAGTCGAAGCCAGCTAAAAGATCGTTACTAAGCGGCTCACCATTTAGGGTTCAGAACACCTGTGTTATGATATACTTGGGCTGTATCAACATTTTCGCGCAGTTATGGGGCAAGCAATGCTACAATTATCTCTGCCTATCGATACCGACTTTCCTGAAATAAGGGCGAAGTCACTGATGAATCACACATTCTCGCATAATGGGACTTGTGATGAAAGTGTACGGTGCGCTTTAGAAGACACCTATAGTAGTCTATTTGAAGAGACAAGTAAATTTAACCGCCGTATCGTCAGTTTTCAGGCGAACAAGATCGAAACTTTGCATAACTGGTTTAAGTATCGCGAGGGGTTTTCTGCCCAGTTAGTCGAAATCCTCTTGAATGAATTCAGTATCAGTGAGACTCAACAAATCCTTGATCCCTTTGCCGGCTCATGCACTACCCTCCTAGAAGCGAAGTTGAACGGGCTAAACGCCGTGGGTATCGAGTTACTACCCCATTGCCACCTTGCTTGGAAAGTCAAAGCCAACATTTTTGCTTATCAAGTGGACGAGCTTTGCGCTATCCGTGATCTTCTTCGACAAGATGAGCCACCTGCCACTAACCTTCCATTTCCCCATTTGACGATTACGGAAGGCGCTTTCCCTGCCGAAACAGAAAGAGCCATTGTTGATTACAAACAGTGGTTTGAAACGTTGGACATCAGTGGTGTCGCAAAAACGCTATGCCAAGCGGTATTGATGAGCATTTTAGAAGATGTCAGCTATACCCGCAAGGATGGTCAGTATTTACGCTGGGATAGCCGAGCTGAAAAAATTGTCACAAGGAATAAAACACGGGTTGAATCAGGCCAAGAGCCGGTTGAGGGTATTGATAAAGGAATATTACCATCAGTAAAGATTGCTTTACTGCGCAAGTTTGATAGCATCATCCGTGATGTCCACGAGTTACAACAACAATCACCACCAGCAAGCCAACAACAATTGATCAAGGGCAGTAGTTTATACGTGTTGCCGCAGATGGAACCAAATCAGTTTGATGCAGTCATTACATCACCACCTTATGCCAATCGGTATGACTACACACGCACCTATGCCCTAGAATTAGCTTATCTAAATGTAGACAACCACATTTTTGACCTACGTCAAGGTCTGCTTTCTTGTACGGTGGAAAATCGACCAAAATCGGCTGATCTACAGGTGCATTATCAGACTTTAGGGCGCATTGCCGATTATAAGAGAATCACAGAAATTATTGGCAATAATGCCGCGCTCAACGAAATCAATCGTGCGCTCAGCATTCGGAACAGCCGTGGAGAAATCAATAATCGTGGCGTTCTTAAAATGATCGAGCAATATTTTGCCGAACTCACATTTATCTATAGCGAATTATACCGCGTTTGTCGCAGTGGCGCTTATGTGGCCTTTGTCAATGATAATGTCCGCTACGCAGGCGAAGTTATCCCAGTCGATTTGATCAGCACGAACCTTGCCGAGGCAGTTGGCTTTACACCTATCAAAGTTTATGTGCTGCCACAACGCAAAGGGAATAGCAGCCAACAGATGGGGAAATTTGGTCGCCAGGAGTTGCGGAAGAGCATTACCATTTGGAAGAAGCCATAACAGTTTGCTCACATTATTCACTATGCAATCAAGTAGAGTATCATGAGTTTTCAAAATCACCTCCAGTCAGCAAGCGATCTGGTGACACCCTATGAAGAAGTGCGCACTGGTTTCATTCGTTTAGCCCTAGAAAAGAACCGGCAGGCAACACCATTTATTGAGGAAGCCAAAACTTTAAAAGCGCTTGCCTTGCAGATTGCCAAACCGGCTGATCTACTCCATGTAGAAGCTCTACGGCCAGCCATCCTAACGGCGGCTGGCGTCTCCGACAAAGCTCGGAACTATTTGACAGCGGATGACCAGATTGAGGCCATTAAAGGGTTAGTTGATAATTTTCTGGAACCAGCCGGTAAAAATTTTGTGGATGAACTGGTTTTTCGCTTTCTCCTCACCAAGGGAGACACGTTGGGTGGTCGAATGCGTAATCTTGCCGGCATATTAGCCGAGTACAAGGTAACGCGCACCATCATTTCGACGCTCTCGTTGCAAGCGAAACCGTTCTTCTGGTTGAATGGAACAACACGAACTTGGCAACCAGGGGATATGAGTGTACCCGACCTCGAAAGATATATGCGCGGTTTGCACTGGGAATCGGAGATGCGACAGCGAACACTTGTTTATAATTTGAATATTCCTGTCGTGAAGAAAAATGTTGATCTCTGCCTGTTAGAAGCGACGCCAACTGAAATCATCGTAGGTAATCAAAATTCCACTCATTACCGCTCCAATGCCTATCTTGCTCTTGGTGAACTCAAAGGCGGCATTGATCCGGCTGGTGCTGATGAACACTGGAAAACCGCCAACACTGCCCTAAACAGGGCGAGAAGCGCGTTTGCGGCTGCTGGTCATACACCTCACACCTTCTTTATCGGAGCCGCAATTGCACCAGCGATGGCGGCTGAAATCTTTCTACAACTCCAAAGCGGGCAGATGAGCAACGCCGCGAATTTGACCAGTGAGCAACAACTAGCGTCGCTCAGTCAGTGGTTAGTGACGTTATAATCTAAAAAACGCCCACCGCATTGGTGGGCGTTTTTACTTAGCACTTTACCGTTGTTCCGCCGTCACGGGCAATTCCACCGCAATCGGCGCCTGCTCCAACTTGGTGAAGGTGAGCTTGCTCTCCCCTTCCTGGGTGGGATCATAGTCGATCAGGACATGATCGCCCGTCTGGTATTCGCCCTTGAGCAGTCGCTTGCTCAACTCGTTCTCGACCCGGCGCTGCAAGAGGCGGCGCAGCGGGCGTGCGCCATAGTTGGCGTCGTAGCCGATGTCGGCCAGATGGGCGGCGGCGGCTTCGCTCAGTTCGGCGGTAAAGCCCAACTCGACCAGGCGGCTGGTAATGTCATTCATGAGCAGCATGACAATCCGCTGGACTTCCTGCTTGGTCAGCGTGTCAAAGACGATGATCTCGTCGATCCGGTTCAAGAACTCAGGGCGGAAGAGCCGCTTTAACTGGTTAGCGTACTCCCCCTGCGTGTACTTGCTCTCGTCAAAGACCGGGGTCGAAAAGCCCATCGGCCCCCGCTTGACCACATCGGCGCCCACATTGCTCGTCATAATGACCACCGTGTTGCGGAAGTCTACCGTGCGCCCTTGCCCATCGGTCAGGCGGCCATCGTCCATGATCTGGAGCAGTGAGTTCCAGACTTCGGGATGGGCCTTCTCCACCTCGTCAAAGAGGATGACCTGATAGGGGCGGCGGCGCACCTGCTCGGTCAACTGCCCACCCTGATCATAACCGACATAGCCGGGAGGAGCGCCAAAGAGCCGGCTCACCGTATGCGGTTCCCGGTATTCGCTCATGTCGATGCGCAGCAGCGCTTCGTCATCGTCAAACATAAAGCCGGCCAACGCCTTCGCCAACTCGGTCTTACCGACACCGGTCGGCCCCAAGAAGAGGAAGGTGCCAATCGGTCGGCGCGGATCCTTCAGACCACTCCGCGCTCGGCGGATGGCATCGCTGACGGCAATGACCGCCAGTTCCTGGCCGATAATACGCTTGCGCAGATGTTCTTCCATGTCCAACAGCTTTTCGCTCTCGGTCTGGAGGACGTTGCTGACCGGAATGCCGGTCCAGGTGCTGACGACCTGGGCAATGTCACGCGCTTCGACCACATCATCAAGACCGGATTCGCCACGCCACTGGCCGACGGCGTTGGTGTACTCTTCTTCAAGGCGCACACGGTCGGTCTTATAGCGGGCGGCGTTCTCGTAATCACGCGCGGCCCAAGCAGCTTCCTCGGCGGCGACAAGCTTGTCCAACTCTTCCTTCATCGTCTTCAAATTCTGCGGCATGGAGTAGATGGCGACCCGCAACTTGGCGGCGGCTTCATCCATTACGTCAATCGCCTTGTCGGGCAACCGGCGGTCGTTGACATAGCGATGGCTCAACTTGACCGCCTGCACCAACGCCTCATCTTCAAAGGTGACGTGGTGATGATCCTCGTAACGATGGCGCAAACCACGTAGAATCTCAATACTATCCTCAACGTTTGGTTCATCGACATAGACCGGCGCAAAGCGGCGTTCCAGGGCCGAATCCTTCTCAATGTGCTGGCGGTATTCGTCCAGGGTGGTGGCGCCCATACATTGCAATTCGCCACGAGCCAACGCCGGCTTGAGCATATTGCTGGCGTCGAGCGCACCGGCGGCGTTACCGGCGCCGACAACGGTGTGCAACTCGTCAATAAAGAGGATGATCTCCCCTTCGCTGCGCTGCACTTCCTCGATACAGGCCTTCAAACGCTCTTCAAATTCACCCCGGAAGCGGGTGCCGGCCAACATGGCGCCCATATCCAGTGAGATGACCCGCTTGCCCATTAAGGGTTCGGGCACATCGTTGTTGACAATCTGTTGGGCCAGACCTTCGACAATGGCGGTCTTACCCACACCGGCCTCGCCAATGAGAACCGGGTTGTTCTTGGTGCGGCGACAAAGCACCTGCATCATGCGCAGGACTTCGGTGTCGCGCCCGATGACCGGGTCGAGCTTGCCTTCACGGGCGGCCGTCGTCAAATCGCGGCCATATTTTTCTAAAACGCGATATTTGCTCTCGGCATTGGGTTCGGTGATGCGTTGCCCTTTGCGCAGATCGCGAATCGCATCGACAATGCGTTCTTTGTTAACACCCGCTTCGCGCAGAATGTTGGCGCTGGGGGTGTTGCGTTCACTGGCAATCGCCAGGAAGATATGTTCCGTACCGACATACTCGTCTTTCATCTTGCCGGCTTCTTCCTGGGCCACATCCATGACCCGCTTGAGCCGCGGCGTGATAAAGACTTGCGCCGTCTGCGCATTGCCATACGGATTGTTGCTGGCCTTGGGGGCGCTTTCCAGCACCGTCTCCAGCTTGCGGACAATCACATCCACATTCGCTTCAGCAGCTTGCAGAATCTGCGGGATCGTGCCGTCTTCCTGTTGCGCCAGCGCCAGGAACATGTGCTCGGTATCCACCTGGGTATGTTTATAATGCTGCAAGATTTCATAGGCCCGCATGGCGGCTTCTTGCGCTTTTTCGGTAAATCGATCAAATCGCATCATGGTTGTTAGATCCTTGGTTGCTGTGCCTACGTCGTGTGGTCAAGGGTCGCTTGGTCGTTTGGTCGCGTTGTCGCAGGGTCTATTGGTCTTCCGAAAAAACCGGTGGACACATGGCTGACTAAACAACTACGCGACCAAGCGACTACGTGACTTTGCGACTCCTGACTACACGAGAAATGTATGATTTAGTTATATCATGGAAGACGGTAAAATGGGTAGGTCAGATTCCAAATCATTTCTTCTCTAACGCAAGACAAATAGCGCGAAAACAAAAAGTTAACACACTGGTTCGCAGAGATACACAGAGGTAGCACAGAGGTGCGCAGAGAGGTTCTAAGCTAGGATTTTTCTCTGTGAAGCGCTGTGTCATCCCCGCGCCACTCTGTGCACTACCTTGATGCAAATCAATAGCGGGTGAGGGCGCCGATTTTGCCGGCGGCGGCGAGACCGGCGTGTTGATCGAGAATGGTGACGCCGATCCCCTGGGCCAGGGCGCGCCGGAGGACGCTATCGACGGCGTCGGGCAAACTTTGGATGCGACCGCTGGCAAGTTCACTTTTTTCATTGAGTTCGAGCAGAATATAGCCCGAATCGACGTAGCGGTAGGCCGGCTGTTCATAGTCGGCCAGGACAACCACATGCTGAGCGCGACCGGTCTGTACAGCGGTCAACGTTTCGGCCAGGCCGAGGATGGCATTGCCGCCTTGCTGGACGGTGGCGATCACTTGATCAGCCAGGGCATTGGCCTCAGCATCAGCGGCTTTTTGCACCAGTTCGGCGGCCTGATCGCGCAAAACCGCGGGCGTTGCTGTGGCGCTGGCGCTCAATTGGCCGACAACCATTGAACGCAACCGATGGCTGAGTAACTCCTTAAAACGCGCAACATTCTTGTCAGTGCCGGCGAGAATTAGACGGCGAGTATCGGCTTCCCGGTAAAAGGTTTCCGCCATTTCGGCGGCGTCCTGCAAATTCTGGCGCGCCTGCTGCATCTCCTGCCGCTGATAGCGTTGCGCCGACCAGCCGCCGGCGCGGTGGACTTTGATCTCTTCGCCTAAATAGCCGTCGGCGCTCTCCAAATCGCCGGCATGGAAGATGTAGAGGCGGGCGCCTTCTTGATCGACATGGATGACCCCGTAACGCTCATAAGTGTCGAGCAGGGTAGCGAGGGGGCGAATATAGGGGCGAAAGGAGACAAAGACCTTGTCGGGCATGGGCGCCTGAAAACTCTGCGCCCACCAAAAATCAGCGGCGGCGCAACTCACCATGGCCACGCTGCGCCCCTGGCGGTTATAGCCCATTTCAATGTAATTCTGCACACGCGCAATATCTGCCTTATCCGCTTTTTCCGCTTTATGGAGTAGATTGCGTAACGCCAACCGGTAACGCTCGACCGAGCGTTCTTGCGGGTCCACATGGAGATAGACGCTGAGGACCGGATGGGCTGGATTTTCAAATTCAACAAGCTGTTGGATATCGAACTGGCTTAGCATGACAACCTCCTTGGCCTTGCGTGATATGGTACATAGTGGGTATGGGGTGTAGACCGCTTACTGGCAACTTATCACTTTCAAGCGCAGTTGTCAAGGAGGGAACGTACCAAGATTTAGTTCAACTTTAGGGCCGGGTTGTGCCGTGTAGGGCAGCTTGCGCAATCTGTACCCTTGGCTTGTGTAAGCCCATTCTCATGTGGGGTTTGCACAGAAAAGAATTGTAACGCCTTACCTTTTTACGATTTTACACAATAATTTCTCGCGCTTCTTGTGCAAAGTGTCGATTGTAAACAAGTATCGTTTCCGCTATAGTGGAGCAAGTTGAGTTCAAGAGCAGAAGCAATGGCTGTACACACGGTTGGACAGCCATTCTGTAGCACAAGCTGTTTGACTCAACCAAGCAGAGTTGCCTGGGGAGCCAACTTTGCTTGCACTTCCGCACGATGGTTACTCTCCTTTGGTTCCTCCCTTCCTCCTCGGGCCTACTGGCGCCTGGCACAACGTCGGTAGGCTCAACTTTTTATACCTGTAGTAGCGCTTGGTTGTCCTTCAAACAACTTTACAAACCCAGCGGAAATCGTCTACGATTCGGCAATGAACCGACGCCACTTCCTCCATCTTTACGACGACTACAAACCTGTCCTTTCGCCCATGCCAACAAAGGTGTCCTTTACTATACTCTATCGCATGGATAGCTGGCACAAATAGCGTTGTTCAGCTATTAAATAGGTCGTAATGACAGACAGGAGTAGCGATGAGAGCAGAATCAATGGCAATGCACTTGCGCCAGCAGCGTCGACTGTCTTTGGCCCAGGTTCAACCAAGACGCTTGCTGATTGCGATGCCGCTCGCAATACTGATCGGCTTCCTGGCGCTTTTTTACCTCTCGGTCGGACGCAATGTACGTGCTGCCGACCATCACCAACCACCGTCATTACCGGTTCACCAGACAACATCTGACGCAGGGCTTACCATTCAAATCCGGTCGCATGTCACGGCAACGACCGTCGGTGGCATCCTCCATTATACAATGACTGTTGCGAATCCAACGGCGATGACAAAGACGAATGTTGTCGCCATTACGATGCTCCCCAGCACTACAAGCTTTCTATCAGGTACGGTTACTACACAAGTGATCAGTGCGATTACGCAGACCCTCAAGCCAGGCGGTTACTATGATCCGCAATTCCATGCGATTGGCTGGGTGGATACGCTTTCACCGAACACAACTGTCAACGTTCGGTTCACAGTAAAGGTGAAAGAGGGGAGCAATTGTCGCAACGCCATTCAAACGACCGCTGCACTAGAACCAGCTCTACTTACAGATTACCTAACCGATACAGTAACTGTTACCCTGCTCTGTAACGCGCCGGTTATTGAGCTAGCCCATACCAGCAATGTAGCCGCCGCAACCTTTCATGATCTGATCGAGTATCAAGTATCAATTGACAATCGGGGGCTGGTCACAGCAACCAATCTAGCGCTGGCGATCAATATCCCCGCACCGATTGAAACAACCTACATGACCGACACGCTAACAGCTTCCAGCGGCAATGCGGTTTATGATGCCGATGCCCATGCCCTCCGTTGGGCCGGCACGGTGCCGGCCCAACGGAGGGTGACGCTACGCTATACCATCAAACTTACTGAATTTATTACTTGTAAAACCCTCTACAGCCAGGCACGGGTCGAAGCGCCCAGCTTGCCAACCCCCGTAACCGCCATTGCCAAAGTTGAGTATCGCTGTCCCCAAATTAAAGCATTGCAATTTACTATGCGCGCCAGTGTAACCCAAACAGCGCCCGGTAGTACGATTGACTATCGGCTAACCTTGACGAATGCGAGCGATCTACCAACCGCTAACCTAAAGATCGTAAATCCGCTGCCCTTTGGCACTGCTTATGTGGCCGGTAGTGCGCCCAGCGCCGGCGGTACTGTCGCCACCTATGATCCTATCTTTAAGGAAGTGCTTTGGACCAGCGAGTTACCGGAACGCAGCACAGTAGAACTATCTTTTCAGGCGCGCATCAGAGATCGCGTACACTGTGGCTTGATCATCAATAACCAGGCCACGGTTTATAATACTGGCATGATGCAGCCTGCCACACCGACGATTAGCGCACGTACCACAGTCACCTGCACGGAAGCCGAACCCTGGACAGACTTTGGCGACGCCCCCGATAGCGAGAGCAATCATCATGGGATGGACAACATTGCTTATAAAGATACCGGCGTTTTGGGGCGCTTCCCAACCGTATGGGAGGGTACGCCAGCCAATGAGGGCAGCGGACCAACCCATCGCACAGGTCATGTTTGGCTGGGCCGCGAAGTTAATGCGGAGGTTGATGCCGATCTAACGTTGAATAATGGCAATACCAATATCCTTTACATTGACTCAAATTCGGCTGATTTGGATTATGGGGATGATGGTTGGGAGAATCTCTTTGTGCCGATGGTTAATTGTGAGTCGTCGACCGTGGTCGTACGGGTGACACGCAACATTATGCCAATAACCCTGAAGCAACTTTGGCTCAATGTTTGGCTTGATGGTAACCGCGATGGCGATTGGCAGGACAGCGGTGACTGTCCGAATAGCGCTGATCCGTTGAACGATAACGCTTTTGAGTGGATCGTGCAGGATTGGGCCGTCGATCTCAGTGCGATTCCGGTGGATCATTTCCTGGATCTGAAAATTCCGACCAGAGTGGTCTATAACCCAAAGCCAACGCACCCGGTGTGGATGCGCTTTACGCTAAGTGAAAAACGGGCGCTCCGGCCAATGCGTGAGGGGCTTGCCGACGGACGTGGACCCGCGTACCCAGACTTCTTTCAAATAGGCGAAACTGAAGATTACCTGGTCGATGGCTTGCCGCAGGGAGAACCGATTCAGGTATCATTGCGGCATCCCTCTAGCGAGGATGGAAGTACACCAACAGTGCGCCTCGGTAGTAAAGCCGGATTTGAGTTTATCATAGAGCCAACCACCGGTACAATGCCGGCAACAGCCCTGTTCCAGAATGACTTGCCACCTGGCGTCACTTTGGTAGGGCAGCCAGAATTCCTTGTATTTACAATGGCGGATGAATACTTAGCGGGAAACGATGATGGAGTCACGCCCTTAGTCACCACTTTTCTGCCAAACGAGGGATCAAACGGGCGAATCGAGTGGCGTGGTCGCCTGCGGCGTGAGGTAGGAATTTGGATTTATTATGAGGTAGAAGTACACACATGTCCACCGCCGGATGCAAGCGGGCAACCCCGCTTATCCAATGTGGCGCAATTACAGCGACCGGATGGAACCATTGTGACGGCAGAGGGAAGCTATCAGGTCGATTGTATACCAACCGGCATCACAGCGAACCGCCTTTTCCTGCCGCTGGTGCAACGTTAAAAGATTAGAAAACTTACCGCTCTGGGTGAGTCTGTGACCCGCCCAGAGCGGTTGACTAGATTGGTATGTTTACCGACACCTAGACCATTTCCCCCATCGCGTCGGGCACAACTGGATCCAGCGGCGATCCGTCCGGCTGGGCCGCCAGCGGGACCAGAATGATCTCACCAAAAGTGCTTTCCTGTTCAGCGCTCAGTTCGCGTTGTTTGATCAGTTCCAGAATCGCCAGAAAAGTCACCACCACTTCCAGGCGGGTAGAGCCGCGAGTGAGCAGCTCGGTAAAGGTGACGGGTTGCGCCTTTCCACTGCTGCCGGTCTGCTGTTGGCGTTCTTGTACATACGTGCGCACATGCTCAATCTGTTCGGCCACCGTGATCGGATAAGTCTTGACACGGGGCATGGGGGGATCACTGGGGATGCGCTGGAGAACGCGGCGCAAGGCATTGTGCAACTTGTTGAGATCGAGGTTACTGAGATCCAGCCGCTTCTCCAATTCCGGCTTGGGGGCAGTGCGCACGTAGACGCGCAACCCTTGCGCTTCCCGTTCCTGTAAAAGGGCGGCCGCCTGTTTGAAGCGGCGATATTCGAGCAACTGTTTGATCAGGGCGTCGGCGCTCTCTTCTTCCGCCTCCTCCACCGTGCTCGGCTTGGGCAACAGACTGAGCGATTTCAGATAGAGCAACCGCGACGCAATCACCAGAAAATCAGCCAACGCCCCCGGCTCGATCTCCTCTAGCGTGGCAATGGTGCGCAAGTATTGATCCGTCACCGCCACCAGGCTAATGGCGTTGATATCCAGCTCTTCTTTTTCGATCAGTTGTAAGAGTAGGTCTAAGGGGCCTTGAAAGCTCGGCAACGACACGGCATAGGCTGCGCCCAGGGTGCGATCAAAACCGCCAATGAGTACTTCGGTCATCGCTAAAAGTCCACTTCAAACCGCTGAAAGCGCCGATTCATGCGCACCAACTCCTTGATCAGCCGCACGGTCTCCTGCGGGTCGCGGCCGGCCACCCGGTCGGTCTTGCAGCCATGTTTAGCAAGAATGGCCTCACTAGCCGCGCTGATGCTCGCTTCGCCGCCGACCAGTGTAACATACTCGGCGTACTTAGCGTCTTCCAGGCTAAAGCCGACCGTGGGCTGGAAGCGCTCAATGTAGGGCAGCAGATCAGCGAAAGTATAGCCGCCCCACTCTTGCCATTCCTGCTGGCCGACCAGGAGATAATGGCGAATATTCTTCACGCCGATGCCGCTCTGCACCTGTTCGATCCGTTCAAAGAGCAGATCCCGCCAGCGGTTGCCCATGGTCCACTCGCTGCCGGGACAGACAGTGGTGTTCTCCGGGAATTCGCGATGACCCCAGATGCGCGCCAACGGCAAGTGCAACTCCTGCATCAACCAGGCGATGAGATGGGCGCCGGCGCGCAGTTGGGCCGAGGTGGGAATGCGGCCATTCATGAAGCTGCCGGCAAAGACCACGCCCACCGTGTAGTTGTTATGCCGGTAGACATGGTAGCAGATGGTCTCCAGGTGGTTCGTTTGCTCAATCGTGCCGTCGGCGTGGATAAAGTAGTGATAACCGATGCCGGGCCACGCCTCCTTATTGCGCCCTGGATCAGCCGCAATGTGAGTTTCGGCAATGCGCGCCGGGTCTAGGGAGACCGGCGCCGCCGTGTGATGCACGGCAACATGAGAAATCTGGCTCAACGAGCGCCGTTCATAGCGTAAACTGGGGTGCTTGGGTAACTGGTCAACGACTACACGCAGAGAAGGCTTGGGGATCACATAGCTCTTGTTGGTTTGCAGCTTCTCCTGTAGCTCCCCTTGTAGGCGATGGTTTTCACTCTCCACCCGCGCCTTCTGCCGCTCCACCACGGCATGACGCTGCTGTAGCGCTTCCAATTCCTGTTCCAGCTCCACAATGCGCGTTCGCAAGGCATTTTCTATCGCCAGCGGATTGATCTCCCCGGTGGCCCGGCGCACGGCGGCCAGCAACTGCTCTTTCCAAACCCGCCCCGCCAACCATTCATCCCCCGGCGACGGATGGTCGATAAATTCGCGCAACCCTTTGATGCTCTCCACCGCCAGGCGGGGAAACCGTTCCAGTAACCAGGCGATCAATTGTCCGCCGGCATAGAGTTGCTCATCGCTCGGCACAGCTTTGTGAAAGTCACCGGCGAAGGCAATGTTGATGGCGTGAACCAGGTAGGGTTGATTGGTCTCCACCACCTCATCCAGCGGTTGAAACTGGTAGATGCGCCCCTTTTCGTCAATGCCGAAGTCATACAAAATCCCCGGCCAGTCGGCGCGATGGGCTTCGGCAATTTCGGCCCAGGGCACGCTCGACGGCACACCAGTATGGTTAATGACAATGTGTTGCACGCGCTCCGGCGGGCGGGGGATATAACGTTGCAGATCGCGCGGCAATTCATAGATCAAGTTCTGGATATAGAGCCGGCTATCGGCCAGCGCCGATTGGGCATCCAGTTGGCGACGGACGGTGGCGACTTCCGCTTGCAGGCGTGCGTTAAACTGGCGCAGCTTCTCCTGCTCTGCCTCCGCTTGCTTGAGCGCGACTTGCAACTCACTAGTTTGGGTATTGAGCGCCGCCGTGCTTTGCTGCATGGCATGATATTGCACATCATCTTCGACCGTCGGTGAAGCCAGTAACGCCGCCAGATGCAGCCGCACCTGGCGCGTCACCACTTCTTTCCAGGCCGGCCCGACATAGAAGGTGTCCCCCGGACTGTCCGTCGGCAATAGTTCGCCCAGGCCGACAATGGTCTCCGGCGCCAGCCCCAAATTGTGCGCCAACCACGCACAGAGGCGACCGGTGGCGTCGAGTTGGGGCAGCGGCGGCGCTTCGTTGCGGAAATTGCCGGTCAAGCAGACATTCACCCCTTGCTCCGACCAGGGTTGATCCGGTTGGGCGACCTCCTCCAACTGACTGACCCGGAAGATGTCGCCGCCACGGGTGACGACAAAGTGATAGGCAATGCCGGGGTAGCCATGTTGCAGATGGGTCTGGGCAATGCGTTCCAGGCTCAAATTGGGATTGGCCGCGGTGTGGCTGATGACAATATGGCGCACCTGGCTCATACTGCGGCGGGCATACGCGGCGCGCCGGGGCAACCGGTTGGCAATGTCGGTGAAGAGCGGCACCGGCAGCAGCACTTCTTCTTCGGCGACATCCACAGGGCGTTCCGGCGCTTCCACGGTGATCCAGCGGGTCAAGACCGGCGACTGTTGATCTTTGAACCAGGTCACACCCTCTTGCACCAAATCGAGTTCCAGTGTGTAGTTGCCCGGCTCCAGCGGCAAGGCAATGCGCACATCGACCGTAATGGTTTCTTCCGGCGCAATATCCTGCGGAATATCCGTGCGTAGATCGCGCTCCGTTGGCGTGGGCAACAAGCGGCGGTTGCGGTAGTAGTGGTAGCCGATGCGGAAAGGGTTGCCGCCGCCCCAGCGCCAGGTCAACAAACCGGCGTTGCGCAGCCTCAGCGTCGCCGTGATCGTTTCACCCGCAATCAACGCTTCCGGGAATTCATCATCCACCCAATCGACCCGGTAGTTATAGGTTTCTGCGGGTTCAGCACGCGTCTGTGCTGATGATGTCACTGGCGTCGGTTTGGCTGCGGGTTGAGCGGCGGCGGCTTCCGCTTCCGCTTGCCAGCGGTAGCCCTGGGCAATCGCTTGCTGAAAATCGTTGATGACGCCGCTCTTGCCGTCGATATACCACTTGTCCATGCGCGGCCAACGGTAGAGAACCAGGGCGTGGATAGGCTGCCGCGGGCCGTTGCGCAGCGGTTCGGGAACGCCTTCTAAGCGCCCCGGCTGATTCCAGGCGTTGATCTCTGCATAGGCGCGCTGCACCCAGCCCGAATCATCATCAAGCCAGGGCAAGGTTTGGTCGGTTTCGGTGATATAGACCGGCAGGTGGCGCATGGTAGCCGGCACCGCGGCCATAAAATCCCGGTAGGCGCGGAACTCACGGTGATAGCTCTGAAACGGGGGGGGCAACAACGTCTCGTCGGTGATAAGCGCCGGATCGGGGCCGTGCGTGTAGGTGTGGAGGGTGAAGCCGTCACAATTCTTTGGCCCCAGCGTGGTCAAAATGTCGCGGAAATATTGCACCCAGTCGCCATTGGCATTGCCTTCGTAGATGGTCTGCGTGTTCCACGGCGCGACCGCCCCCACCAACACTTGATCATCTTCATGACCGGGCAGGCGGTGAATGGCTTCACGGCAGAGTTGATAGCAGCGGGCATACCGTTCCGGAGTGATCAGTTCGCCCTGGTTAACAATGGCCGCACGGGTGGTGCGGATCTCGGCGGAGTTGTCGGGCAACACATTAAAGCGCACCGCCAGCCCATGCCGCAACGGGTCAGCCGTTTCAGCGGGGCCATCGCGCCGGCTCTTGTGGCGCGACCAGTCGATCTGAATGCCGGGCCGCTCCACGGCGTAATTCATCTCGTTGCCGATGACCCAAAGCTTACAGCCGCGACTGACTGCCACAAAGTTGGCGACGCGGCGGGCAAAGTTTTCATAGCGGCTGCTGTGGGGAATGGTGCCGTCGGGTTCATAGCCGTGGTTGAGCCGGCAGATAACGCCTAGCCCCTGGTTGCTAAAGGTGGTAAAATCAATCCCCGTGCGGTCTTCGGGATCATGACCAATGGCTTCGGTGAAAAGCACCCACCCCCGGCCCTCGGTTGTATCACCGGCGGGATCGGCCAAATAGGCTTCCCCCCCCGGCTCGTGGATGCCGTAAATGTACGCAGAGTCGATCAACGGTCGCGGCATGCAAAACTCATCTGTGGTTCTAGAATCAAAAGGCTTGCCGTTCCTCATCGTAGGGGCATATATGGTGCCCCTACGATGAGGAACGGCAAACACAATACCTAATTAGGGTCGTTTTACTCCTGGTTTGTCGGGAGCGTAACCGGGCTTTTGTACAAGTAACGTGCGTGTGACCTTGCCTTCCGGGGTTTGCAGCGCAGGCGCTTCCAGGCGCGCCGCCGTGCGGCTGGCTGTCACATAGGCCGGCAACTGGACCGCCGTCGGATTAAAGTAGGGCAACGGGTCGGCAAAGCCGCCCCAGCCGTCGGCACGGATATAGGGGTTGATGCGAATGGCAAAGTGTAAGTGCGGGCCGAAAGAAAAACCGGTGTTGCCAGTAGCGCCCAAGACGGCGCCGCGTGCGACCGGTTGACCAGGGGTCACACTAATTGCACTGAGATGCGCATAGAAGGCTTCGCCCCAACTGTGATTGACTTTGATGTATTGGCCGAAACCGCTCTGGTCATTCACAACTGTTTCCGCCACCGTGCCACTATCCACAGCAACGATCGGCGTGCCGACCGGCGTCAGGAAGTCGATGCCGTTGTGGCCGCGCAAGGGGACATTGTCATAGGTAAAGCGCGCGTAGATGTCCGGGTTTTCGCCCCACAACTGGGCGATGCCAAAAGCGCCCTGGTAGGGTAAGGCCAGATAAGTGCCGGTCGCTTTGTCCGGGATCTGTGTCCCGGCCAGTTTCGCCGGACGCCCGATCAGCCGGGCGCCATTGGGCGCCGTCTCCGCTGCCCAGCCCACAACTTCGTTGCCGTTCGAGAGAATACCACCGACGCGCCACCAGGCGAGACCATCGGCGCTTTGTGGCCCACTCAGCAGATTGATCGTCGCCCGCGTCAGAAAATCGCCACGCAGATCGCTATCCGGCTTATTCAGATAACCAGGCGTCGCCCGCGCTCTGACGCCGGCCGCGGCAACGACCAGATCGCCGGGGGCCAGGGCGCTGGGCGCGACGGGCGTTGTTCCTGTACTCAGGCGGAGGATTTCACTGCCGTTCTGTCCAGTTTCCGCCATCCAGCCGATGACACGAACGCCCTGCGCGTTGGTCGTTTCCAGTTGCCACCAGGTCAAATTATCGGCCTGACGCGGGCCGGCCAACACCCGGCCTTCGACCCCTTGCGCAATGTCGGCCACAATATCGGTCGCCGGTTTATTGAGAAAGCCGGGGCTTTGGCGGAGGCGGGCGGCGCTGACGGTCACGACGCGGTCGCCAACCTTAAATTTGCCGGTGGGCGGTTCGACCGGCGTACTGTTCAAAACCAGCAAGGCGTCATCGGTAGGTGAGCGCTCCGCCGCCCAGCCTTCCTGACCACTATTGTTTACACGCACTTGCCACCAGGTCAAGCTATCGAGATTGGTGGGGCCGGCCAGCACAGTTGCCCCTGTGTTGGTTGGTAAATCAACAATAACATCAGTGATCGGTTTGCCGATATAGCCGGGGCTGCGGCGTAAACGCACAACGGCGGTGGTGCGCACACTATCGCCCACTTTGAAAGTCCCTGTCCCGCCGCCGCCGGTGCTGACCAAGCGCAGCAGTTCGGCGCCGGCCGGCGAGCGTTGGGCCACCCAACCGACCACCGGCGTTTGCCCCGTCGGGCTGTAGCGCACCTGCCACCAATCCAGCCCGTCGAGTTGTTGGGGCGCAGCGCTTAAGATAGTTAGACGAGCATCGGTCGGCGTCTGCACCAGAATGTCGCTGGGGGCCTTGCCGATATAACCTGGTGTACGCCGGAGGTTGACGGCCGTTGTGGTGGCGACAATGTTATTTGGTGCAAACGGCGGTGGGGGCGGTGCACTGTCGCGCCAACGATAGTCCTGTTGTAGGGCCAGTTTAAAATCTTCCACAACCCCTCCTTTGCCTTCAATATACCAGAGGTCAATTACCGGCCAACGGTAGAGGATCAAGGCCCGAATCTGCTGGTTGTTGGGTTGCTGATTCCACCAGTTGATTTCAGCATAGGCCCGTTGAATCCAGGCGATATTCTGATCCAGCCACGGCACATCCTGGTTGGTTTCGGTGATATAGACAGGCAAGGAGCGCATGGTTGCCGGGATGGCGTTCATAAAATCGCGGTAGGCCGGAAACTCAAAGTAACGATCCGTAAAGGGCGGGTTCATCCGCTGCTCACTGGAAATCAAGTTAGGGTCAGCTTGATGGGTGTAGGTATGTAAGGTAATGCCATCCAGCCCGGTTGGCCCCAGCGCCGTTAAAATATCCTGGAAGTAACGCACCCAATCCCCCCGCTCATTGCCGGGGTAGGCGGTCTGATTATTCCACGGGGCGACGGCGCCGATCAGCACCTGGTCATTAGCATGGCCGGCCACGCTGCGAATGGCGTCACGGCACAATTTGAAACAGCGGGCGTAGAGGGCCGGCGTAATCACTTCAAACCCATCCGCCGCAGCGGCAGCCACACGGCTATCGGCATCCTTCGCCGGCAGGGGTTGATAGATGGCATTGAAACGCTCTCGTAAGCCACGTCCATAGGGATCACCGGGTTGGGGAGGCATAACCGGCGTTGGGGTGGCCGTCGGCGTGTCGCCGGCGCTGCCCTCTTTGCGGGTGACGAGCGCTTCAAAAAAGCGGCGCACGCCTTCGAGCAGACCGCTCTTCTGTGCGTCCGGCGCAGCGGAAGGCGCATTTTGTGGACGCGGCACTTCCGGTGCAATGCGAAGGGGCGCAATGGGCGGGCGTTCGATCCGGTAATTCATCTCATTGCCGATGATCCAGATCTTGCAACCGTCGCTGGCCGCTACAAAGTTGGCGCACCGGCGAGCAAAGTCGGCGTAACGCTGGCTATTGGGAATCGTGCCATTGGGAAAGTACCCGTTGTTCAAGCGGACGATGACCCCAAAGCCCTGGTCGCTATAGGCGCGGTAGTTCTGCCCCGTGCGCACAGCCGGATCAGAACCAAGCTCTTCGGTAAAGACAATCCAACCCTTCCGGCCGGCCTCGGCCATATGCCGTTCGCCGCCCTGCTCGTGAATGCCAAAGATGAATTGGGATTCCATTGATTGCGCCTTATTCTGTGAGTACAGGGATGATTTGTGCTGCGTGCTGCGTGCTGCGTTCCCTGAGCCTGTCGAAGGGAACGCAGCACGCAGCACGCAACACGTAGCATGTAGCACGAATCACCAGAACCCGTCGTCCTGGTTATAGCCGAACTCTTCACAGATGCCGCCGACCACTTCGACAATCTGGTCGTGGGTTTGACCGTTGGAGGCGAGCAGGCCATTGTGGGCGCGCACATCGCGTTTGTTGAAGATAATTGGGTTGCCCCAACAGTCGGTAATCTGGCCGCCGGCCGCTTCCAACAAGGCATGGGGCGCGCAGATGTCCCACTCTTTACAGCCGGGGCTGGGGTGGACATAGAGATCAGCCAACTGGCGACTGATCAGCCCGACTTTCAGCCCGACGCTGCCGCTCACCCGCTCACGGGTAATGCGCAGGTCTTTGCGCACCTTATCGACAATCTGCTGGCGATGGCTGCGGCTGCTGACCATGACCATCCGGCTGATGTCGGCCTGGTCGCTCACAGCCAGCGGGATGCGCTCGCCATGTTCATAGAGGTAGGCGCCAAAATTGACCGCACCAACATAGAGTAAGCCGGGGTCCGGCTGCATGATAACCCCCATCACTGCCCGCCCGCCGATCGCCAGGCCAATCATGATCGAAAATTCGCCGTTGCGGGCAATAAACTCTTTGGTGCCGTCCAACGGATCGATGATCCAAACGCGCGCTTTGTTAAGCCGATTCAGGTTGTCCTTGGATTCTTCCGAAAGAATGCCATCCTCTGGAAAGGCCGCCTGAATGCGCGAAACAATGTGCAGGTTGGCCGAGCGATCGGCTTCTGTCACCGGTTCATTATGTGATTTGTAGCGCACTTCTGACGAACCAACATAAAAGGTATTGACAATGGTCGCAGCTTCCCGCGCCAAGGTCGAAGCTAATTCAATTTCCGCCGTCAGATCAAGTGTATCTAACTTTTGCGTTATCATTATGATCAAAACCCCATTACTAGTAGCGACTACGGTCTAGTACATGACGGCGTAAATAAACCCATAGTTGACAGTGAGACAGTGAGACAGTGAGACAGTGACTGACTTACTGTCCTACTGACCTACTGGCTTACTTAGGCCGCTCTGTACTAGTATTTTCAAACATAAGTAAATCAGTGGGGCAGTAAGACAGTGGGGCAGTAAGACGGTAGGCCGCAAATGCCTGGCTTGCTGTTCGACTGACTCACTGTTTTACTGGCTTACTGTCTTACTGCCCAACCAAAGATTACTTGCTCACACACCGAAAGCCAAGCCAGGGTTCGGCGGTTGTGCGCACCAAATTTTGTTGAACAGCCAAGCGTAAGAGATCAGCACTATCGCGATACGAACCACCCTTCACAACAAACCCATCAAACAATTCCGCCGACGGCGACGCCGTCCACTCCGCCACATTGCCGGCCATATCCCGCAGACCAAAGGAGCTGTTGCCCACCGGGTGAAACGAGCCAACGGCCAGCGTATCGCGATCCTCAGCGCTCCCGCCATTGACAAAGCGCGGATCGAAACGGTCGCCCCATGGATAAGCAAAGGTGCGCCGGGTCAGGGGCGCGATACTAGCGGCGACCTCCCACTCTTCTATTGTGGGCAATTCTTTTCCCAACCAGGCGCAATAAGCGTTGGCATTATCCCAGGTTACATTGACAACCGGAAATTCGGCATAGGCTGGATTGGTGTAATAGTCCGCACGCGTCGCGCTGGCGGGCGTGCTGGGCACCGGACAACTGCCATTGGTGACACAGCGCGCATACGCGCCATTGGTCACTTCGGTTAGATCAATCCGATAGGCCGGCACGACCACCGTGCGTGTACGCCCTTCGCTGAGGGGATCACTGATGGTATAGCTACCGGCGGGAATGCGCACAATCTGGTCATAGCTGCGGGAGCGGACGCCATAACTGATCACAGCAATTAACAATAACAGCGCCCATAACAACCAGCGCAAGCCCCACCGGTAAGAAAGCGGCGTGGGCTGTTGGGTTGTGGTTGCGGCATAGGCGGTTGCCGACCACGCCTGGGCATCCGGGCGAATCTGCGCCAGGGCGCGTGTCGCCAATTCTTGTCGCTTGCCCTGCGCCACCCCTACCTCATAGGCCAGATCATGGATGAGATAATCCAACCAGGTGGCACTCCTTTCATCCTCGTGCTGGAGCTCGCGCAACAGTTTGGGCGGCAAGGGTTGCTTCTGGTCTAACAGCGCCTCTTTGATCAGAAACGCGGTGCGATCCGGATCAGTCTGATGGCGTAGCGCCGTAATCATACCACGTTGGCGCCGTAAGGCAACCCGCAACAAAAAGGATGATTGTGCTTCATCCAGTGGATAGCCGGCTTCTAAGAGCAGCAGACCATCGCGTAAGAGTCCTAACGAAGGCAAGGCGCCATCGGTCCACCAGTGATCTAAGGCTTCGTCCAGCGCCATCCGGGTTGCCATTGCCCGGCGGGTGCGCCCATCTTTGGGCAATTCCGGCGGCGGGCGCACGGGGGCAGGGGCCGCCGCTGCCGGCTCAGGACGGACCGGACGGTATGGCTCCAGGTCAGGGCGCCGAAAGCGTTGGGGCGGCGTAATGGGGCTACCCGCCCGCCGCTCTAGCGGCGTGCTTTCGGCGCCAAAGTCCCAATCCAGCGTCGAGCGTCCCACTGACGAGCGCCGCCGCTGGTCACGCACATCCGCCTTGGGTGACTTGGCAGGCAATAAGGAAAACCAAGAGTTCAGCCGTTCGTTAGACATAAGGTTCATTGTACTTACAGCATATGGGCAAGGCAAAAATCAGACTACGTGGAAAGGCAATTGTTCACCTTGCTACTTCTGCCATTTTGCCTAAAAAAACGTGAGGTGGCAAGAGTAAGTTTCAGGGGTAAGGGGAAGATAGGTCAAAGGTATTGTAATCATGGGGCAAACAACGGCTTACAGACCTGTTGCCAACCGTTTTAGAAGATCCAGAAGCCACCCTGGCGGGGATGCTGTCTAGCCTGGCGGAACATTGCCATCCGTTTTTCGGCATTGGGAATAAAGCCGGGATGGTATTCTACGCTGAAAGCCAGCAAACGCTAAATCGCTGGTGGTTGCGTGCGCATTGGGCATAACCGTGTTATAATCTATCGGGCAACCACCTTGACCACTTTGAGGATTGATGCGATGAGTGTCCCATATCAACTTCATTTCAACAAAGCCATTAGCTGTCTGCTCCTCATCATGGCATTTGTCTTGGCTGCCGATGGGTCGACAGCAATGGCCGTTGATCCTACGCCAACCGCCATACCAACCAGCAGCGATCCATCTAATGGACGTGGGCAACCCAACAATATCAATGCCAGCCAACAACATGGGGCTGACGCCGCGCCGGGCTATTGCCCATCTTCAGGCGGCTCCAGCGAATTCGAACGCATCACCGCGGCCATCTTGACGCCAAACGGCGATGGCACCATGAAGTTGCAGGTGAATGTCTTTATTGCCAATCCGGAGAAGTGTGTGGCCGGCCAGGAATGTCCTTCGTATGATCCAAGCCCGGAGCATGTGAATGCCTGGATCGATTGGAATGGCGACAAAAAGTGGGATGCGGCCGAACGGGTGATGGATAAAACGCTGACCGGCTATCTGGCGATCAACTATAACGGCACGATGACGGGGATCAGCCAATTTACCATGCCGGCCACCTTTACCGAAACGACCTGGTTGCGCGCCAATGTCGGTTACTTACATGACCCCAACGATGCCTGTGAGGTCTCCTGGCAATGGGGGAATGTACTCGATCAACCCCTGGTCTTGCGGCCGCCAAAGATCAAAGCGATCAAGGTGACGGGCAGTAAAGATGTCAACCACCCGATGACCACCTATGATGTCAAGCTCGAAGCAGTAGTGGAAACGCCCAGCGATTTTGTCGTGACCAATGTCAGTTGGTCGGGCGATCTGAAGCCGGGCGACGGCAACCCGTATACCTACAAACCAGACCAGGGAACCCACGGCAAAAAGCAGATCAAGGCGACCGTCACCTATCAAAACAAAAGCAGCGGCTTGACCGGGCAAATTAGCCAGGCGTATGAGTTTACACTCTTTTTCGAGAAAAAGGGCGATGCGAATGGCGACGGCAAACCCAATTGGTTTGACTACTGGGGCCGCGACGGCGCCGTGCCGGGCTTGACCGACCCCAAAGTGACCTATGATGCCACCAAAGGTACGGGCAGTTATGGGGCTTGGAGTCCTACGAGTGACAGAGTAGAGCTGGGGCCGGCCGCCGCCGAAACCCATTATCCCGGTGGGCTAGCCATCGACGGGACGATCTATGGCAATGTGCGCGGCATTGACTCCGTCGCCGAAGTGATCGCCCACGAGTTGCGCCATCGCACGACGATCAAGGTGAATTGGGCGCCGGGTGGCATTTGGGTTGGTAAAGCCGATGCTGATTTTCAAGTGCCGACCAATGCCTACTATGATAAATTGCCTAATGAGTACGAAGACGCTTTTGGTACGGATAAGGCCAAGACCGACAGCAAAGACTTGGCACACAAGAAGAGCGCAGTCTACAAATATTACGGCGACAATGAATTTGACGCCATTGTCGCCGGGCATAACCAGAAAGGAGTGGCGGCGCAAGATTGGGCCAACCCCGGCAAGCAATCCAACCCAGCTTTTGTCGCTGCCGCCGCTGCCCAGGTAGCGCAGGCAAGTGCAGTCAGTGGCCTGGTCACGACATACAGTCAATACCAAACACCGGCAGTTGTCTGGCCCGAACTCGCCCAGTTGAGCGGCGCCTATACGGATGCTGGCGTGGATGCCGATAATCATGGGCAATTTGAAGCTTTACGCATCACGGTCGGCGTCAATGTCACTGCGCCGGCGACCTATCAACTGGTCGGCTGGCTGCAAGGTGGCGCCGGCGCCAACCTGGCCTGGGCCTACGCCAGCGCCACGTTAAGCGCAGGCGCACACCAGATGCAACTCGCTTTCGATGGCAAGTTGCTGCGGTTGCAAGGGGAAAATGGCCCCTATAAACTGGCGCATGTCGAACTGCGCACCGGCGACGAAGGTGACGTTGCCGACTTTGCCGATAACGCCTATACAACTGCTGCCTACAGCATGACCAGCTTTGTCGCGCCGGCTGTTACCTACAACAGCGCTTATGCGGACAGCGGTGTCGATAGTAACAACAATGGTCGGTTCGATACCCTCAAGTTTGATGTCGGCGTTCAAGTGAATCGCGCCGGCAGCTACACCCTCGTCGGTTGGTTATACGCGGCTGATGGCAGTGCCATTCCCGGCGCCGTAGCCACCACCGCTTTCACCACTTCCGGCGCTCAAACGCTGCACTTTGATGGCAAAAGTATCCGCTGGCAACGCAAGAATGGGCCGTACACGCTGCGCTATCTGGAAGTGCGTGATAGCAACCAGGAACGCGTGGCCTTTCTGACCCAAGCCTATACCACCACCACAGCCTACGCGGCGACGCAATTTGAACCAGGCGGCGGCGCTGAACTTGTAGCCGGGGCTTACACCGACCAGGGCATTGATTTGAATCGTGACGGTTTGTATGATCTCCTGCGCGTCACTAGCACAATTAGCGCGACCACGCCGGGCCTTTACCACCTTTCCGCTTCCCTCAACGATCAGGCCGGGCAATTGATTACGGACATCACCAAAGATGTCGATCTCCATACCGGCGTCAATCCGACGATCACGCTTGATTTCGCTGGCGGTCTGATTCGTCAACATGGGATAGACGGCCCCTATCAGGTGACGCAAGTGCGCCTGACGACGGCGGGTGAGGTCATTGATCAACAAAGCCTGGCCGCTACGACCCAACCGTACACCGCGACCGCCTTTGCTTTCCCGCTGGTGACACTTGCCGGTGATTTCCACGATGCCGCCGTTGCCATGAATCAAGATAGCCAGAACAATTATCTCACCATTGTGGCGCCCATTCAGTCGGGCAACAATGGCGTTGTGATTGCCCAAGGACGGCTGGTGGACAAAGATGACCAGGAAATTCAGTGGGTGGAAACCAGCGTAGCCGTGACCGCCGGGGCTGTCCAGAGCATCACCTTGCCCTTTAGCGCCACGCAGATCCTGTCACATGGCGTTGATGGCCCCTATGTGCTGAAAAATGTCCTCATTTATCACACCGGCGACCCGAATCAAGCCATCACCGATCTGCCGCCTTATGTCACCGCCGGCTATCGCCATAGTGATCTCACGGTTTTCATTGGCGCCGCCGCCACCCTTGCCATGACCGCGACGCCGGGTCAACTCATCGCTGATGGCAGCAGCACGAGCACGCTCACAGTTGTCGCGAAAGATGCCAATGGCAATCCGACGCCCAACCAGGTGGTTCATTTCACCACAACATTGGGTCTACTGCCGGCAAGCAGCGGAAAAACCGATCTTAACGGGCAGGTGAGCGTGAACCTTCTTGCGCCAACAACCGTGGGCAATGCCACCGTGATCGCCAGCGTCGGCGCCATCAACCGGACGGCAACCGTTACCTTTGTGGCGGGCGCGCCGGCCTTGCTCACAACCGTCATCACCCCGACTACATTGGCTGCCGATGGGCAGAGTGTCGCCACCGTGCGCGCCACGGTCACGGATGGGTTTGGCAATCCTATCGCCGGTCAGGTGGTCAACTTTACCACCTCATCGGGATCGATCAGCAGTTCGGCCCAAACTACAGCCAATGGCGTGGCCCTTGCGCCGCTGACCGCAGCGACAACCACAGGGGTGGCGCAGGTCACAGCCAGCCTTGGCGCCCTGCAAGCAACCGCGACGGTCACTTTCGCCCAAACGGAGCGTAAAGTCTATCTGCCGCTGATCCAACGGTGAGCCGAGTTCAGCGTTGTGCTGTGCGGTCTCCATGACAGTGCATTGTACCCAAGAAGGCAACCGTGCGCTTGACCAAATTGCTCATGTTCAGCGTTGATAGGCTGTGACCAACTTTCGATAAACAGAGGTGCGCCATGATACAATGGCGGACAGGCGCAGTTATCAGCAACAGGGAAAGGCAACAATCATGACTTACTTTCGCCAAATTATTGACGAGGTCCCTGAGACGATTACAGTTCCGATTGAGTTGCGTCATCGACGGGTGGAGATCATCATTCTACCATTGGATGAAGCAAGCACCAATGGTACTGTACACAACGAACAGACGGTTGCTGTCGATGCGAATGGTTGGCCTTTGGGCTTTTTTGAGGAAACCTTTGGTTCCATCCCTGATTTCCCAGAGCGTGAGCCACAGGGTAATTATGAAGTACGGGAAGAGTGGCAATGAAATACCTGCTCGATACCAACGCTTGTATCCGGTATATTAGTGGGCGATCTTTACCACTGGTCGAGAAGTTGCGTACCATGCCGACGGACGCCATTGTAGTCTGTTCGGTCGTCAAAGCGGAACTTTTTTATGGCGCGATGAAAAGCCAAACACCGGAGCTATCGCTCGCCAAACAGCTACGTTTTCTCAATCAATTTATCTCGTTGCCCTTTGATGATGCTGCGGCTCAAATTTTTGGCGAAATCCGGGCCGATTTAGCTAAGAAGGGTACGCCCATCGGCCCCTATGATTTACAAATTGCAGCCATTGCTGTCGCAAATCAGGTTACTTTGGTTACGCACAATACAGCCGAGTTTGGCAGGATCGCAGAACTACAGCTAGAGGATTGGGAATGACAGTGATCATCAGGGATTTTGGAAGGTCCTAAACCTAACAGTTCACATAACGGATCGGATTCTGGGTACCGGTTATGGCATAATTGACGGTGCTTCCGCCCACGTAGTGACGCAAATGTGTAGCAACAACGCCATCAAAACGACAGCGTTACTGTCGTTTTTGGCTCTCTCTGTGAGCAGTGGCCGGCTGCCAGCGGTGGATTTCGTAGACCTCACGGATAATACCATTGTAGACGGCAAAGGCATATTTCGCCTGTGCGCGACGCTGACCGATCACCCAGTTGCCACGCGTGACTTCGTAAAGTTCCTCAGCGCTCATGCCACGCCGGTACAAGCGGTTGATCGTAATGAGAATGACCGGCTCGTGAATGATTTTGGCTACGGTCACCTAGGCGAGATCATTGCATAATCGATTATTTTTCTAGTAGCGCCCGTGCTATTTCAATCGCTGCATGGCGGTTAATTGTACTTTCATCACCATATTGCGCGGTCACGCAATATGGACAACCACGGCTTTCAGGATGTGTCGAGCAGTATGGGCATTCATCTAAAATGAGTAGCGCTCTCTCTAATACTTGCCGCGCTTTACTGTAGGCTGACTCAGTAATACCGATACCTCCGGGGGTTGCGTCATGGACCATGATCGTAGGTTGTTGTGTATCAGGGTGGCTGGCTGTGCTGCTTGAAACAAGATCTGATGGATCACACAGTTCCTCAACCGCAGTTGCTAATCGCACTGCTTCGGTTAGAGAATAAAGCCCAGCTTCTTGTTCCTCACTGGTAAATAGAGCTAAGATCGATGTGTTAAACGTAAACCATAAAGCATGAGTATTATAGGCTAAAGGTGGCGGTGCGGCAATACCTAAAGGTTGGTATTGGAATGGCTCGTTACGAGTAAACAGAGGAACTCGATAATAGCCTACCACATTTGTTTGTGAACGCACATGACCAAAGTATAATTGGAAAGCACGGAATGGCTGGTGGCGCAGATGGTGTTGGACACGTACTTCACGTTCCATACGCGCTGTTGTTGTATACTCTGGCTTTTCCAATTCCTTGACTAGGATCTCGCCACGCTGTGAAGCAAAATCTACATTAAAGCGCGTGACTTCAAAATAGCGATTTAAGTATTGGTAATGTGCATACCGATGCAAGGCCCGTTGGGCACGCGTCGCATCCACCTGCACAATTAGATCGTGGTTGTCCTCTGTCGTGACATTGATAGCAAAGCTAAGATTTCTGAGCGGGATTTCCTCAAAATTTTTGCGGATGGACTCGGCTAGGTTCAAACCACCCGTATCTTCATAGATCAATTCTCCAGTTCTTATCAATTCCTTAACTATATCTTGGGCAGACGGACCAAAAGTTTCGACCTCATCCTCTTGTAACGGCAGTTCTCGAGCAGCGCATAACAAGTGGCCTTTGACAATGTACGGATTATCAGGGTTACAGTAGATGGGTTCGGCACTAAGATCAAAAAGGACATCAGGGTGATTTACGAAAAATTGATCTAAAGGATTGCTGTCTGCAATAAGAATAACCAAACCTTCGCCAGCACGACCGGCGCGACCAGCCTGTTGCCATAGTTCTGCAATTGACCCAGGAAATCCAATTACAACGGCAGCAGACAAATTACCAATATCAACACCCATTGAAAGCGCAGTTGTTGAAATAACACCATGGATAGTCCCTGTTTTCAGATTGCGAATAATTTGTCTTTTTTCATCTGATCGTAATTCACGCATAAACGGTGTAATTGCGATCTCACTATTGTCGAGTTCGCGTAACTCAGCCATAACAAAACGATAAATGTCGTTGATCTCGCTGATTGAGCGGCCAAAAGCAATTGTCCGAATTCGATTGCGTAGTGCAAAAAGTAGTACATCTTTGGCCTGAGTTGAAAGCGCCCGTGTATCATTAGCTACTTCATTTGACCAGAGAACGAAGACTCGTGGCTTCTGAGGCGCTCCTGATTCACGACCATCGATTAGAATTGGGCGCCGACCAATGAGCTTTTCTACAGTGGTCTCCGGCTCACGAATAGTGGCCGATGCAGAAAGAAACTTAGGGGCCGATCCATGCTCACGGCATACTCTAAGTAACCGGCGTATCAAATTGGCAAAAGAAGCTCCAAAAACACCTTTATATGTATGTAACTCATCGATGACGACATACTTCAGCCCGGCAAAAAGATAGGCCCACTGTTTCTCCTGAAATGCACCGTTCAAGAGAGCCATGTGCAGCATATCTGGTGTGGTCAGGACATATTGAGGGCGTGTACGACGAATATATTCTCGGTCGCCGGGAGATACTTGACCATCATAACGTGCAATGGTAATATTCCGGTTGCCTAATTCTAATTTACGGCATACTCGATAATTAGAAAAACGCGCACCTTTCGCTTCCCAGTCCGTCCCAGAATTATCCAACTCTGTAAGCGACTCTAACTGATCTTCTGTGAGCGCGACAAGAGGGGAGAGGTAGAGGGCAGTTGCGTTAGGATCTCGTAAAAGTGTATCGAAAATCGGAACAATATAGCTTAACGATTTGCCGCTAGCTGTAGGTGTTGTAACCACAACATCATGTCCATCCAGTGCGGCCTGGATTGCCTCGGTTTGAAAACGGTAGAGATGCCCATCTTCACCAATGATATGCTTGCGAATCGTAGTACGCAGTTCAGGAATGAGTCTATTCAGCGCAGCAGCATCACCATAATGCGCCGCTATTGGGGGTAATTTACGCACAGAATAATGAACCGATTTGAATGTCTCTTGTAGGATTTCTGCAGTCGCTTCGGCCTGAAATAATTTAGGATCGATGAAAACAATAGGACGATCAGCTAATGTGAGGTCAGGCAAATCTTCCTCGTCTACAGGTAAAGGGGAACGGTTTCCCATATTTAAGCAGTGTTGGCAGTAAAGTCCTTTTTTGAATGGTTTTGCTTCATACTGCCAGGGGCCTTTTACTACTTCTTTACCCACCTCTGTAAGACGTCTGCTGACTAACTTTTTATCATCATCGCGTGCAACCTGCAATATATCAAGCGGCAGCTTTTTCGTTCGATTGTGCTCTCGGCACCGGATCACTATGGCTATACTCATGTAGATTTTCCTTTACTTTCCTCTCACAAAAATCTTTCAGCAATCGAAGCCGCCGAGGATGTCGCAGCTTGTGTAATGCTTTTGCTTCAATTTGGCGTATACGCTCTCGGGTTACATTTAGTTTTTGACCAATTGCCTCTAATGTATGTTCCTCATTACCATCTAGACCAAAACGGTGAATGATGATTAGACGTTCTCGCGGCGTGAGTACATCTAACACCGCTTTAATCTGTGATGTGAGTAGACGTTCAAAAACGGCTGTTTCAACAGGGTTTTCCACTGGGTCAGGGATCAGATCGATCACAGAAGTGTCCCCTTCCACCCGTACCGGCTGATCTAGGCTAAGTGGGTGTAGATTTGATAGCTCTTCCAGCCTTTGTACATATACAACTGCACGCTCAATTTCAGTCTTAATCTCAGCAGGGAGTAACTGCATGTTTCCCTCTACTACATTAAAGGCATTTACGACATTAGGCGATAGTCGATTAAGGTGCGCTGCAATCTCGACAGCAGTTGGCGTGTGTTCTAACAATAATTCTAGTTCGTTAACAGCCCTTTGGTATTGGACTAGATCTTCATAACGATGAACCGGAATACGAATTGTTCGGTCCTGGTCCGCCACTGCACGTGTGATAGCTTGACGAATCCACCAAGTTGCATAAGTGGATAGGTGCATGTTGAGATCTAAATCAAAACGTTCAATCGCCTTATCTAACCCCATCATCCCTTCTTGAAAAAGGTCCTCAAATTCAAGGTGCTTTGTCTTACCCATATACTTTAGTACCAATGATCCCACGAGACCGCGATTCCGCATGAGTAAGGTTTCTCGTGCCTGCTTACCAACACTGGTTTGTCGACAAAGCTCTTGTTTGATTATCTCTGAAGGTGCATTTTCAAGTGCAGCTTTGGCCCGTTCTCCATCACGCACAATTTCTATCAACCGTCGCTGCTCTTCAGCAGTTAGCAGGATATCTTCTGCAGCAGGTTTACCAAAAATCTCTACTAACAATTGTTGTACTTCAGCCGAATTAGCCTGTGCGTCTGCTTCTAGTTGAGCCAATATCCCCTGCTCATCAATTATTTGATCAACGACTAGAATCTGACGCACTTCAAGCTGTTCGATTAACCAACTATATTCTGACTCACATGCAAAAGGATCATAACCCGCTAGTCTCAACGCAGCTTCGATCTGCCCATAGGTGACTTGACTTGGTGCTACAGAAAGGAGATTATCCAAGACAACGTAAGGATCAGAAATAACTCTATCAGAAACAGGTGTTAACGAATCCGCCGACAACGATACTAATTGAATTGTGTTGGGCGCGTGTTGCTCTGTAGCAAATTCTTCTCGCGAACAATCGATAAGGAATGTTGACTGTATGTGGCTTGGAACAGTTTTCACCTTGTCTGCACATGCAATAGGAGTTGAGGGTAATAAGTCATGATAGAGAAAATTGACAATCCCTTGTGGTGTCAGTTGCTCAGATCCCACTTTTTCGACAGCGATAACCACTTTAGCAAGCGATACCCCACGCTGGCCACGTAGTGCCAACTGCCGATTGATTTCTTGACCAAACTGTTTTGCTTGATTTCTCGTACAGCCTAATATACGTGCAAGCCGTTTGACTTGGGTGCGCTTTGACATAATTTACGAATGAGAACAAATCACTTTACTGACATTTGTCTAACACGTCATTAAAGTGAGCTTGATGGATCGGTAATAATTTCCAACAAATGTTTTGCGCGTGAGCAAGCTACATAGTGATCAGCCAGCGAATAAGTAGGCGTGCTGCCTGGTGTAGGCATTCCGGCTAGAACAATGGCGTCAGCCTCTAACCCTTTAAATCGCCGGTGTGTGGTCAGTAACACGCCATTACCACTTTGCCATTCCTCGTGTTCCTGAACCAAACGAATATGGCCGAAGGTTTCCGGCCACTTGTTTACGCTAGTTGGCGTCAGGATAGCAACTCGATTGAGTGCAAGACCACCCCGGTCACGGAGACACCATTCTTGAACAATTTGTTTAGTCTGGCGAATAATATCCTTCATGCCATGAATTGCTATCTCGCGGGGTGCAGCCCCTTCAGGCGCATCATCATGGACCGCAGGATCGATACCTACGATGGCAGCACAATGGGTTGCAATACGACGCGTATTGCGACAGTTCGTGGGTAGCACGAAAGGACGCCCCAAGTCTGCTGGTAGCGTAGGATTTTCTACATATATGTTCTGTTTGGGGTCGTAAAAGATATAAAGTGGGCCATTTTCTACACCGATTCGATAGAGCTTCTCTAACGTGAGCCACCAGAAGTCGCGAAAATCCTGTCCTTCATCGACCACAATAGCATCAAAGCGTTGAATATTGCCCACCACCTGTGCCGCCTGCTCTAACAACTCGGGCGCCTCATAGTCCCAGAAATCTTGATTAAATGATGATGCTGGGAAAGGTAACTTCGCGATACGGCACATCTCGCGGCAGAGGCGGTGATAGCTTTCCACAACAATGGTGTTATGATATTGGTTGGGTAATTGACTGCGCAGCCAATCGGCTAAGAGGCGATTGTAGCAAACGAGCAATGTACGCCGGCCCATACGCGCAAAACGCTGGGCTTGAGCCATAGCCAGAATTGTTTTGCCTGATCCTGCCACGCCCTCGATTGCGGCTCGTTCCTGATATTGCAACATTGCTAACAGACGCGCTTGATCATCAGTCAGCCGTTTGATGCGTTCTTCCTGATCGTCTAAGGTACGCCACAACACAGGTGTTAGCCGAAAGATAGGGCTAAGTGACTCGATGATGGCCGCAAATTCTACCTGTGGCAGGCTCTGAGGTCTATGAACCGGACACCAGGCATCATAAGCTTGCGTAACTTTTTTCGCAAGCGTGGTTAAGTCGTCGGCACTAATCAGGATTGATTCGTGTACGTGGGTTGGTAAGACGCCCTCATAGCGGCAGTCAGGAAAGACCACAGCATGGCCTAGGGTAAAGCGAAGAGGTCCGCTATTGCAAAATAATTCGTGTTCTTGAATCCGATCGCGCAACGCATATTTGTTACGCTCTGCTTGCAGAAAGGGATCCTGAATTTCGTGTTGACGCCCACTCCAAGTTTCCGTACGAATCCAGGAGTGACTTTCATGACGAAATTCTAAAGTGCCGCCTTTTACCTCTAACACCAATAATCCTTGCTGAGGATGAAGTATCACAAAATCAGCTTCACCAGGCTGCAGAAATTCTTTATTTGTTGTCTCGTGGCGTCGTGGACGTAACCAGGGATAACTATGATAGACAATATAATCTGAGGGCAACTGGTCGAGAAGCGCTTGAACTACTAACCGTTCACCATAATTAACAATATTTTTTGGATCAGTCTTTGGGATGAGACGAGCCATCTATCATTCCTATTCTATTCAAAATCAGTTTAGCAGACTACCTTACAAAAAAGCATCAATCATCTTGGACTACCAACAAGGATGACTTGTCGTTGGTTCTCTATTATAAATTTAAGCAGGTAGATTTGCGGCAATCTCTGTCAACCTTCGGCAAGTTAAGGAAAGCTACTGCGGTAAGGTACTGGCGTTAACAAGCAGCTTTGCAATAGAATTCGTTCAGAAAAACAAATTGCCTCTCAATGCAGCGGCAAGGCGGGTTACGGGAATAGAAGCATTTATGCTATTTTACTCTATAGGTTTAAGTTCACAAAATTCTACAGCAAGTTCGTTTCCCTATCTACACCATCATTCTATTCAATTTCTTCTTGATCTACTTCATCAGGATTACCTGGAACTAACAACGCTTCTAAATCAGTCTTTTGGATTCGCCGTTGTCTTGTCCCCGCCAGGTAGTAATAGGGCAAGCGTCTATCCTTCATGTAGGCATAGAGTGTGACTTTGGATACGCCCAGGTAGTCACAAGCCTCACTGACGCTAAACCACACTTTGTGTTCAAAAGGAGAAGCTTTGTTAACCATATTTTACTTTTTTTAATTATAAATAACTAAGATTAGTCAGATTTGACCAAATTTAAAAATTCGGTATAATACAACTGCTTATACTTGTTTTTGCGTAAGACATCAAGCACCACCATGACCATAGTCAGCAACAGGAGGAAGCTATGATCCGATGAATAAACAGAATAGCAAGAGAAGCCTGTATTAGCGCTACAGGCTTCTCCCTTGGCAATCTCAATTGTGTCGGTGACTGCCGTTGACATTGTAAAGCAATGTCAACTAAAAAACAAAGGAGCATATATGCGAACTGATCTGAACGGGTTGAATGCCTTGAAACGCCTGCGCCAGGAATGTCAGGAAGATGCCGGTCTCGCCTATCCGCAGGAAGTTCTGCCGCAATTGCTGGTCCTCTATGATGTTTGCAAGGGGCTTGACCTGAATCTTTTTGAAGCAGGGACAGTTTTAGGGCAAGTGGGCCTACGGGCAGTAACAGCACACATCAATGCACCCGCTTGCTATGATGTGAACCTCGCTAAAGCGCTGGAAACCCTACGCACCAACGTGGACAATTCCTAATCAACTTGTACCAGTAGGCATTCGCTACCTGCTGGTACACAAGAAAGACAAGGTATACCATGCGCTATGCAGCATATATCCGAACCAGTTCCGAAGATCAAATCGGCAATTTTTCGTTGGATGCCCAGCAGCGGGCAATTGAAGCCTGGATCACTGCTCAAGCTGGCATCCTGGTGCAAGTTTACAAAGATGAAGCCCAATCTGGGCGCACTATTGATCGCTCCGCCTTTCAACAGATGCGCAAAGCCGCCGCAGAAGGCAAGTTTGACGCCATTGTCGTCCACAAATTTGATCGCTTCGCTCGCAACCGCACCGATGCCGTGGCCCTCAAGACGCTCCTACGCCATGATTTTGGTGTGAAAGTCTTTTCGGTCAGTGAACCTTCAGAGGACAGCGACGGCCCCGCTGGCGCACTGGTCGAAGGCATGATGGAATCAATGGCCGATTGGTATAGCAAAAACCTGGCCGATGAAGTTGCCAAAGGGAAAAAGGAGCGCTCCCGCCAAGGCTTGCACAACAACGGCGCACCCTTTGGCATGATCAAGAACAAAGACAAAGTGCTGATTCCGCATGAAGAAGAGATTGTCGGCCTAAGGCTGGCCTTTACCCTCTACGCCACCGATGAGTATAGCGACAATGACATTGCCCTCATTCTCAACGAGCAGGGTTACAAGACCAAGCGGGGTCGGCCCTTTTCCAAAGACACCGTGCGCGATATGCTGCAAAACCAGATCTACCTCGGCAAAGTCTCCTATCAAGCCTGCCTACGCACTGCTGATGGCGCTCGCACCTGGACAGCACCGGTGGAATGGTTTGATGGACAACATGAAGCAGTGATCGATGAAGAACTCTTCAACCATTGTCAGGAAGTACGTGAAAAGCGTGCGCGTCATCACCTGCCAACGATCAAGTATAACCCGTATTTGCTCAGAAATTTGGTTTACTGCTATGACTGTTGTTGCAATCGTCCGTCAACGCCTACTTTCCGCAGCTACGGAAAAATGCGACCACAAGCATACGATAAGAAAGGATATAAATGTTACCGCTGTTTGGCCCACGAACTGGGCTACCAATGTAAGCAAGGGCTTGTGAAGACAGAGATTTTGGACAAACAGGTCATTGAGGTTTTGCTGCAACTCAAGCCACCGACGCATTGGCGCCAGACAATCGCAAAATCAATAAGCGCTTTGTTGGGCGAGAATGATGTGAAAAAGCGGTTAGAGGATATTCGTTCCGTTATTAAACGCATGGATAGCCGGTGGGATCTAGGTTTTATCACCGATGAGGAAGAATATATCCAACAACGGATGAAACTTCAGCAGGAGTTGGAAAATTTAGACCCAGTTAATACAAATGAGTTAGAACGGGCCATCGATCTGTTGGATAACTTCACTTTGTACTGGGAACAGTGTGGCGATGACGTGGAAGCTCAAAGTAAATTGCTAAAGCAAATCCTGGAGCGCGTGTATGTGAAAGGGAAAAGTGTCGTTGCAATAACACTTAAGCCGAATTGTCACCTTGTGCTGGGCGATGATAGGGATAAATCAACAGAGTACACTTTTGATCCATTCCTATAAAAAATTTGGCGACTTCCTCTAAAGAGGAAGTCGCCAACCACGGACTCGACGAGATTTGAACTCGCGACCTCGGCCTTGACAGGGCCGCATGCTAACCGCTACACCACGAGTCCCTACCGAACGTTTTATTAGCAGTTATGCTATTTGCGTCAGCAGTTGAACCTATCTTACCATTAGAAGCAAACGTTGTCAAACTGGCATGGGGCAAGATCACAAAATGATTTTGCCCCACCCAACCCAGCGGATCGTCTATCGCACCAAAGGAGTTCTTTCATGATCCACCCATACGTCATGATCGGCGGCGACGCCGCCGGTATGAGTGCCGCCAGCAAGATCAAACGCGAACTACCCGACGCCGAGACCATTGTCTTTGAGCGCGGTCAATATATCAGCTATTCCGCTTGCGGGATGCCCTACTGGATCGCCGGCGTGGTCGAGTCGGATCGCCGGTTGATCATCCTGACGCCGGAACGGGCGCGAGAACGACGCGGCATCGACGTGCGCACCGGCCACGAAGTGATCGCCATCGACCCGGCAGCCAAAACCGTGACGGTCAAACGGCTGGCAAGCGGCGAGAGCTTTGTCCAGCCCTACGAAAAGTTGCTCATCGGCACGGGTGCATCAGCCGTCAAACCACCCATTCCGGGGTTGGATCTGCCGGGCGTCTTCACCTTGCGCGCCATTCCCGACGCTCAACGAATTTTCCAGTGGATTGAGCAGAAACAACCCCAACGCGCCGTCATCATCGGCGGCGGTTATATTGGTTTGGAGATGGCCGAAGCGTTGCATGACCGGGGCTTACAGGTGACCGTTGTCGAGATGCTGCCCCAACTCCTGCCCAACTTTGACGCCGATATGGTTGACGAGGTGACGGCTCATCTGGCGGAGAAGAGAGTGCAAGTACTCACCAGTGAACGGGTCAACGGCGTCGCTGCCGCGGGCGAGGGGCTGGCGGTGCAACTGGCGTCGGGCGCAACGGTAGCGGCAGAACTGGTGCTGGTCTCCACCGGCGTGCGGCCCAACAGCGAATTGGCGAAGGCAGCGGGGCTGAAGCTGGGCAAGTCGGGCGCGATTTGGGTCGATGCGCAGATGCGCACAAGCGACCCGCACATCTACGCCGCCGGCGATTGTGTGGAACATTATCACCTTGTGCTGGGCGAAAATGCCTGGATTCCGCTGGCGACCTCGGCCAACAAAGGCGGGCGCATTGCCGGTGACAACATGAGCGGCAATGTGTCCACCTTCCCCGGCATTGCCGGCACTGCCGTGGTCAAAGTCTTTGACTACACGCTGTCCGTTACAGGCGTGACCGAACGGCAGGCAATCCAGAGCGGCAAGTGGGGCGCCAACGGGGAAGCCGTCGCCGCCACTGTCGTTTCCGCCTGGGAGAAAGCCGGTTACTGGCCCGGCGCCGAAAAGATCAAAGTCAAACTGATCCATGACAAGCGTGACAGCCGCATCCTCGGCGGCCAGATCGCCGGCAAGGCGGGCGTCAACAAACGCATCGACATCATCGCCACCGCGCTCAGCGCCCGGATGACCGTCGAAACGCTTGGTATGCTCGACCTCTCCTACGCCCCACCCTACTCGCCGACCTATGACCCGGTGCAGGTGTGTGCGAATGTGGCGGCGCGAGGCGCAGAGTAAATAAGAGATTAAGAGATTGAGAGATTCTACTTTAATCTCTCAATCTCTTAATCTCCCTTAGTTTATTCTTCTACTTTTCCCAAAACGGCCACCACATTCTGCCCGCCAAAGCCAAAGGCATTCACAATAGCATAGTGACCAGCCACGTCCTGGGCGATATTGCCGACAATGGGGATGTCGATTTCGGGGTCGGGGGTGTAATTGATCGTGGGGGGGATCTTGCCTTCCCGCAGCGCCATGATGGCCGCGACCGCCGATTGCGCCCCAGCCGCGCCTAGGGCATGACCGACCATGCTCTTGATGCTGGTGATCTTCATGTCATAGACATGTTCACCAAAGGCGCGCTTGAGTGCTTTGGCCTCGCCGGCATCATTCAATGTCGTACCAGTACCGTGGGCGAAGACCAGGTCAATGTCCCGTGGTTGCAATTTTGCGCTTTTCACAGCGCCGGTCAACGCGCGCGCCGCGCCGTCGCCATCGGGGTCGGGGGCGGTGATGTGATAGGCGTCGCCGGTGATGCGACCGCCGAGGACTTCACCGTAAATCGTAGCGCCGCGGGCGCGGGCATGTTCTTCGGTTTCCAGGATCAGCGCACAGGCGCCTTCGCCGCAAACAAAGCCGTCGCGATCCACCGAGAAGGGGCGACAGGCGTGTTCGGGATCATCGGTGCGGCTGGAGAGCGGCCCCATGCGACCAAAGGCGGACATGGTCAACATCGAGACAGCCGATTCGGCGCCGCCGGCAATGATCACATCCGCTTCGCCCCGTTGTAGGAAGTGATAGCCCTCGATCAGCGAGTAGTGACCGCTGGCGCAGGCTGCCGTGCTGGTCATAACCGGGCCGCGGGCGCCGGTTTCAATCGAGACCATACAACTGACGGCATTCGCCATCGCCGCCGGCACGACAAAGGGGCCAACTGAGCGCCAACTTTTGACATCCATCTCCTGCGTAGCAAACTCGATCTCGTTGATGCCGCCGCCGCCGGTCGCCATGAGAACGCCGATATTGTCACGGTTGCTCTCGTCAATGGTCAGCCTGGCATCGGCCAGCGCCTGGCGGCTGACGGCAATAGCAAATTGGGTGGCGCGGGCAATGCGGCGGGCCACTTTGCGATCCATATAATCTTGCGGGTCAAAATTCTTGACCTCACAGGCAATGTTATAGGGCATATCGCCCGCTTCAAAAAGAGTCAGTTTGGTGGCGCCACTCTTCCCGGCCAGCAAATTTTGCCAAAAGGTTTGCACATCATTGCCGATGGGCGTCAGCGCGCCCATGCCGGTGACAAAAACACGGGTCATTATCGTCTCACTTTCCTGGTTGCACGGTCTATCCTTGCACAAAATTAGTACAGTATATAGATAGGTACACTTTGGTTCGTTATAATTTTTTCTATGAGTATCTAAACACACTTTCGTGCCAAAAGTCGTGCTTTTCCCGACGAAGTCGGCTAACCTCTTTTTGCCAACAACCTTTGTTTGAATTCCAGCACGGGGTAAGCAATTCGGAGGATTATATGTGACTGCTCCCATCTCTAAAGAGGGTGGGCTTCTACAGATTGGATACTGATGCGTTGCAACCCCAACGCAAGAATATTGATAGCAGCGTTTTGATCTCTATCGATGACCAAACCGCAATGAGGACAATTGTGAACACGAACAGATAGATCCTTATCGACAAGGGAAGCACACCGAGAGCATCTTTTGCTGGTGTTGCGTGGATCAACTTGCAAGAACAGCCGACCAGCATCTGCCGCTTTGTAGGCTGTGAACTGTGCAAGTTGATTCCAAGCAACATCAGCAATACTCTTACTGAGCTTGCCATTCTGGATCATGCTCGTAATAGACAAATCCTCAAAGACAATCACTCCGTAGGCATTGACCAGACGGCGCGATTGTTGATGAGCAAAGTCAGTCCGCTTATTGGTGATTCGCTCGTGGATGCGAGATACAACCTTTCGATGCTTAGCACGTTCCAGCGTACCCTTCTCGTGTTTGCTCATCCGACGTTGCGCTTTGGCAAGGGACTCTTCTTCTTTGCGGAAAAAGCGAGGATTATCAACCTTGTCACCAAAACTACTTGTGTAGAAGTGCGTTAGCCCAACGTCAATACCGACAAGCTTTTCGCTTCTGGATAATGGGTTGCCTTCAACTTCACAGGGGAAGGTGACAAACCATTTGCCGGTAGCACTACGGCGTAGACAAACCGTCTTCGGCGTACCGCACAATTCCCGATGAAGCTTGACCTTGACGTTACCCAACTTGGAAAGAATGAGCGTAGAACCTTCCAGCCTAACACCGTTGCCATACTGTGGATAGGAAATGCTGTCATACCGACCATAGTTCTTAAAGCGTGGATAGCCCGGGTCTTCACCAGCTTTAACACGCCGAAAGAAGGCTTTGAAGGCCAGATCAACACGCACTTGTACGTTTTGCAGCACTTGGGAATGGACAAGCTTCAGTGTGGAACGGGTTTCTTTCCAAGAGGTCAACAGCTTTTGCGTATCATATAACCCAATAGAAACGCCTTCCTTCTCCCAAGCGTTCTTACGAGTTTCAAGCGTCTTGTTGTATACCCAGCGACATTCCTCAAGCATCTTATTGAGGATGCTTTCCTGAGCTTTGGTTGGGTAGATACGATACTTGAAGGTTTTACGCATAACTCGAATTATGAAACACTTTGCGTAAAACAGCAAATGCGTTCTGGTCAGTTTATCCATCAAGCTAAAGCGTCCAGTTGAGCGTTCACGCCAAAGTTTCACGCCGCCTGTCGTTGTCGGGGCTTCGCCCTAAGACCTCATCTCTCACGGCTAAAACTGTGGGCTTTACAGGCTTTTTCTGTAAACGTTGCTCATCCGTCAAACTAGTTGAGTGGCGCTACTAGTATATTGACAACTTTGTCCGTTCGATGTATTTTCTTGGTTAGTAGTTGGTTGGTTTGTTGGTGGGTTCGTTGGTTCGTTCCATAGAAGGGAAGCAACCAACGAAACCCCTAACTACCTGCTAACCCTTTCATTGATAGACTTTAGGGAAAAAGGATAGACGCACGACTATGTCAGAGCGCCCACTGATTGCAGAAGAAAATACATTGTTGCAGCAATTACAAATTGACCCGTCGCTACTGGGCGCCTTGCCCCCCAATGTACGCGACCAACTATTGGAATATGTTCATTGCTGGGCCACACCGGCCGAACAATTAGCTTTGATCGAGCTATTGCGCCAGGCGCACGGCTCGTTGCTCTTTTTGCTCGATTATCAGGCGGCAGCCTACTATCAACAGGGCAACTTTGAGCAGGTGTTGGCAACCGTTGAACGGCGCCAGCGCCGCAGCACAACGCTCAATAGCCAGATCATGGAGGCGCGCGCCCTGCTGGGGCTGGGCCATGAAGAGCATGCGCGCGATGTCATCGCCGACATCAGCAGTGCCTTTGCCCGTAACCCGGTGGCCCTCAGTGCGGCGGCGGAACTCTATACACAGATGGGGCAATTTACCGAAGCCAAGCAATTACTGGAAGAGTTTCTGGCGCGGCGACCAGGCGAGTTACACGCCACGCTGACGATGGCCTACATCGCCCATCAAGCCGAACAGAAAACCATCGCCGAAACCTATCTCCAACGGCTGGGCGTCGGCATCCCGCCGGGCATTACCCTGGAACAACTGCGGCAATTACAAACGCTCTTTGCCGCCACCGGTCACAGCGAAAGTGCGCGCGCAGTGGAGACCGAGTTGCAACGGCGCCACCATGCCGATCGCGAGGCGTTACGCCAGGCGCTTGCCCCCTTCGTCGCCGACGCCGCCCTGCCGGCTGCCGATCTGGAGATTCGTTATCATCGACATAACGGGCCGGAAGCGATCAGCGTCAGCCGTGATGAGCAGCGTAACATTCAACTGGCGACTGTCCGTCACTTTGGCTTTGGCAAGTTGCGTCATGGACAGACCGAGACGATTGCCACCGTCCTGCGCAACGAGTCGATCCTGACGGTCATGCCCACCGGCGCCGGCAAGTCGCTCTGCTATCAGTTGCCGGCCCTCATGTTGCCGCGCATGACGTTGGTTATCAGCCCCCTGATCGCGCTCATGAAAGACCAGGTAGAAAGTCTGCCCACCACGGCGCGCGCCCAGGCGACCTTTATCAACAGCACGTTGACCGAGGAAGAGCTGAACAAGCGCATGGAGACCATTGCGACGGGCGGCTACAAGCTGATCTACGCCGCACCCGAACGGTTGCGTCAACGGGAGTTTTTGCGGGCGCTCCGGCGCGCCGGTGTTGACCTCTTTGTCATCGACGAAGCGCACTGTGTCAGCCTTTGGGGTCACGATTTCCGCCCCGATTATCTCTTTCTTCAGGAGGCGCGGCTCGAACTGGGCGCCCCCACGACGCTGGCGATGACGGCCACGGCGCCGCCGCGCATTCGCGACGAAATTATCAATTACATCAGCAACGATGACGGCGATCGGCTGGCGGAGAATAGTGCGCCGCCGGTGCGACCGCGCATTATGGCGATGGACATCTTCCGCAACAACCTTCATCTCTCGGCGGTGCAATTCCACAATGAAGAAGAGAAGTTGGAAGCGTTGATCAAATTTGTCCAGGATCACCAGGGGAGCGGCATCGTCTACGTCAACAGCCGCCACAAAGCCGAACAACTTGCTTTTCAACTGCGTCAAGCCAACATCGCCGCCGAAGCGTATCACGCCGGCTTGAGTGATCGCGGTTCAGTGCAGGATCGGTTTATGAACGAGACGACACGCGTTGTCGTCGCCACCATCGCGTTCGGTATGGGTATTGATAAAGCCAACATCCGCTTTATTGTCCACTTCCACCCGTCGCGCAGCCTCGCCGCCTATTATCAAGAGGTGGGCCGCGCCGGTCGCGATGGCAAACCGAGCCAAGGCGTTCTCTTCTACAGCAACAACGACTGGGCCAACTTGCGTCGCTGGGCCAAGTCGGACGAATATACCATCGAATTTCTTAACAAGGTGTACGCCGCTATCGCCGCCCAACTTAGCGGCACAATGCCAACCGAAGCGCCAACCGAAGGGTTAACCGAGGCGTTATTGTCCGATGATGAAGTCGCGCCGCCTGAGGAAAATCTAAAATCCAAAAACGAACATCAACAATCGATGATCGGCCCGGTCGATGTGCGGCGGCTGCAACAGGTGTTGAATACGGATGAGACAACCGTGCGCGTGGCGGTCAGCATTTTGGAGCGAGCCGACTTGATCGACCGCACCTTTGACCTGCCCCAGGATCTGGCGGTCACGCTGGCGCCCAAGTTGAAGGCGGAAGCGAAGAACGATAAGGATTTCACCTATCTGCTGCAAGGTCTCGCGTTGCGACCTGGCCAAAGCGCGGCCTTTAAGAGCGTCGATATTGCCAACTTTATGGGCTGGCCGCTGGAGGCTGTCGAGAGCGAGCTGCTCGAATGGCAGGATAAAGGCTATCTGAAGGTCAAGGGTAGCCGCCGTCAGATGTTGATCGATATGCCGCCCAAGCCCGACAACATGGAGCAACGGCTCCAACATCTGCTCGACCAGAGTGCGGCAATGGGACAGCGGCGGATTGACGATGTGATCGGCTATGCCACGGCGGAAAGTTGTCGGCATGGCTACATCAGCGCCCACTTTGGCAGCCCGCCGCGCAACCGCTGTGAGGTCTGCGATAACTGCACCGGCATCCGCCCCGAATTGCCGGAACGGGCGCCCCTCTCCCATCTCACACCCGATGACGCCGACATTGAGCCGATGATCATCGACTGTTTGATCAGCCTGCCCAAACCGGTGGGGCGGAGCGGGTTGGCGCGCATTCTGGCCGGCAGTCTGCGCGCGCCGGTGACAGCCGACAAAGCGCGGCACTTTGGCGCGCTCAAGGCGTTGGGCGAGACAACCATCACCAACTACATCGATGACCTGCTGGAAGACACCCGCTTGCGCCAATATGAGCGGCAGGGCTACTCGGTGCTGGCGCCGACGGCCCGTGGTCGCGCCGAGGCGGAACTGTGGCTGGCTGAACACCCTGAACTGGCGGCCTATGCCGAAGCGCAACCGGTGGCAGAGGGCGCCGAAGCCGAAGAACTACCTTCTGAAGGTGATAAGTATACTGCATTGCAAAAAGCGCTCTGGCTTTGGCGGCGCCGTTGTGCGGCGGAACAGGGGCAGCCGCCCTATGTCATCATGAGCAACGAACTGATGTTACGCATTGCCGAAACACGCCCACAGAACGAGGAAGAACTGGCCCTGTTGCCGGGCATGGGCGCCCAGCGCTTGCAACACTACGGGCCGACCATTCTCGACCTGATCAAGCTCAACCCGCTGCAAGAAGGGGATGCGCAACTGCTGCACACCCAGCGCACAGTGCAAGCCGAAACGGTCGCCACGGCCAAACAGCAGGTGCAGGAGAAGATGCCGGTCGCCTCGCCGGCAGTGGAGAAGAAGGTTTTTATGAAGCTGCAGGAGATCCGGCAGAAGAAGGCGATCACCGGGCGCATGAAGCCCTATGAGGTGGCCGGTAACACCCTGCTCAAAGCCATCGCCCAACGCGCCCCCACCACGCCGGAACAACTGGATGGGGTGCTGGGTTTCCGCAGCAGCGCACTTAAGGATGACGGGGAGCGCATCGTCACCCTGATTCGTGAAATTGTCGAGAGTGAGGCAAAGAAAGCGAAATAAAACCGCGAAGACGCAAAGAACGTCAGCGCAGCCCTTTGCGTCTTCGCGGTTGCTTGCTGATTTTTACTGAAAAGTTCCCCAAATCTTCGGTGGCAGCGCGACCTCGCCATCGGCGTTGAAGTCATGGAGACAGCCGATAAAGCGCCTAAAGTCACCGTCGGCTAGATCGGCCGCCACGGTCGCAATGCCGTTACCACAGCCAATATCCTCAGTCGATAGCGGCCAGATGACAACGCCGCCGCTGATCGTACCTGATGTAAGCGCACCGCGGTCGATAAGCCGCCATGTGCCGCCCGTAATCGTCACGCGGCTGCCGAAGCCGGGATCGCCGATATAATCAACCCGCACGGTAACGCGGCCTTTGCCGGTGTAATCAACCCAACCATCCGGTACGGCGCCCGCACCGCCAAACCAGCCGTAGAAGCGCACGTTACACCACTCATCCACCTGATCACGTTGACACGGTAAGCCCGGAAAAGCTTCATAGCCGGAGACGTTGATGGCATCGGTGTCTGCCAATGCACCGCCTGTGCTGAGTAGCACAACCGCGCAAGTGACCACCAATCCCAGCAAACGAACGCCGCTTTTCGTTAGCAAAGCCCAGGTTGTTTTCATGCAATCCTCCCATTATGCAAATACTTGCAACGATTATAGCATGGCGGGTTGGCGATGGCCTTAACGGTCGGTTGGCGGCTGCATAAATGAATTCCGATTTTGTACGAAAAAATAACCGCAGAATGTCAGTCCTTTATCAGGAAATGGGTGGCTGACAGCGCGATAATGGCGTCAATCCGTTAGTTTCGTATGCTGCGTAGCTGTCGACGACAGCAGAGGAGGCAACGATGAGCGCCAACTACACCCATCCCGAAACAGTGGACGCTGGCGATGGCTGTTTGCGCAAAGTTGTGTGGGCGGTCGTCAGCACTGGATTGTTGCTTGTCTTTCTCTTTGGATTTGTTGTCGGCGTCGTCGTTGGTGTTATGATGTAAGCGCCGACAATGCGCCAGCCAACGCCAGTTACGTTTCATCCATCAATCATACAGGCAGGGTCTCTTGTGCTAAGACAACAAAAATTTCAATTCGCGGTGATCATTGTGGTTGCGCTGCTTCTGATCGTGGTCGGGCGCAGTCTGAGCGGCCTTTTGAGTAGGGCAACGACAACCGCCCCCGCAGCCGATGGCTGTGCGGCGCCCAATGCCATCAAAGTGACGATCATCTACGCCCCGGAGATGGAAAGCTTCCTGACCCCGGCCATCGAACAGTTCAACTGCGCCTTTGCCAAGGGGGTCAATCCGCTCACCGGCGTGCAACTGACTGAAGGAGAACAGCGGGTGCATGTCAGCGGGCGTTCCGGCTCGTCGGGCAGCGTCCACCAAGGGATTATTAACGCGGTGATCGCGCCCAACAATGCCAACGTGGAGAAGCCGACCATCTTTGCGCCCTCGGTCAGCCACTGGCCGGCGCTGGTCAATTTTCAGACCGGCCAGGAAATCTTTGCACTTAATGAATGTCGCCCCACCGCGCTGGCCCCGGTGGTGATTGCGATTTGGGAAAGTCGGCTGGCGGCGCTTCAGAAAGCCAACGGTGGTCAACCTGTGGGCTGGGAAGATCTGATCGCCGTCCTCAATGCGCCCAACGGTTGGGGCGACTATGGCATTAGCGGTCGCCAGACGGTCTACTACGGCCACACCAACCCCTATGTCAGTTCGACCGGTCTCTCGACGTTGATCGCCGAGTTCTATGCCAGTGCGCGTTATCAGGCCGGCCAGGAGAATCTACGCCGCTTGACGCCGGAATTGGTGCAAGATCCCGCTGTACAAGCCAGTGTGCGCCAGATCGAGCAGATGATCAAACATTACTCCGAACGCACCACCGAGTTCAAAGAGTATATCGCCCAAGGTCCCAGCTATCTCGACTTTGTGGCGTTGGAAGAAAACGATCTGATCTACATCAACCAGGGCAAGACCGCCTACAAACCGCCGGAAAAGTTGGTGGCGCTCTACCCCAAAGAAGGCACCTTCTGGCACGAACACCCCTTCTGCATCCCCCACACCGATTGGGTCAGTGCGGAACAGCGCACGGCGGCCACCCTCTTTACCGACTTTATCCGCAGCACGCCGATTCAACAGACGGTGATGACTGCCGGGTTCCGCCCGGTCGATCTCTCGATCAAGTTGGCCGATCCTTTTGTCAAAGAACTGGGCGTAGACCCTTTGCAGCCGGCCACGACGATTGATGTCCCCAGCACCGAAACGATTGCCGCCATCCAGGCCAGTTGGCAATATGTGAAAAAACAGGCCGACATTGCGCTGGTGATCGATGTCTCCGGCTCAATGGAAGGGGAAAAGATTGAACAGGCGCGCACTGCTGCTCAACGCTTCCTCGATCTGCTGCCGCCGCAGAACCAGATCACGCTGATCACCTTTAATGATCAGATCATGCAGCAGAATGAACTGGCCCCCTTTGAGCAGGTGGAAAGCACGGTACGCGGCCAGATCGACGCGATTGTCGCCAACGGCGGCACTGCCCTCTATGATGCCGTCGCCGCCGCGGCCCAGATACTCAACCAGGGCGAGGGCAACCGCATTCGCGCCATCGTGGTTCTCAGCGATGGGCAAGATACCGGCAGCCAGACGAATCTCAACGCGCTGACCCAGATCGACCGCGGCGAACAGAACCCGCTGCTCATTTTCCCGGTCGCCTATGGCGATGATGCCGACATTAGCGCCCTCAACACGATTGCCCGCACGTCATCCACCAAAGTGATCACCGGTGACGAAACCGGGATCCGCCAGTTATTTGAGTTGTTGAGCAGTTATTTTTAAGGTGAAAGCCCAGTTTGGCGCTCCTTACATAGGCTGTTAGAATGTAGAGAGATGCACCGTCGATCACCCTTGTCAGTCTCTTAGCGGTTGAATATCAGCTTTGTGTCATCAAAGTTTGGTTGCCGCTTGCTATACTGATGGCGTCAAATGTTGCTGCAACTGCAGACGGTTTCCCTCGTATTATTATAGTGACCGTGCAACAGCAGCAGAGCTGTATCGTCCATGCAAGCGATACTTTTTACCTGAGGAGGAAAATTCTTATGGCATCGCTTTTAGAAAAAGTTAGCACTCTGATTTCGGCCAACCTGCACTATATGGTGGACCAGGCGCTCAAGAGCAACAGTTTGGCGGTGATCGATCAATATATTCGCCAGGTTGAAAACAACCTCGCGGAGTTGGAAGATGCGGCCGCTACCGTTGGCGGCGAAGTCAAGTCGATCAAGCGCCGGCTGGTTGAGCATGAACACCGCCACAACGAAATCGACCGCGCCATTGATGCCTTCCTGACCGAGGGCAATGAAGCAGCGGCGGTGGCGGCCCAAAGCCAACTCAACAGCGTGCAGCGGCTCGTCGAGACCTATCAAGAACAGGTCAAACGCCAGGAGACGGAATTCCAGAAATTGCTTGACGCCAAGGTCAAATTGGAAGCCCGCCTCTCGACCATGAAGCAGGAGCGCCAGGAGTTGGAAGCGCTGCTCGAACTGGCCAAGAGCAAGGAGACCACCGTCAAGGCGATGAAGAGCCTCGACGACCTGATGGGTTCGGGCGACAGCGACATTAAGCGCATTGCGGAAAGCGTCTATGCCCGCCTCGACAAGGCCAGCACGGCCAGCGAAATGCGCGCCGCCAGCCTTGACGAACAGATGGATCAGGTGCTGGAGAGCAGCGCCCTCAAGGCCCAGTTGGCTGAACGCAAGAAGAAGTTGGGTCTTAACTAAGGTCGGCAAGTCAATAACCTTAGGAGTTACGCAGTTGCCCGGGAACGCCGGTATCCTGCCGGCTGGCCGTCAGAGATGGCGCGGGAACCCACTGGGTGCCCAACTGCGTAACTCCTAAACCTGTCAATAGTAGGGATAAAGAGATTGAGAGATTGAGAGATTGAAGTACTTAATCTCTCAATCTCTAGATTAATAGAAACTCCCATGAAACGTACACGCTTAATTTTTATAGCGATTGTCGCCGTTGCCATTGTGATTGTCGGCGTTTCCCTGGCCTTACGCAGCGGCAGCAACGCTTCTGATAGTGCGTTCACCGTTGAACGACCGGAAGAAGTGACCATCCGCATCCTGACGGCCCTGCCGGTCGAACCGTGGGTGCGTCAAGCGGCAACCGCTTACAATGCCGGCAATCACACGGTTGACGGGGTGAGCGTCAAGATTGACATTGTCGCCATTGATGGTTTAACCGCGCTAGGCCGCTGGGATCGCAATGAATATGGCGCCCTCGAAGGGGATGTCACGCCGGAGACGTTATCTGAGGCGGATCGCGCCCAGTTGGCAGATTTTCCGACGGCCTGGATTCCCGATAGCCGCTATCTGGTTGAACTCGCCAATGCCTCCTATAAGGAACGCTTGGGCCGTGACGTCTTCTTGACCGACGGTGAATACCGCGCCCGCCCGATTGCGATTAGCCTCTTTGCCTGGGGCGTCTATGAAAGCCGGGGCAAGGTGTTGGAGCAGAAGTTTGGCGCGGTGGATTGGAAAGCAATTCACGACGCCGCCATTGCCAAAGGCGGTTGGCCGGAGTTGGGCGGTGAGCCACAGTGGGGTTATTTCAAGTTGGTCGTGCCGAATCCGAATAAGAATGCCGGTGGCTTGGCCGCGATGATCGCCATGGCCGGCGAATATTATGATCGCACCGACATTACCGTAGCCGACATCACCGATCCGAAATTCCAAGCCTGGCTGGGTGAGCTGATGGGCGCCGTGACTGATATTAGCGGCGGCAGCGCCTATACCGCCGAAGACTTTGCCCTCTTTGGCTACAGCGTCGGCGACGGCGGCCAATTACTGGAAAGCGACCTCTTGCAAAATTTACAGGGCATTGTCACCCGCTGGGAAGACCCGCTCCATATCTACTACCCGGATTATGTCACCTGGTTTGACTTTCCCTTTACCGTTTGGGTCGGGCCGGAAACCAGTGCATTGAAGAAGAATGCCGCCCTCGATTTTCAACGCTTCCTGCTCAGTGAAGAGCAACAAAAAGCCGCGCTGGTCTATGGGCTGCGCCCGGCCAACCCCAACATTGGTGTGGATGCGGCGCCGGATAGTCTCTTTGTTAAGTGGAGCAACCAGGGGGTACAGCCGGTGGTGCCGCGCACATCGGCCATGCGCAACCCCGATCGCGAAGTGTTACTGACCTTGTTGCGTTGGTTTGATCTGAACGTCGCCAAGTGAGGTAGGCCATGAATAATCGCAAACGCACGGGCCAGCAGGCTGCACAAAAGCAGAACCTGCTGCTCATCGGCGGCATCGTGGTCTTTATCCTGCTCATCTGCGGCACGATCACGGTGCGCACAGGGATGTGGCTCGCCAACCAATTGGGCATTGGCGAAGAAGCGGCAACGACGCCGGAGAGTGCGCCGCTGCTGACCTGGGATGAACAGAGCGCCGAGTTGACCGTTGCGGCCTCGCCTTTGATGGCCCCGGTGTTGCAACAACTGGCCGCGCAATTCAACGACCAGGCCGGTAAAACGCCCAGCGGCGAGCGCATGATTGTCCAGATCGCAGCCTATGAGCCGGCCAAAATGATCAAGGATGCGCTGGGGCGCCCCAACTTTCAGGCCATCTCCCCCGATAGCAGTCTGTGGATTGACCGGCTGGAAACCGGTTGGCGCGAAAAGTTGGGCCAGACGCAACAGGAAGGCGTCGTGCCGGTCGGGCAACAACGCACCAGCGGCCAGATGCGCTACGCCGTCAGCCCCGTCGTGATCGTTGCCTGGGAAAGTGTGGCGCGTGAATTAGGCTGGCCGGACAAGCCGGTGGGTTGGCAGACCATTCAGCAGAAGGCAACCCAGGATGCCAACTTCAAGTGGAATCACCCCAGCACGAACAATGCCAGCGGCCTCTTAGCGACGCTGGCCGAGTTTTATGCCGGCGCCGGCCTCACTCGCGGTCTGACGGAAGAAGCGGCCACCGCTCCCGCCACCCTGGAATATGTACGAGCCGTTGAGGCAACGGTACGTTTCTATGGCGAGGGCGAAGAGGTGATCATGCAGCGGCTCGCCGATGAAGGGCGCTCTTTTTTGGATGCCTTTGTGGCCCAGGAGCGGGTCGTCATCGACTGGAATCGCAACCCCAAGGGCGAACGGCTGGTCGCCATCTACCCCGCCGAAGGCGCCCTATGGACCGATCATCCGCTCGCCTTGCTTGAACTGGGCGCCCCCCATGATGACTTGGCCGTGACGGACAATCAGCGGCTCACCTATCAGGCGTTTGGCGAATTTCTGCTCACGCCGGCGGCGCAAAGCGTGCTGTTGACGGCAGGCTACCGCCCTGCCGATTTGGGCATTGATCTGGGTAGTGGCGACAGTCCTTTTGCCAACACCGCTGCCGTGGACTGGCGACAGCCACAGACGACATTGCAGATGCCCCCCCCTGCCGTGGTGGAAGTTGTGCAAAACTTCTGGTACTATACGAAACGGCCAACCAATGTCTACTTGGTGGTTGACACCAGCGGTAGCATGGAAGAGGGCAACAAACTGCCGCGCACCAAAGAAGCATTGCGCGCCTTTGTCAGTCAGATTCAGGGCGACCGGGACCGGCTTGGGTTGGTCGAATTTGCCAGCGGTTCCAAAAACTTTACACCGCTGCGTCCACTGGACGAAAATGTACGGAACGATTTACTCAATCAAATTGATCGGATGGAGCCAATTGGCGGGACAGCGCTGATCGATGCGGTCTACAATGCTGCCGATGATCTGTTGGCGCAAAATGATCGCGAAGCGATCAACGCGTTGGTGGTTATGACCGACGGCCAGGAAAATGAGAGCGCCTATAGCCTAGATGACCTGACCGATCTGCTGCAAAGTCACCCAAACCAGCGCCTGGTGATCTTCACCATCGCCTTTGGCAGTGATGCTGATGAACGACTATTGCAAGAAATCGCCAATATCGGCGACGGTCAGTTCCGGCGCGCCAGTGAAACCGACATCGAAGAGTTGTACAAAATTATTTCGACCTACTTCTAAACAGTCTGGGCAGCCAGCATCAATCAGCATTGCCACAGATAGGAAAAAGCACGGATCTTTTCTTGATTCGTCTCAGTGCTCCTTCCTATCCGTGTAAACAAACATTTTCGCTCATCTACAGAAAGTGTGAGGTTTCGACCCGCCACACCTGTCAGGTTTTGGAAACCTGACAGGTGTTCACACTTTCCGTAGATGAGCCAACATTTTATGATAGGGTACTATGACCACGATTCGGACCGAGTTGCAACAGAAGGCCCAAAGCGCCATGTTCCAATACGCCATGATGCGCTGGGAAAGCGCGGTAGTGGTGGCGTTGACGCTGGTGCTCTTTTTCCTCCTGCGCCGGCCATTTCCCTGGTGGCCGCCCTTTGGTTGGCCGTTGTTGGGGTTGGTGGGGCTGATCCTGCTGGTCTATTCCAGTCTCAACGACGCCGAGACCAATGCGCGGGTATTGTCCGACCTCTTCCGCGAAGAGTTTGATCCGCGCCCGGTGCGCGACAAAGAGTTGCGCACCGACGTAGAGCAAGCATTGGAATATCAGCGGCGCATTGAAACCGAGGTGCAAAAACAGCGCCCCGGCCAAATTCGCGACCGATTGGAGGGTACGGCCAACCAGCTTACAGACTGGCTGAAAAATATCTATGCCCTGGCGCTGCGGGTCGATGCCTATCGCGCCGATAGTCTGTTGGCGCGTGAACGTGACGCGGTGCCGAAGGAGTTAGAGCAGTTACGGTTGCAACGCAAAAAGGAAAGTAATCTGACTGTCCAGAAGCAACTCGATGACGTGATTGACAGTAAAGAAAAACATCGACAAACCCTGGAAGATTTGGATGCCCGGATGAAACAGGCGGCGCTGCAAATCGAGCAGAGCATGACCGCCCTGGCCACCGTCTACAGCCAAGTGCAACTGATCGATGCGCAAAGCGTCGGCAGCGGACAGGCCGAGCGGCTCCAGTCCGATATTCGCGAACAGGTCGAACGGCTCAATGATCTGGTCGATAGTATCAACGAGGTCTACGATTACAATACGAAGAAGATTTAGGTAGTAAAGACTTTAGTCTTCCCCGTTCTTGAAGACTAAAGTCTTTACTACAAGCCATTGTGCGGAGTGCGGAATGCAGATAATACAGCGAAGAACGTTTTTAACACTGGGATTGGCCTTTGCCTTACTGCTCGCCAGTTGTAGTCGCGCCAGTGAACCGACCAAAGGCGATGCAATTGTCTTTGTGGCGGTGCCGTTGAGCGGCTTTCAGGCCAATGGCGGCCAGACGATTTTAGGCGGCGTGCGTCTGGCCGCGGCGGAGATCAACCGGAATGGCGGGCTGCTGGGCTACAAGGTGGTCGTGCGCCCGCTCGATGACGAATCGGATGATGCTGTGGCCGTCGATCAAGCTAGTCAGGTACGGAACGCCATTGATCAAGGCGAACGAGTCCTAGGCGTGATCGGCCATCTCAACAGTGGTCAAACATCAGCGGCCATGGAGCATTATAAGGGCATGCCGATTGTTGTCATTACCCCCACCGCCTCTGAGCAGAGTCTCACCGAACGGGGATACACCAACTTCTTCCGGGTGAACGCCAACGATAGTGTCCAGGCCGCGGTTGATGCGGAGTTTCTGGTGAGCAAGCTCAACGCCAAACGGGTGGCGGTCATTCACAATGATACCGATTATGGCAAAGGGTTAGCTGCATCGCTGGTGCAGGAGCTGCAAAAACGCAATGCTACGGCGGTACTCACCCTGCAGGTGACCGAAGGGCAAAGCCGTTATACAGACGAAGTGCAACAGATCAAAAGCGCCAATGCTGATGCGATCTTTTATGCCGGCTATGAGATCGAAGCGCCCTACTTGCGCGCTGAACTTGTCGAAGCCGACGTCACTTTGCCCATGTTGGCGAGCGACGGCGCTTTCCTGGCGGCGACCATTGACGAAGCCAACGGCACGGCGGAAGGCATGTACGTCAGCGCCTTTGCCCCCAGCCCGCAGAGTGTTGCGGACAAAAGTTGGATCGAAGCCTATCAAGCCGTCGAATATCGCAACCCGGACACGTACTCGGTCAACGGCTACGTCGCCATGCAGGTTCTCGCTGATGGCGTGCGCAAGGCCGACGCGCTGAACGCGACCCAAATCGCCGACGCCATTCGCAACAACGCCCAGGACACGTTACTCAAAGCCCTCCGTTTTGCCAGTAACGGCGATCTGGTTGATCCGCAGATCTGGATCTATCAGGTGGTGGATGGGGAGTTTAAGCAGGTGCAGTGAAGCCTGATGCGTGAAGCGTGTACCGTTACCTTCGAATTCCTGGGGCTTGGGGAAACAGTTCACGCTACACGCTTCACGTTTCATGCTCTTTGTTTGTAATGTACTTCACTCAATTCACGTAACCGCGCGGCGGCTTGCTCGGCGGTGATGTCACGCTGCGGATTGCCCAGCATTTCATAGCCGACCATAAATTTTTTCACGGTGGCCGACCGGAGCAACGGCGGGTAAAAGTGGGCGTGCAGTTGCCAATGGGGGTGCGCCTGACCATCGGTCGGTTGGCCGTGCCAGCCCATTGAGTAGGGAAAACTGGTTTCAAAGAGATTGTCATAACGGGTGAGCAGCCGCTTGAGAATGTCAGCCAGTGCGTCCCGTTCTTCACCTGTCAAGTCCGGCAACTGCACTACATGCCGTCGGGGTAGCAAGAGGGTTTCATAAGGCCAGACCGCCCAGAAGGGAACCAGCGCCACCCAGGCACTATTTTCGGCCACGATGCGATCACCAGCGACGGCTTCTGCCGATAGGTAATCCAGCAACAACGGTCGCCCTTGGGCAGCATAGTAGGCGCGCTGTTGTACCTCTTCTTTGGCCGGCTCCTGCGGGATGCTATGGTTGGCCCAAAGCTGACCGTGCGGGTGGGGATTGGACGCCCCCATTGCAGCCCCTTTGTTTTCAAAGAGTTGCACATAGTTGATGTCAGGCAGATTGCCCAGTTCAACCACCTGTTCCGCCCAGACATCGACCACCCGGCGAATGTCGGCCACCGCCATCTCCGGCAAGGTCAAGTCATGGCGTGGACTAAAACAGATCACCCGACAACGCCCGATCTCCGCCGCCATTTGGAAGAATTGGCCCGCGCTCACATCGCCCCGTGGCCCATCGGGGAGTAAAGCCGCAAAATCATTCTCAAAGACAAAGGTACTCGTGTATTGGGGATTATGCTTGCCGCCGGCCCGTTCATTGCCGGGGCAGAGATAACACTTGGGGTCATAAGCCGGCCGGTTGTCGGGCGTCCCCTTTTCTACCTGTCCCTGCCAGGGGCGTTTGGTGCGGTGGGGCGAGACCAGCACCCACTCGCCGGTGAGCAGGTTGCGCCGGCGATGGGGATGTTCGGTTGGATCAAAAGGTTGCGGATTGGGTGATTGGGTAGATTGATTCATAAACCTTTGCGTTTCATTTCAAAATCACTTTACGCTATTGCTTTGATTCTATCATGAGGCGTAGGTATGATATAATTTCCATAGTCCCGCTACCTATCATAAGGAGGTATCGCACAATGGATGCACTTGTTCTTGAAAGACCAATCACAAAAGAAGCAACACCCATCGACTACCCAACATCGGATGGAGAACCTATGGCTGAGACGGAAGCTCATGTTCTAGCAATTTTACAATTATTAAGCGCCTTGCGTCACTTTTTTCGCAAACAGGCTGTTTATGTGGTCGGCAACATCTACCTATACTATCGCGAAGGTGACCCCAAGGCGCGTAAATCACCGGATGTTATGGTTGTTAAAAATAGCCCCAAGCATGAGCGCCGTTCTTTCAAAACCTGGGAAGAGAAAGCTATGCCAAGCGTGGTTTTTGAGATCACCTCAAGAGACACCTCGCGCGAGGACACGACCAGCAAGGCATCACTCTACGCCGCGTTAGGTATTCGTGAATATTTCCTGTTCGATCCGTTTCATGAGTATTTAGATGAACAGTTTATGGGCTACCGTTTAGTCGGCAGCGAATACGTAGCGATCCCAACCAACGAAGATGGCGAGATTTTCAGTACCGAATTGCAGGCCGTTTTACGTCCAGAGGGAAAACTATTGCGCGTGGTTGATCCACAAACCGGTCTGCTCGTTCCTAATTTAGAGGAAGCAGTAGACATTGCTGAACAAGAAGCGCAACGCGCCGAGCAAGAAGCGCAACGCGCCGAGCAAGAAGCGCAACGCGCCGAGCAAGAAGCGCAACGCGCCGAGCAAGCAAGAAGCGCAACGCGCCGAGCAAGAAGCGCAACGCGCCGAGCAAGAAGCGCAACGCGCCGAGCAAGAAGCGCAACGCGCCGAGCAAGAAGCGCAACGTGCTGAACAGGAAGCACAACGCGCAAACGCTACTGAAGCAGAAAATTTACAGCTACGCGCTCAAATAGAAGCATTACTCAAGCAACGTTCATAATCGAACTGCTGGAAAACAACCTACAGCAAGTTCCTTACAGACAGTCCGCCCAAAAGAGAAGTGCGCACGCTCGTGCGCACTTCTCTTTTGGGCAGGATGGAAACGATTTATCGATTGATTAGCCGCAGATGTATAGCGTACTGAGTGTCTGACCATTTTCCTGGTCAACGCCATACACTTGCATGATTGCGTAAGTAGCTTATGCTGCATCCTGCGCTAGAGCAATCGCGCCGAGTACACCGGCGCGACTCCCCAAACCGGGCGGAACAATATAGTTGTCCATATTTTCCAACAGTTCAGTGGACTGAATATAGCCATTGAGCATGGCGTAGACGCTGTTATGAATTAAGGGGAAAAGTTGTTGTTGATCCATAACGCCGCCCCCCATAATGATGCGCCGGGGAGAAATAGTGCAGATGATGTTCATCAAGCCGAGCGCCAAATAGTGCGCTTCCAATTCCCAAGCAGGATGTTCCGGCGCCAGATTCTCGGCGCGGGTTTGCCAGCGCCCTTCCAGCGCCGGCCCGGCGGCCAACCCCTCCCAACAATCGCCATGATAAGGACAAAAACCCGCATAAGGATCGGCGTCCCAGTTATGGGGAACCAACATGTGCCCCATCTCCGGGTGCATGAGACCGTGAATGAGCTTGCCGTTGACCATGCCGCCGCCGCCCAAGCCCGTGCCAATGGTCAAATAGACAAAGGTATCCAGCCCTTGCGCCGCGCCCCAGCGGTATTCACTCAAAGCTGCGCCGTTGACATCGGTGTCGAAACCCACCGGCACGCCAAAGGCTTTGCGCAAGGGGCCGACAAAGTCGGTATGCGCCCAACCGGGTTTGGGCGTGGTGGTGACATAGCCAAAGGTGGGCGAACGGGGATCCGGGTCAAGGGGGCCAAAGGAGGCGACGCCAATCGCGGCCAGCGGTTCGCTGCCCTGATGCGCCTTGAAAAAGGCAATCGCCTGGTTGATTGCATCCGCCGGCACGCTGGTTGTGGCAAAGCGTGTTTCGGCTCGAATGTCATCCGGCCCCGTGCCGATGGCGCAGACAAATTTGGTGCCGCCGGCTTCAATACCGCCGTATAATGCCATAATGCTCGGTCTCCTTGAACGATAGGAAGCTGGAAGCTGGAAGCTGTTTTCTTCCTACTTCCTACTTCTGGTTACTCAATAAATGGGCCTGCCGCGTCGGCTCCGGGAGCCGGTAGCGGGTGGTACAGGCCAATGTAATGTCGATTGCTTCGGTCAGCGTCAGGCGGTGGCCGACACTGACATAGAGTGGCTTCACGCCATCGCGACTGCGCACAACGGCGCCGATGGTTTCTCGACCGGCGCGCAATGGTGTGTGTGACCCTTTGGTGGCGCCAACTTCATCATGCCGACCGGTTAATAACGATTTCGCCACCCCCACCGTCGGCCACTCTAATAACACACCCAAATGAGAGGCCAGCCCAAAACGCCGTGGGTGGGCGCGCCCTTGGGCATCGCACATGAGCAAATCCGGCATCGTGGTAAGTTGTTCGAGCGCCCGCAAAACAGCAGGGACTTCCCGAAAACTCAACAGGCCGGGCACATAGGGGAATTCCACGTTGCCCCGCCAGATGGCCTGGTCGATAACCGCCAACGCCGGGTATTGTAAGACAACCACAGCCGCTTGCACCTGGTCGCCCCGCACGCTCATGTCCACACCGGCAATGGTTTGCGGCGGAGCCGACAACGGTTCTTCCCGCACCAATGGCGCTAACTGCCGCTGAAGGGCAACGGCCGCCTCTGGTGTAACGTCCCAGGCATGGGCATGATGAATGGTGATCTGCATAGACGTTCTGTTGTGTTGGCAAAGAATCACTGCGCATTCAGGGCTTTGCGCGTCGTTTCTCGGTTCCCCTGGCCTACAGTCACCATTTGCGTTACTGCAGCAAAGCCGGTTTGTGACCAGCCGGCCCGTTCGCCGATCTGCGTCTGAAGCCAGGCATAAAGCGCTTGCGCTGCTGTTTCATTACGCCAACTTGACCATCCCTGATCCGTGTACAGGGTCGGGATGGCAGTCGCCGCCGTGCGTTTACCGGCTTGACCGTCGCCACTCGTATAGGTATCCACAATGACCCGCTGGCCGAGCGTGGTCAACAGTGTACCAAAAGTTGCGACATCGGAAAAAGGCAGGCAGGGGCTTACTGTAATTTGCACATTCAGCCCGGCAACCTTGGCCTGTTGGAGCACCTGGAGCCGTTGAGGGATCGACGGGCAACGGGGTGTGACTTGTTGGCGCACTGCATCCAGATCGGTTTCCAGTGTAAAATTCAACCAGCAACGCGAACCGAGCGCCTGTAAACGGTCAAAGTCATCGGCCACTAGTGGCGACCGTGTCTGCACGACGAGCAACCCCGGCGGATAGTCCAAGAAAAGATCCAAACAGGCCCGACTCAGACGCCAGCGCCGTTCTAACCCTTGATAGGGGTCAGTGGCGCTGGACATAAAAATGGCGGTGGTGTCTAACTCGCCTTTGGTCGCCAGCCGCTGCAATTCCTGGCGTAACTTCTCGGCAATGCCAGGGCGCGGATGCACATAGTCACCCCAGTCGAGCGGAGGCTGGTGGAAGCGATGGACGCTCAAGCCCTTGACATAGCAATATTCACAGCCAAAGCGGCAACCGATATAGGGTTGCAACGTATGGGTAAAGCCGGTGAGAAAGCCGCCTGTCTTTGTCAATGCGCCGCTGGCTGGTCGCGGCGTCTGTACTACGGTTGTTGTCATCAGCCGATTATATACGATGGTATCACATTCAGCAGAATGCCAACATCGTGTGAAAGCAGTTGTTATTCGACCGTCGTCACGATTACTGGTTCCACGGTGACGCCGCTGGCGGCGTCCTGATACGGCGCTTCATAGTGAGCGCGTGTCTCATCATCCACTGCTTCGACAAAGAAGACAATGGTAATGGTTGATAATTGCAATTGACGGGCATAACGGGCGGCTTGCCTCAAAGCGGCGCGATATTCAAAATTCTTGTTGAATTTACATTTTTGGTGCTGCCATTGTATCCTACCTACCATTTTAATTTACAAATTCGTTTATACTAAGCAGGAAACGTACCTGGCTTACCAACCCACTGGTCATCGCTCCTGATGCCGGCCAAACCATGCGGGTGTTTGTTGTGTCTATTTTTGTTATCCACCTATCTTTGCTTGCCCTAACAGGTCTCATCCTGTGGTTGCTTCGTCCCCATCGTTTTGCCTTTGCCGGCTGGCTGGCCGCGATCCCGCCTACTATTGTTACGGTCTGGCAGGCCATGCAGTTGACGGCGGTTGCCGACGGCAATTACCTGACGGAACAGATCGCCTGGTCGCCGGAACTGGGGCTGGCGTTAAGTTTTCGGCTCGATGGGCTGTCGCTCTTTTTCGGGCTGATCATCACCGGCATCGGCGCGGCGATCGCGCTCTATACCGCCTACTACTTTGAGCATGAGGAACGGCAAGGCTATTTCTACTGTATGCTCTTCCTCTTTATGGCGAGCATGTTAGGGCTGGTCTGGTCCGACAATCTGCTGGCAATCTTTCTCTTTTGGGAAGGCACCAGCATCACCAGCTATCTGCTCATTTCCTATAAGATCAGCGACGAGAAGGCGCTGAAAGGGGCGCGCACGGCGATCATCGTCACCGGCGGCGGCGCCCTGGCGATGTTGGCCGGTTTTGTGCTACTAGGGCAGAGCAGTGGCTCTTATCAGCTCAGCGAGATTTTAACGGCCCCCTTGCTCTATGACCACCCTGATTACACCGCCATGACGCTGCTGATTCTGGTCGGCGCCTTTACCAAGTCGGCCCAATTTCCCTTTCATTTCTGGTTGCCCGGCGCGATGGCGGCGCCGACACCGGCCAGCGCCTATCTCCATTCAGCCACAATGGTCAAGGCCGGCATCTATCTGCTGGCGCGGCTGCATCCGGTCTTAAGCGATAGTGCGCTCTGGTTCTGGACGCTCTTCCTAGTCGGTAGTGTGACAATGTTGCTGGGGGCAGTCAGCGCCTTTCGTTATTATGATCTGAAAGCGTTGCTGGCGAATGCCACCATCAGCCAGTTGGGCATTCTGGTCATGTTGCTGGCTTTTCATAGCGCCGAATCATACATTGCGGTGGTGGTCGGCATTCTGGCCCATGCGCTCTACAAGGGGCCGCTCTTTATGGTGGCCGGCATTGTCGATCACGCCATGGCGACGCGCGATCTGCGACGGCTCGCCAATCTGCGGCAGACATTGCCCATGGTGACCTTGACGGCGTTGTTAGCCGGTCTTTCCATGGCCGGTTTGCCGCCGCTCTTTGGCTTTTTGTCCAAGGAGACGCTGCTGGATGCTTTGCTCCACACAGATGAGGAGGGGGGCATTCTCTTTGCCCGGATCGGCCTAGTCGTGACGGCGCTCGGCGGTGCGCTTTTTGTTGGCTATAGCTTAACCCTGCTCTGGGAAGCCTTTTTCCGCCCGACCATCGCGGCGCACGGAGAGCAGAAGCAGGCCCATTTACACCATGCGCCCTCGTTCTGGTTTGCCTTACCGGCCCTGTTGCTCACGTTGCTGGGTACGCTGATGCCTTTCGTAATCGGCCCCGTCGAAACGGTGTTGCTGGGTGCGCCGGCCAGCATTATCGCCAATGCCCCGGTCAAGATTCATCTGGCGCTCTGGCATGGGTTTAACACCGTCTTCTTAACCAGCCTGGCGGCGATTGCCGTGGGTGTTGGGTTGTTCTGGCAACGGGAGCAGATCCGTCGTTTGTTTACCTATCTACCAGACAGGTTGAATGGCGCGACCATCTTTGAAGCGCTCTATGAGTTGACCTATACGCTGGCGCGCTGGACAACCAGAATGATCCAGGGCGGTCAATTAGCCAGTCAGGTGAGCGTGACCTTTCTCTGTCTGGCCGCCGTTGTCCTCTACGAGCTTGTTTGGCTGCGTGGCTATGCCACAATCACCATCGACCAGACAGCACAGCTAGAGATGGAAGAGATGATCCTGACCGGGCTGGCGATTGTGGCGGCGCTCGTGACGGTGCGCGCCGAGAACCGCTTGAGCGCCATTATCAGTATCGGCGTGGTTGGCGTGGTTGTCACGCTGGTCTTTGCCTTTTTTGGGGCGCCCGATCTGGCGCTCACCCAGTTGCTCATTGAAGTATTGACGGTGGTCTTGCTGGTGCTGGTTTTTTACCGCATTCCGCCGGGGGTGCTGGGCAACATCTCAAGCTTGGCGCAGTTCCGCAACTTGATCATGGCTGTGCTAGTCGGCGGCCTGGGCTTTGTCCTGACCCTGATTAGCGCTGCCCCCCCGCATAGTCCCAGCATCAGCCCTTTTTTCTCGCTCAACTCGGCGCCGGCGGCGCATGGGGGTAACATTGTCAATGTCATCCTGGTCGATTTTCGCGGCTTTGATACGATGGGCGAGATCACCGTCTTAGCGCTGGCGGCCATTGGCGGTTATGCCCTCTTGCGCTCGGCATTGCTGCGCCCGGCACGCCACAGTACAGCAAAGCTAGTCGTGACCGCAAAGCAGGTTGCGTCGCCAAAGGAAGAAGCCAGGGAGGAAGCCCATGCCTGAGTTATATCTGCGTCTCCTGGATCGAGTGTTGACGCCGGTGCTGCTGGTGTTGGCAATCATCCTGTTGATGGTCGGTCATAATAGCCCCGGCGGGGGGTTTATTGCCGGGTTGGTGGTGGCCGCCGCCTTTCAGTTACAGATTTTGAGTCGTGGCGACCAAGCGATCCGGCGCACAGTTGGCCCGTGGCTCCAGCCGATCATTGGGATTGGCTTACTAACGGCAGTGACGGCAGCAGTGCTTGGTCTCCTGGAAGATGTCTTCTTCAAGGGCATCTGGTGGGAGGGGCATCTGGGGCCGTTGACGTTGGAACTGGGAACACCCATGTTGTTTGATGTCGGGGTCTTCCTGGTGGTTCTAGCTGTCGTCACCTCCTATCTTCTGGGCCTCAGCAGTCGGTATGAGCAACCTGGACGTCCGCAACAAGCAACCAAGAAAGGCGGGCGCCGATGACTGGTTTGATGTTGGCGTTGATGATTGGCGTTCTCTTCGGCACGGGTACGTACCTGTTGCTCCAACGAACGCCAATTCGCCTGATTTTAGGGCTGGCGCTGCTCAGTCATGGCGTCAACCTGCTGTTGTTGAGCAGCGGTCACCTCAAGCGTGGCTTACCACCGATCATTGCCGATAAAAGCAGCTTTACTGGTGAGATTAGCACCTTTGTCGATCCGCTGCCGCAGGCGCTGATTCTGACGGCGATTGTGATCAGCTTTGGCGTGACAGCCTTTATGGTGATGTTGATCAACCGGCGCAATACACTGGTCAACAGCCAGACGGAAGCGGTCAATGCCCCCACGGATCCCTTTGCACCTGCCGCGCCGTTAATCACCACCGCCACCGAAGAAGATTACGAATATTTAGAACAGGCGCCGCCGGCGCGCAAGTCAGCATAGAGGGTACAGTTGCCAATCATGAATCTGAATCCAAATTGGGTAGCGGCGCCGATTGTCATTCCGCTCTCTATGGCCGCATTGGGTCTGGCCTTTGCGCGCTGGGGGGATCGCCGGACGGCGCGTTACCAACAGTTCCTGGCCCTGGCGACAACTCTTGTCAATCTGGGCATTGCGCTCTGGTTGCTCTATCATACCATTGGTGTTGGGGAACGGCTGGTGCTGCAAATGGGTGATTGGGCGGCGCCCTTTGGCATTGCCGTGGTGGCCGATGGCTTAAGCGCTATCCTCCTGACCTTGACGGCGATTCTGGCGCTGACAACGGTCCTGTACGCCATGGGGACGCTGGACGAACGGCGCAATATGCACTTTTACCCGCTGCTCCTCTTCCTGTTAATGGGGGTGAACGGGGCGTTTCTGGCCGGCGATCTCTTTAACCTCTATGTCTTTTTTGAAGTGCTGCTTATGTCCAGTTTTGTGCTGTTGACGCTGGGTGGGCAGTCGGGGCAGATCAGCGGCGGGATTCGCTATGTGGTTCTCAACTTGATGGCGTCGCTGGTCTTTCTCTCCGCCGCCGGGATTGCCTACGGCACACTAGGAACGCTCAACTTTGCCCACCTGGCGCAACGGATGGAGCAAGCGCCCCCCAGCATCCAGGCGCTACTGGCCGGCATGTTGTTGATCGCCTATAGCTCCAAGGCGGGGCTTTTTCCGCTCTATTTCTGGTTGCCCAGCAGTTACCATACGCCTCACCCGGCCGTTACCGCCTTTTTTGGCGGATTGTTGACCAAAGTGGGCATCTATACGCTCTATCGCGTCTTTTCACTGCTCTTCCCGACCTACCTGGTCGATTGGCAGCCGTTGATTCTGGCGATTGCCGGCTTGACCATGCTGACCGGCGTCTTTGGCGCGATGGCGGTCAACACCATGCGGCGCGTCCTCAGCTTTCATGTCATCAGCCAGGTCGGCTATATGGTCATGGGGCTGGGGCTGGCGGGGAGCGCCGATCCGGTGGCCGCCGGTTTCGGGTTGGCGGCGGGGATTCTCTATCTGGTGCATCACATGATTGTGAAGACAGCGCTCCTTATGGCCGGCGGCGCCGCCGAGATGGAGATGGGCAGCGGCAATTTGCTCGCCAATCAACTCAAGGGACTCAGCACCCGTCGCCCGCTGCTGGCGATCATCTTCTTTTTTGCCGCCTTTTCCCTGGCCGGCATTCCCCCTTCCAGCGGGTTTATCAGCAAACTGGGTCTGTTACAGAGCGCTCTGAGCAATCAACACTGGTTGATCGCCGCCGTCAGCCTGCTGGTAAGCGTCTTCACCTTGATGAGCATGGTGCGCCTCTGGCAATATGCCTTTGCCGGCGCGGCAACTGCGCCGCTTGCCCCCACTGCCCCCTTGACGCACCCGTTCAAACGCTGGTTGACCTTGCTGCCGATTAGTGGGCTGGTGCTGCTGAGTCTGGCGATTGGCCTCTTTAGTGCGCCGGTTTTTGCCTGGTCCACCGTGGCGGCACAACAGGCGCTCGACCGGGCCGGCTATATTGCGGCAGTGCAACCGACGGATGAAATCATCAGGCTAGAGAAAAAATAGTGCTATGCGTAAGAATCGCCCTCAACGGCAAAATCCACAGGCGCAGCGCCCTCCACTGACGCCGCGCCCAACGACAGCCGGTGCGCCGGCGCCACAGAATCTCTATCTGCTGCTCTTTTTGGTAAATCTGTTGCTCGCCTTTCTTTGGGCTGAACTTGTTCCGCTCTTTGGCGGCGCCGATTATCTCATCGGCTTTGGCGTCGGCTTTCTGGTGATTGCGCTCTACAAGGGGTCCTATGTTCGACGCACCTACGATTTGCTCTATTTTCTCGGCTATGTCCTCTGGCAAATTGTATTGAGCAACCTGATTCTGGCCAAGGTCGTTTTGCAACCCAGGCCGATGATCAATCCCGGCATTGTGGCCATTCCGCTGACGGCTTCATCGGCCTTAGAGATTATGACCCTGGCCTCGGTGATCACCCTGACGCCCGGCACCCTCAGTGTTGACCTGGGGCAGAATGAGCGGGGCGAGCGGCTGCTCTATGTTCACATTCTCGCCACCGGCGACCCGGCAACCTTTCAGACGGAGGTAAAGGAGACCTTTGAACGGCTACTGCTCCGTTTCACACGAGGAACAATGACATGACCCTCTTTACAACCAGCATCGACCTGCTGATTCTCCTGCTTAGCGTCTCCCTGGCGCTCTGTTTCCTGCGCCTCTACCGCGGGCCGGATGTGCCGAACCGTGTCGTTGCCTTTGATCTTATCGCCATTCATGCCGTGGCGATCATCGCCCTCTTTGCCATTAAACAGGGCGCCGTCTTTTTGTTGGATGTCACCATCATCACCGGCGTACTGGGCTTTCTGGGTACAGTGATGGTGGCGCGCTATCTGGAACAGTCGAAGCGGGAGGAGTAGTTGTCATGACGATCCGCGAAGCATTTGTCCTTTTTTTCGCCATGGTCGGGGTCGCCTTTATGGTGATTAGCGCCATCGGCATCCTGCGCTTGCCCGACATGTATACACGGATGCACGCGGCCGGTAAAGCCGCCACCCTGGGTGTGATCTGTGTGTTGCTTGCCGCCGGTCTCTACTATCCTGACCACTTGATCCGCATGATCTTGTTGATTGCCTTCTTCTTCCTCACCGCCCCAATCGCCACCACGACGATGGCGCGTGCGGCCTATCGCACCGCTAAAGAGGAGCGGCGGTTTGTACTGAATTATGATGCGATGGCGCGGGAGGATGAGGGGTGACAAGGTGACCAGGTGAAGGAGCGACAGGAAGAATAGAAGAAGAGTAGCGGGGTAATCACCCAGTCAGCCAATCCGCATGTTGCCAGGGATTGGCTGACTGGGTGATTTCGGTTATGATTAGGAGAGTCAGGATCATTTTTGTACAACTTTGCAGAGTCTAGGATTGGGAGCATGAGTTATGGGGTACGATTTCGATACAGTGGTCAACCGGCGGGCGAGCGACAGCAGCAAGTGGCATTTCTATAGCGAGGATGTGCTGCCGATGTGGGTGGCGGATATGGATTTTCGTTCGCCGACGCCGATCTTGCGCGCCATGCACGAGCGGGTGGATCATGGCGTCTTTGGTTATGGCGGCTTGACCAATCAATTGCGGGAAGTGCTGGTGGAACGGCTGGCGCGCCTCTACAACTGGACAGTGCAGCCGGAAGCCATTGTTTCTTTGCCGGGCTTGGTCTGCGGGCTGAATGTGGTGAGCCGCGCCATTGGGGACCGGGGCGATGGCGTTTTGGTCAGTGCGCCGATCTATCCGCCCTTTTTGAGCGCGCCGGTCAACCAGGAGCGGGAGTTGCAGAGCGCCCTGTTGGCCAAAAGTGAGCGCAATGGCCATCTCTACTATGATGTTGATTATGAGCGTTTTGAAGCCGCAGTGCGCCCTAACACCCGCCTGTTTATCTTGTGCAACCCCCACAACCCCATTGGTCGCGCCTATAGCCCGGCGGAGTTAAGCCAGATGGCCGAGATTTGCCTGCGCCACGATCTGATCATCTGTTCCGATGAGATCCATTGCGATCTGCTGCTCGGCGGCACAACCCATACCCCGCTGGCCGCCCTCTCGCCGGAACTGGCCGACCGCACCGTCACCCTCATGGCGCCCAGCAAAACCTTCAATGTGCCGGGGCTGGGCTGTAGCGTCGCCATTATTCCCAGTGCCGACTTACGGAAGAAAGTGCAAAAAGCGGCCAGCGGGATTGTCCCCCATGTCAATTTGATGGGCTATGCGGCAGCGGTCGCGGCCTATAGCGAATGCGCAGATTGGTTGACGGCCCTACGCGCCTATCTGACGGCCAACCGGGACTTTGCAGTCAACTATATCCGCGAGCAGATGCCCCAGTTGCGCACCACCACCCCGGAGGCAACTTACCTAGCCTGGATCGACTGTCGTGAAAGCGGCATCGAAGGCAACCCACAGAAGTTCTTCCTGGAGCGGGCCAAAGTAGCGCTGAATGATGGCGCCGTCTTTGGGGAAGGTGGCGAAGGCTTTGTGCGCTTAAACTTCGGCTGTCCCCGTCCGTTGCTGGAACAAGGGTTGGCAGCCATGCGCACAGCGTTGCCGTGAGCAAACACGACAGCGGATGGCGGATGCCTGTCGCAAGAGCAGCCGTTTCCGCCCACATCCGCTGTTGTGTCCCCTCCATCAAGTTATTGGCGATGACGCTGCTAAAGAGCCCCGCAAATAACCCAAGAAAAAGAGCGACAGTGCGGCCAGCACGACGAATACTTTGGCGGCTCCCCGCAAACGGCCAACGGCTGGCGGGGGTGGTATAGGTATCGCTTCGGTTGAAACCATTGTCAGACTCCTCGCTTGCGTAGATTTTCAGACCGTTATCATACGCAAGCCAAACTCCACATTGGCGTAGATTACCAGACCATTGTCATACGAATAGTTGATGCTAGAGCCATTGCTCCTATAACGAGTATCCTCCGCTATTTAGTTTTCCGTTAGGCAATTAGTTGATTCATTTAGTTCCAACCAGGACCGTTGCGCTACGCCGATTTGACGGCTGAACAGTGATTACAGCGGTTGGTACTGCAAAGCAGGGTTAGTTAGATCGTTTTGGGTTGTGACTTTAGAAAGAAAAACCATTTCCGCTGCTGCTTGACAATTTGTCAACTTCAGCCCAGAATAATTGGTATACCAACAGCACACGCAAGAGGTATACTAACGCTATCATTGCAGCTTGCCCGCCGGCAAGGAGAGTACACCAATGGAAGAGACCCCCCCATTTGTCAATCGTTCTCCCGATTGTTCTGATTATCTCGCCTATCTAGGCCAACAGTTGCTGGGCACCTGGCGCCAGCGCGAGTCCGAGCAAGCCCTCGCTCCTGTCCTCGACGAAGTCATTCAACAGGCCCATCAACTCTTTCGCGGCCAAATCAGCTTGATCAGTCTCTATATCTACCGCGAGACCGGCTTGCTGCATCTGGAGCGGATGGACGGCGCCGTCACGGCTGTGGTCAAGACGCCAACCGCCCATCCCCAAGGTGCGGCCGCGGCCATTGTGACGCAACGCAAACCCTATTTTATTGAAGAGATGAGCGCGTGGCCGGCCAACCTGCCGCCGATTCCGTCCCATGTGCTGGCGACCAACCAGATTGGGGCGCTGATCGCGCTGCCGCTGGTCATCGGTTGGCCGGAGCAGGAGGAGGTGGTGGGGGTTGTCCTCATTTCGCTGCGCACACCTCAACGCATCGACGCGACGCGGCGACGCGATCTCTGGTGTTGGGCGCAACAGGTGGCGTTATTTGTGCAAAACGCCCGTGTCCTGCGGCGGCGGCGGCGCGAGGAGGAGGCGTTCCAGGCCGTTTCCGCCGCTGCCGGCGCCGGCGACCCCGATGCCACGGCGGCGGTCATTGCCCAACAAGTACGACGATTGACCAAATGCGCCTTTGTCACCGTGCTGACCCACTTGCCGGCAGAGCAGCAGTTGACGGCGCAGGGTATTCGGCTTACGCTCACCACCCGCAGCATCAACGCCCATGCCGTCGCCACCCGTCGCCCTTATTACGCGCCGGACTTACACCAAGACCCCTATCATGTCACCTACCTGGGCTGGGATGAGGGCATGGCGGCGGCCTATAGTGTGCCTTTGCTGATGAATGACCAGGTCATCGGCGCCATTTATCTCACCAGCACGGAAGCAGATGGCATTGCGCTGGACGATCGCAACTTTGTCGAGAAGTTGGCGCCCCACGCGGCTGTCGCGCTCCATTACGCCGGGTTGATTCAGGAAGAGCGCACCCAACGCGAGTTCCAGGCGCAGGAACTGGCGGACGCGCGCGACAATGCCATCGCCAGCGAAGCCGTGGCCTGGTTTGGCATCACCGCCGCCGACCGTCAGCACACGCTGGCGCAGAAGATCGGCAGCTTGCGCTATTGCACCGACACCCTCAAGCGGTGGGCGCAACAGCACGGTTTGACAGGCGATACATGGTTGCAGGAAGTGATCAGCGACTTGAACAGCATTGCCGACGACATCCAGAGCTTTCGGAGCGATCCAATGACAACGACCGGCAGCGTACCCGAAACGCCCACCCTGATTGACCGGGAATTGAGCAGCACCATCCAACGCTGGTGTGACCAGTACAACCAGGAAGAAGGCGCCGCCATCACTTATCGCTTTGACCTCCAATGTTCGGGCTTGCGCGTGCAAGCGCCCCCCAACATCTTGCGCATTGCCACGGAGAAAGTAGTGAATAACGCGTTGAAAGCAATGGCCCAACAAGGCGAGTTGACCGTGCGCAGCCGACGGCTTGGTGAACAGATCGCCATTGATATTGAGGACTCGGGGCCAGGCATTCCAGCCTTTGCCCGCCCCTTCTTTCTCAAGCGCCCGATCCAACGCCCCCCCGGCGCCACCGGCCAGGGGACGGGCATGGGCGCCCATATCGCGCGCCTGATCGCCCGGCGCTACCGGGGGGACTTGATCCTGCTGGAAAGCAACGACCAGGGAACGAAGTTGCGGTTAACATTCCCGCTTGCTGCGTGACACGTGATGCGTGGCGGCGCCATCGTTCACGCAGCACGTAGCACGCAACATCTCTTGCTCAAAGGAAGACTCACCATGACAACCAATGCCAAGCAGATTCTCTTCATCGATAACGACCCCCATTTGGTGCGGTCGGTGCCGCGCTGGTTGCGGCTGGCCGGCTATGAGGTGGTGGTGGCGCGTAATAGTGCGGAAGCGGAGTACGCCCTGGCGCATGAGTTATTCCAACTGGCGATTATCGACATCCGCGTCGATGACGATCACAGCGACACCGACACCAGCGGCTTTGTCCTGGCCCGCCGCTTGCCCGCCACGGTGCCTTGCATTTTTCACACGGCGCACGACACCAAGGAGAACATTCACGAAGCGCTGGGGCGGATCGGCGCCGAAGATATTATTGCCAAGGATGATCCCGAAGCGCCGCAAAAATTACTGGCGCGGGTGGATGAACTCTTTCACACCAGTGTGGGGGTCAACTTTGAGCTGGTGATCGAGAATGGCCCCGACCTGTGTGCGGTGGCCGGCCGGCTCCCGATCGCCGCGGCTGACCTTCCCCAACCGACCGCGCAAGATGTAATGTTGATCCTGCAGCGGCTCTTTCAGGAGGCCGCCGCCGTCCAGTTAACGCCATTGGTAACCCGCGCAACGATCACCAAAACAGCCCGTTCCAGCGCCTTGCTCTTTATTGTGCAGGAACGGCGCCCACAAGGCACGCCGGTTCCCGTGGTGTTGAAGCTGGGGGATGCAGCAACCATTGCCGCCGAAGCGGAAGCCTATCACCGGATCAAAGCCTTTCTCGGCGGCCAACGGCGTACCCAGTTGGAGGGAGAAGCCTATTCGCGCGCCGTCGGGGGGCTGGTCTACTCGCTGATTGGCGCCGCCGGAACGGAACAGGTGCAACCGCTGGCCGACCTCTTCGTGACGCAGCCCGCGACGACAGTCGTGCCGTTGTTGGAACGCTTTTTTCAGACCACCTTTGCGCAAATTCACGCCGACGCCCAGCCGGCGACACTCGACTTAATGGCGCATTACACCGCACAACTCCGGCTGACGGCGGCGAAATTGCAGTGCGCCGCCCAGACGCTCGACCCGGCCCTGCTCACCAGCCCGACCTTGCCCTGGTCGGCGTTGCCGCGGCCCTTGCCCAACCCGATCTACCGGGTCTTGCAGGGGGATGCCATTCGCTCGTTTGGGTCGCTCGCCACCCAAACCTGTCTCTGTCATGGCGACCTGCACAGCCACAATGTGCTGGTCGATGAAGAGCGACATTTCTGGCTCATCGACTTCGCCCGCGCGACCATGAGCCACAGCCTACGTGACTTTGCCGAACTGGAAACGGACATCAAATTTCAGGCGCTGCCGCCGCAGCCATTGGCTGACTTTATCGCCTTTGAAAGCGCGCTGGTCGCCCCCACCATCTGGGAGGAAGAGCCGACCGCCATTCTGCTACCCACGCCCTTACAGCAAGCCTTTGACCTGGTCACGGCGCTCCGACGCATTGCCCGTCAACAATTGGCGCAAGCGGGTGCGAACATGGCCTATCAACAAGCGCTCTTCTGGCACACCCTCAATGTCATGCGACTGAAAACGGTGGAGCCGGAGCGCAAATGTCACGCGTTGGTCGCGGCGGCGTTGATTCTCGAACGCCATTTCCAGTAAAGAAAAGTTTCTTGACAAAACCGGGTAACACCGTTAGACTTGGAGTCAGCTACACTTTAACAACACAATCCCATACTGCTGCCTTTCTGCTGAGTCCCACCAGCAGTTCCTTCGCACCACCGATGGTACTACTGACCACCCTCAGCAAACCGGCTTGGGATGGTTGCGGCGTGTACGCATCAGAGCTGTCAGGTGTGCATAACTTGACAGATCCGCTTTTGTCCTTGTGTGATTATTAGCCCGCTCGTAGCCGGTCAGGGACCGGCTACGAGCGGGGTGTTCTTATCAGCGAGGAAGCTATGCAACGTGATCGGTGGCCTTTTATTCCAACGTGTTTGAGTGAAATTATCGACAACGACCGGCTGGCCGTGATCGAAGCCGGTTGCGCCGAGCGGCTGGGCCGCGCCATGACGATCATTGACAGCGGCGCCAACCAGGAGCATCTAGGGCGCACCGACCCGCTGAACCAACGCCAAAACTTTGAAGCCTTCTGCCACCTGTTGCGGGACGAAACACGGGTAAACGGGGGCAATGCCGCCTGTGAGACGTGTGACCAGCGCATGACCAAGGCGTTGCTCCAACACCGGGAGGCGACCGCTTACCAGGAATTCCAGTGTCATCTAGGGCTGGCTGACGCGGCCCATTTGGTCGAAGTGGCAGGACAGCCGGTGGCGGTTGTCTTTGGCGGCCAGTTTCGGCCAAGCCAGGGTTATGCGCTGATCCAGGAGCGGGTGCAACAATTGGGCGCCGGTCGCTTTGCCCACATCCAACTGCTCGATGACCAGGTGAAACCGGAACTGATGCTCCATAGCCTCACCCTGCCGCCCATGCCCGCTGACTTTAAGCAACGCCTGGCGCGGGAAGCGGCCCATATCCAGCGCATTGCCGAGGCGGAACATCAACGCATCAAGCACCAGTGGGAACATGAATTTCTGGACAGCCTGCGCAGCTTTGACGGTTTTGACGCCGTGAACGATCTAAACCAAATTCGCCAGCACACCGAGCGACTCCTGGCACAGGTGCAGAACTTCTGCCGCTGTCGCTATCTGGTCTTCTTTGCCAACATTCAGCAAGGGGACACGGTGCTGGCGCCGCTGGCGCAGGTAGGCTTGCCGACCACAACCGGCAAGCCTCTGCCCCACTTCAACTGGCGCAAAGCGGGGCTGCCGCTGGACAAAGCGCAGTTGCAACAGTGGTCGCCGGAACGGATCAACAGCGCCGCGCTGAAAGGCATCCGGGGCGATCAGCGCAGCCATGTCCAGGATCTGCGCTCCGTTCAGCCGGTGACGTTGGGCCATATCTATCGCGGCGCGCTGGTCTTTGGCCCCTTTGCTGAGCCGGTCAACATTACGCGCGAACATCATTTTCTCAGCGAGATTAGCCGGCTTATCGGCCACCTGGTCTTGACCGAGTTGGAAATTTTGAATCTGCAACAACAGAAAAAACAGTGGGAGAGTACGGCCAAGCTCTTGACCCATCAGGTGCGCACGGCGCTGACGCCGATCACCGCGCAGATTGGCACGGCCAAGCTGTTATTGCAACGTCAACCCAGCGAACAGACCAACAAGTTGATCAGCAGTTCGCTCAAGGGCGCCCATGAACTCTGTTTGCGCCTGGGCAAGAGCGTGGCCGAGACGGTGGAGGCGCATGTGCTGCTGCTGGAACCGGAGGATATGAAGTTTGAGGATTATCCGCTTTCAGTGCTGGTCTCCAATTGCGCCGACGCCTTTGCCCAGGAGGCCGAGCGACGCCAGCGCACACTGGTGGTCGATGAAAGTGTGGAGGAGTTGCCCCAGGCTGAAATTGACATTGCCCGGTTGGCGATTGCGCTGAGCAACCTGATCGACAATGCGGTCAAATATTCTTTTCCCAACACGAAGATTGTGATCCGCGCCGGTCAACAGGACGCCAGCGATCTGGATCTTGCCAATGCCACCATTGAGATTCAAGACGACGGTGATGAAATTGCGCCGGAACAGACCGAACGGATCTTTGAAGAAGGCGCCCGTGGGCTGACCGGCGCCAAGTTGCGCCGCATCCCCGGCACCGGCTTGGGTCTCTGGGAAGCGCGCGCCGTGATCGAAGCGCACCGCGGCTCGATCAGCGTGCGCAGCGAACCGACGACCACCTACTTCCGCCAGATGCGCGCCAATCGCGTCATCTTTCGGATCAAAATTCCGTTGCGGCAGCCGACATAAATAACTCAGTCCAGAGTCCAAAGTCCGCAGTCCAAAGTCCTTGCCCGAACTGGACTCTAGACTCTGGACTCTGGACTCTGGACTCTGGACTAGAGTAAAGGGATCTCTATGCAACCCAAACGAATTCTCTTATTTGATGATGATTATGAGAGCATGGCGCCGCTCAAGCTCTTTCTGGAAGAGATCAACGGCTATGCCGTGGAGTTGACGGCACGCGCCGATGTGCCGCAACGGCTGGCAACGGAGCGCTTTGATCTGCTCTGCATCGATCTCATGATCCATCCCGTCAGCCTGGATGCCAACCTGGAAGAGGTGACGAATCTGCACTTTGCCGGCGTCAATTGGCAAAAGACTGGGCTGGTGCTATTGGAACGACTGCGCCGCGGCGACTTCAGCCCCGGCGACGCCGGCACGCCGGCCACCGTGCCGGTCATTGTCCTCTCCGCCGTGGCCGACCGCACCACCGACGAACTCGCCGCCACCGCCGACCGCCAGACGGTCTACTGGGAAAAGCCCTTTGATGTCGAAGAGATCCAGGGGGTGATTGAGCGGTTGTTGGTGAAGCGGTGAGGGGATAGGTAGATAGGTACACAGGTAGACAGGTAGGGGTTGAGGGGCTTGTGTGGGCCGCGCAACACGAAGCACAAATCACGAATCACAAACTATGAGCAGAGGTTCTTTTACCGATACACAGCGGGATGCTGAGAAATATCGTTTGTTGGTGCGGGCGCTACGTCATGCGACGATGGTGGTGCGCGCCATGGAGGAGCAGGATCGGGTCGATATTCGCGAGGTGCTGACCAAGCTGTTGCCCGATGTAGCGGCGGCGTTGGGGGCGCAGAAGGCCTTTGTGATTCGCCAGATCAACCCGACCGTCGCCGACCAACCGGAAGTGGAGATGGAGAGCGTCTACCCGCCGGAAGAGATGAAGATCGAGCGGGGGACAGCGTCGCCGCTGCTTCAGTCGGTCTTGCTCGACGGCCGGCCACGCGTGCTCGATACGTTGGATGATGAAGAGCCGAAGCCGATTCTGGGATTGGAGTTTTTCAACGCGACCTCGGCGATTCTGGTGCGGGTGCAGATTATTGACCAGGTCTACATTGTCGGCGTCTGCAATAAGCGGGATCGCGAGGCCGGCCCTTTCCTGGCGAGTGACCGCATTACGCTGGATAACATGCTGGAACTGATCGCCATCGGCGCCCGCACCAGTGAACAACGGCGGCGCGAACTGGACAGCATCGAACATATCAGCCGCATCGCCGCGCAGGGTTCACCGGAGGCCGTGGCCAGAGAGATTGTCCAGCAAGCCGTGCGCCTGACCCGTGCGCTCTACGCCGAGTTGTGGGCCATTGACAAGCACCACAACCATCTGGACTTTGTCACGGCTTTTCACAAACAACAGCCAAAGTGGGCGCCCCACCAGACGATTTTGTTACTCACCGATGAGACCTTGGGGGGCTATGTGGCCCACCATCAACAGCAACGGTACGCGCCCGATGTGAGCAAAGAGCGCCATTACGCCCAGTGGGGGCCGGCGGTGCAGTCGGCCTTTTGCGTGCCGCTACGCTTGAACGAACAGACGCTGGGCGTCCTCTTTGTCGCCAGCGAGGTGCTCGACGGCATAAACCGTGAAGAGCGGCGCTTTATCGAGCAACTGGCGCCCCATGCGGCGATTGCCCTGCACAATGCGCGTCTGCAAGAAGTGCGGCAACAGGTGATCACCTTTTTGCAGGATGTCACGAATGTGTTGCCCTTACAGGAACAATTCGCCCTGCTGCTCGAACAGTTACCTTACTATGTCGATACGAGCAACCTTTTTCTGGCAAGTTACGACACCGAGCGCAATGAGATCACCTTCCCGCTCGCTTTTGAACGGGGGGAACCAGTCGCGCCGGCGGTAAAGCGCCCCGGCCAGCCCTATGGCCCCCGACAGCCCGGCCAGCGTTTCTTGAGCTTTCCTGAATGGGTTTTGCAGCACCGCAAAACGTTGTTGGTCGAAAACTTCGCCACCTGGCCCGAACGTTACGCCATCGAACCCCGGTCGCGCGTCGATGTCAAAAGCTGTCTGGTGGTGCCGTTGCTGCGCCAGGAGCGGATTGTCGGGGTGTTGGGGTTGCGCAGCTTCTTTGCCGACAAGGGCAGCTTTGATGAATACGACAAACATTTTTTGGAAGGCATCGCCAACCACATCGCCATTGTGCTGGATAATTCACGCCGCTATGACGCGGCGCTCTTAGACCTGCGCCGCGCCAACGATGAGTTGCAATTACGCATCCAGGAATTAAAGGCCGTCAGCACCTTTCAACAACGAATCAGTGATCTGAACGCCGAAGAGGAAGAGATCGAGAACATCTATACCGAAGCGCTCCATGCCATGGCCGGCGTCGGCATCAACATCAGCAATATGTACATCGCCCTCTACGATCAGCAGCGGCAGCAGATCTCCTTCCCGCTGGCCTACGAAGAGGGGCGCCGACTGACGGCCGCGGAAAAGGCGCAAACGGCGCTATATCGTACCGCGCCTTTGGGTGAGCATGGTAGCGTGGCCGAATGGGTGATGAAGATGTGGCAGTTGGCGCGCAAACGGAACGCGCTGGTCGTCAACTATGACTTTAAGCAATGGGCCAGGCGGCAAGGCATCCGCATCTTCCCCACCAATACCAAAGCGTGGTTGGGCGCGCCGATGATCTTTAACGAACAGTTGGTCGGCGTGATCGGGCTACGCAGTACCAGCGAAGAGGAAATCTTTAAGGAAAGCCATCTGGAATTGCTGGAAATCATCGCCAGTCAGGCCGCCATCGCCATTACCAACGCCCGGCTCTATGCGGCCTCACAGGGGCAGATCAAGGAATTGCAAGCGCTCAACGCCGCCGCCGGCGCCATCACCAGAGCCGGCGTCGAACGGGATGCTGTCCTCCAAACCATTTTGGAACAAGCGATCAACGCCACCGGCGCTTTCTTTGGCACCTTGCAACTGGCCGAAGGGGATCATCTCCAATTTATTACCGCCTGGCCCCTGGAAGAACGGGAGAAGTTATGGGCCAGTTATGGGCGGATGCCACTCAATGGACCGGGATTGACCGTGCGCACCTTTAACCGGAATGATGCCCAGCTTGTGCCGGATGTCAAGCAAGACCCGGACTTTCTCGATTACACCGGTTGTACCGGGTCGGCTCTCGTTGTTGTGCTACGGCGCAGTGGTGAGAATGGGCGGCAGCCCATTGGCGTTCTCAATGTCGAACATGCCGAGGTTGGGCGCCTAACCGAAACCCACCGCAAAACGTTGATTGCCCTGGCCAATCTGGCGGCGGTCGCCATTGAAAATGCCGATCAGGCGGTGCAATTGAGCCGGTCCAATGCGATTGCCATTATGGGCGCCTGGGGGGCGGACATTGTGCATGACATTCACCGCGAGGTCGCCGTGGTGCGGCTGGCGCTGGCGACCTTGCGGCTGGACGAGATGATGCCCCGCTTGCTACTCCTGAATCACTTGCAGGAAATTGACCAGGCGGTGAGCAATTTGGTCATGCCGGTATTGCCCGAACAATTGCCGGAGCCGGGGCGGGCGCGCGAACGGCAAGATATTGCCATTGCCGACGCCGTTATTCGCGCCGAAACCGAGCAATTGCAACGCAGCCATGCCGGCGTCCGCCTGGAACTGGCGCTGAACTGTCCGCAGGTCTGGATCCAGATGCACGAACTCTGGCTCCGCCGACTGCTGCGTCATCTGGTCAAGAATGCCATTCGGGCCAATGTCCAGGCCGCAACGCCCTTCACGGTGCAGATCAGCACCAGTCAACAAGGGGGCATGGTTGAGCTTTGTGTGCGCGATAACGGGCGCGGGGTGCGCCCGGAAATCGCTGCTTTGCTCTTTAATCGTCCCATTCCCCACACTAGCGGCCCCGGTAACAATGAGCGCAGTGATGAACGCTTTGGCCGTGGCTTGTTGCTGGTCCGCCATATTGTCGAGTTGCATGGCGGTCATGTCTGGCTCAAGGATAATATTCCGGGCGAAAATGTCTGTTTCGCCTTTACCATCCCGGAAGCCACCACCACGGAGTTGGTCTTTAACCGTTAACGATGGCGCGAATAAACCCATAGTAAGTCAGTAGGTCAGTAGGTCAGTCACTGATGCACTGGCCCACTGATTACTGGCTTACTGGCTTACTTCCGCCGTTCCGTACTGGTCGTTGTACAAAGAGGAAATCAAAGATGCCCACTGTCCCGCCCCGCCTGCTGGTAGTCGATAATGATGAGCGCATTGTCTATTACCTCCAAACGATTTTTAACAAACGTGGCTACGATGTTTATACGCCGCGGGGGGTAGGCGGGGCCGCTTTGCGCCAGAATGCCGTTGCGGTGGCGCAAGCCGTGCGCCCCCATGTCGCCATTGTCGATCTGCGGTTGGATGATGAATATACCGATGACCCAACCGGCCTCTTGCTCCTACCGGAGCTAGCCTCGGCGCGCTGCATTCTCTACTCCGCCTATCTGGCGCCGACGGTGTTGAGCCGGGTCAAACGGCAGTACAATGTCTTTGACTGGGTGGACAAGCAGGATATTGAACGGCTCTATACGGTGATCGACGAGGCGGCTTATCAAGCCAGCGCCAGTCGTCGTGGCTTGGCGATCGAATGGCCGACCAACTGGCGCCGCCAGGAGATCATCGACGCCCTTTTCAAAGAAGCGCCAACACAGCCGGAGATCGCAATTCTGGATGACATCATTGCCCAACTCTTTGGCGACAGTCGGCGCATTAAACCGGAAACGGTCAACGGCAAGCCGGAGGAGGGGCTGCGCTCCGTGGTGCGCGGACGGTCGGTCATTGCCAAGATCCATGCGGATCATTTGCAGCCGATGGTGCTGAAGCTAGGGCTGGCCCGCCGCACCCATCGCGAGTATGAAAATTATCAAGCGCATATTCATGGCTTCTTGCCGGGGCTTTTCCACACCCAGATCGAAAAGCATACGCTCTTCTGGGATCTAGGGGGCACGGTCTATAGCTTTGTCGGCGCCGGGCAACAGGCGTTGCCAACTTTTGCCATTCACTACGCCCAAAGCGACGCGGCGGACAAAATTCTGGCGCCCTTGCGCCACCTTTTCCGCGTTGTCTGGCAACCACACTATGCCGCCGCCGTCCCAATGACCAGCAGTTCGCTCTATGCCGCCTACGATGATCTCTTCCGCCTGGGGGAGAAGCTGGCGCAGATTGATGGGGCGCTGTTGACCAAGCTTCACGAGCTGGTTGGCCTACCGCTTGACCCCGTGCAATGGGTGCAAACCTTTGGTCATAACAGCGTCATGCCAACGGCGCGCCAAGCGGTCACCCACGGCGATCTCCACGGCGATAATCTCTTCGTGGAAGAGGAACGCGCCTGGTTGATCGACTTTGAACGCACCGGCCCCAGCCACGCCCTGCGCGACTTTGCCGAGTTGGAGGTCGATATTTTTGCCCGTCTGATTCCGCAAGATCAGGTCGATTGGGCCACGCTTCAACATCTGGCCGAGGTGTTGGTCAGCCCAAGCAAGCCCGGCGTCACACTAGCGCCAGATGCCGCGGTGGTCAATAATCAGGCCGTTCACAAAGCGTTTCAGGTGATCAACGGCGTGCGCACGTTGGCCCACGAAATCATCGGTCACACCGATCAACGGGAAGCGCTCTGGGCCATGCTCTTCGACGCTCTCTTTGTTGCGTCAGTCAACGCCATGCCGGAGCCCCAACGGTTGCGCGCCCTCCTCTATGCCGGCGTCATCTGTCGCCGCCTCGCCACCTGGCATGAACCGTGGCTGCTGAAGGAGGATGTTGGTTGAGTCTGTCGTTGGTTTCGACAGGCTCAACCAACGACAGGCTCAACCAACGACAGGCTCAACCAACGACAGGCTCAACCAACGACAGGCTCAACCGTCACCCCGTAGCCAAGCGATAGAACGATCAACCCCATCGCAGCGGTTGATCGTTCACCGCAATCAGGCTATAATTTATCCTATCATGATTGAACCAACAAACATTCGGAAAACATCTATGGAACAATCTGTTAGTCCGCGTTACCAGCTCACCTATCGCCAAGCCGAGATCCAGCTGATTGCTGACTGCGCCAAACAAGGCCAGTCGCTCTGTTTGATGGGGGTGGCCGGCGTCGGCAAATCGAATATTACCAACTTTCTGCAAAGCGATCCCTATGGCTACAAGGCCCACTACTTTGGCGAGCAGGCGGATCATTTTCTCTTCCCCTTGGTTGATGGTAACACCTGGGACCAGACGCCGGCTGGCCTGTGGCGACTGATGCTGGCCGCGCTGGTCGGCGTGACGCGCGATCGGGAGCAGCCGAGCAGCGACAGCAAGCTGATCCAGTTCACCGAAGAGCAGCGCGCCTTTAGCGAACTCAAGAGCCATGTCGATTGGTTTTGCCAGAAAGTGGGCGATTGGGTTATCTTTGTGTTGGACGATGTAGACAAGCTGCTCAGCGTCGGGCCGTTGAACATGCTGGAACAGTTGAATGCGCTGCGCAGTAGCGGCAACCGGGGTAAGCTCAGTTATCTGCTCTTTACCAAAAAGTTGCCCCATGTGCTGGGCCGCAGTCATCCCCTGCAGGGCGTCTCGAAGTTCTACGATCTCTTTAGCAGCCACGTCTACGCGCTCGGTCTCTACAACCATGAGGATGCGCGCCAGATGTTGGTGCATCTCAATGAACTGGCCGGCAAACCGCTCACGACGCGCGAGTTGACGCAGATCGAAACGTTGGCCGGCGGTCATGCCCGGCTCCTGCGGCTGATCTTTGAGCTTTGGCGCAGCAACCGTCCCGGTGAAGACGATCTGGTCGCCACCCTGGCTCAACAGAACGACATTCGCGATGAGTGTCGGCGTATTTTCCAGGGCTTGCACGAAGAGGAGCAAGCCGTCACCCTGCGGCTCGCCCACGGGCAGCAACAAGAGGAGGATCAGCCGATCATCGACCATCTGGTGCGCCGGGGGTTGCTCACCGATGGGGAGGCCGGAGTCTGGTTCAGCCCGCTCTTTGCCGAGTTTTTGCGCACGCAGCCGATTGTATCGTAGGTGCGGTTTGCAACCGCACGGGCCTAGTCAACCGGAGGACGTGCGGTTGCAAACCGCACCTACGAGTAAAGCACGCTTTGCAGCAGCGAAGGAGGAATGATGGATTTTCTAGTTCCGCTGTTTATCATTGCCTTGATCATTGTGGGCATCTATTTCCTGACGCAATCGAAGATGCGAGTCGTCCAGGAAGAAGAGCGGCTAGTCGTCTACCGGCTAGGGCGCTTTCACCGCGTGGCCGGGCCGGGGGTGGTGCTCTTGCAGCGCATGTTGGACGAGGTGAAACGCACCTTCAACGTGCGCGATGAGCCGCATAATGTTCGAGTGAACAGCCTCTTTATGAATGGCGTCCCCTTTGGCTATACGCTCAATTTCTGGTATCGCTTTGATCTCCAGGCGGCTGCGCATGGTGATCATGAACGCCTGGCCAAACTGGTGCAATTTAGCGATGAAGAGCGGGAAAAACAGGTGGCGACCAAGGTGCGCGAGGCATTAGTGGCGGCCGGCCCCGTCATTGAACAACGTTTCAAACCGACGGGGAGTGATTTTGTCAGCAAATTGCTGCCCATCATCCCCGGCCTGCCCTCCTTTGACGCCTTCATGGTAGAAGTGCGGAAACATCTGCGCGAGAGTTTGCCGCTGGTCGGCGCCATTCTCAACGAAGAGCATCCGCTCACCGTGACCAACATTCACCTGGGCAGCGACATTATCGGCAGCTTTAGTCGCGGGCGCGTCGCCACCATGCTACGCGAGACCTTCCCCAATCTGCCGCCGGAACTGCTCTTGCAGGCCGTCTCATCGATTGAGGGGATTGATATGCCCCAGCAACGGGTGGTCTTTGAAGGGGTTGACCAGAGCAATACCCGGCTCGATTTTCGCACAGAAGAAGGCCAAGCCTCTACGCGCGTCCGTGTGCAGCCGACAACACCCAGCACAGCGGCGCAACCGGCGAGCAATCCAGCCAGCGCGGCGCCCGTTGGGCAACCCAGCACCCCCGTCACGCCCAGCAAAGAACAATTAACCAAGGACGATCTCGCTATTCTCAAGCGGGTTCCTGCCTGACCGGCATACCCCCCCAATCTTACCGGCGGTAGCGTCCCACCGTACTTTGGCCTACCGCCGCCAGCCCAAACAAGTTGGTGTATTCCATGAGCTTATATCGCCCGATCCCATCGTTAACCTTGGCCGCCAACGTCGAAGCACCGCTTGCGCCAACCGCATGGCGTGATTACGGCAAACTCTTGTATTGGATCTTTTTCTTCCCACAGGCGATCCGTGACTATGTGACGCCCAAACCCGCCCCGGCTGCGCCAACCGCCGATGAAAGCGCCGACGAGCAAGCTACGGTTGATCCGGCAGCAGCCAAAGCGGCAGCGGCAGCGCAAGCGCAAGCGACAGCGCAACAAAAACAGGCAACACTGATGCGCCTCAGCGCCCTCCTGCTGCCGCTACTCACCGTGTTGATCGCGCTCCTGAGTGCCGCCGGACAACACTGGCTGGGTGATCTGGACTGGCGCGCCCTTATAAACAGTGGTATGGGCAGCATAGCGTTGGGACTGCTCCTGGCCGGTCTTGTCTTTCAGGTGAGCCGGCTGAAAAACCGCCCAGCACATAGCATTGTGCTGGGCGTAGCCACCGGCGTCATCACCACGCTGATCAGCATGTTTACCCTGGGCGAGTTGTTGGATGATCATTTCCTGGGCATGGGACGGGCCTTGAGCTATGGCTTTCTCAGCGGCAGCGGCATAGGCATCCTCAGCAACCTGGCAATGTCCCTGACGCCGGACAGCAAAGCGCAACCATCGCTCCGGCCCGGTCTGCTCGGTGCGCTGATGAGTGGGATCGTCATCTTCGTCATCAACAGCTTTCACGCGTCGGATCGTTTCTTTGGCTTGAACATCAACCAGGAAAATTGGTTGGCCGTTTTAACCGGGATGCTGGCCTTTTTTGGCGGCGCCCAAATGGGTCAACGGCGCCCACTGGATTGGTTGTTGAGCAAGCTTTTCCTCAATTTTCAACTGCGGAACATCGTTGTGAGTGAGCAAGATCGCCAACTAATCAAAGGAGCGAGCATCGGCAACTGTTATGCACCGGCGCTCGAAGCGCTCTTTGCTCCGGTCGCGTCGGCGCAACTGCCTGTCCAGCCGCACTTTCCCCATGTTACGCTCTACCCGATCAGGCAGCTCACTGACCACCTGGCAACCTGGCTGGAATATAACTGGGAGCAGGGGCTTGACAATGCCGATCAATTTTGGCGTTATACCAATCAGCGGCCGTTAGTGACTGACGCGATCCATCAGGTGCTGGACGTAGCGCAACCGGACAAACAGGTAGAGCAAGTCGCGCAATTTGCCGATAAATTTAGCGGCCAGCGCTGGCCTATGCTCCTCTACCCACCCTCTAGCAAGCCGGCCGCCAAGCCGACCAAGCCCCTCTCTGCCCTGGAAGCCGCCAGGCAGCGCCGCCAGAAATTCCAACAAGAGATGTTGTGGCGCGAGTTAATGGCGCCTACGCTCTACACGACGACAACGCTACAGCTACCGATGGAAACCGTCCCCCAGCGGGCGATTGCCGGTTTTTTGTATTTGCTCAGCTATCAATTGGACGATAGTGTCGCCGCGTTTCAACAACTGCCGAGCAGTGACTTTGTCAAAGAACTGCAAGGCATTAGCCAGAACATGCAGAAGTTGTTAAACACGAAAAATCTGATCACCTCACCAACCGTCGAACTTATTGAGCGCCCCAAGGAACCCAAGCGGAAAGCCACCTGGGATGCGTTGGATAAGTTTAAAACGCTGGTGCGCTATGGCTGGCTTTATCATCAATGCAAAGATGAAAAGCGCCATGAAGCGGCGCGCGATATGGCGCTCTACCAACTGCGCGAAATCGAGAAAGACGCCGAGAAAATTCCCAGCGCCGATCGGGCCATGATCCTGCGACTAGTGAACCTATGGCGGCGTGAGTTTGACAACTGGATGGCCGCCAGTCGCAAACCGCAACGCATGAAGCCGGTGAATCCCTTTATCTTTCTTGAATCGTTGCGCGGGCGTCCGCCTTTTGTGGGGCGCGAGGGGGAATTGAAAGCGTTGAAAGTGGCGGGCAGCCGGGGTTCCTTGCAACCGGTGCTACTCTTCGGGCTAGTGCATAGCGGCAAAAGTTCGTTAGTGCAGAAGGCGATGTTTGAATACAAGGATGCATCCCCGACGCCGCCGATGGCGTGATCTCGCCCAAACAGGTACTGTGGAGCATGTATCACAATCTGCAACGGCGTATCCGGGAGCAACCGTATACCCAGATTATCTTTGACCTGAATCCAGAGGGTATTACGGAGGAAGCGGTGCGGCGCTTCTGTGCGCGCTACAAAACCACCCTCGTTTTTGCCGTCGATAATGTGGATCGCCTTTTCCCGGTCGCGTCCCGGTCGGTGCTACATGGCATGAAGGTCACCAACAGCGCGGCCACCGGCGCTGAGACGCTTTTTGCCTTTTGGTCGAAGTTGGCCGCACTCGGCAGTGTAAGTTTTATTTTTATCAGCCGTGCGGCAGACCTACCCGACACGCCTTTTACGTCCAACCTCAAGAAGGTGCCGTTGGGCAACCTGACCATCAAAGATTTGCTCAAATTGTTAACGACGCCCACGCCGGAGTTCATCCCACTCATTGCCCCTGAAGCCGTGGAACATATTCATTACCTGACTGACGGACAACCTTATCTCGTGCAGTTAATTGCTTCCTGTGTGACCGACCGCTTCAATCAAACCCTAGACAAGGATGACAAACTCGAACCGGTCTTTCTGATTGGGGATGTCGATGCCATAGTAGCCGGCGACACTTTTCAGCAATTCAGTCGAGCCTACTTTGCCAGCCTGCGCAACGAGTTGGAAACGCTCAAACCCGGCAGCACCACCGTCCTCCGCACTATCGCCCTAGACGAAGACGGCATTAGCGACGCCGCCATTGAGCAGGCGCTGACCGGTCAATATGAATGGGCGGCGGTGGAGTCGATCCTGGCCTTCCTGGCGGGTCACCAACTGATCCGCCAGGAGCAGGGGGAGTGGCTGGTGGTGGGAGAGTTGTTGCGACGGGCGTTTTTTTGAACATTGGGCGGCGCCGGCATAATCTGCGAAATCAGTCCCCTGGCGCCAACTGAGCCTTCTGTTCTTGCGCTTCTCGTTCGCGCATCCGCTGCGCCATCCACACCACCAACCCGGCGATGGCGACATAGACCACCGCCGTAATGCCAAAGACCCCACGCACGCCAACCCATGTTGCGACCCCGGCGGCGATCATCGGCGAGATGGAGCGACCCGCCGCCGCCACGCTATTATCCAGCGCATAGGTCGCGCCCTGTGTATTCGGCGGCGTCCAGAGATTCATCAGCGCAGCCATCGGCGAGAGGAGACCGCCCATGGCCAGGCCGGTCAAGCCTTGGAGGACGATCAGTTGCCAGGGGGCGGTGACAAAGGGTTGGGGCAGATAAAAGAGGACGGCGCTCACCGCCGAAGCAATCAGGATGCGTTCATGACCAATGCGATCCCCCAGTTGGCCCAGGTAGACGCTGCTGATCGCGCTGGCGCCGGCGACCGCACCGATCATCAACCCGGAAGCCGTGGCGGCGCCGGTTTCGGTGTGCATCAGTTCGATCATAAAGAGGGCGGCGACGGGGTAGATCATCATCTGGCCCAGGCTGCGCAGAAAGGCGAGAAAGTAGAGCGGCCTCATGCCCGGCGCCGCCAGCAACATGCGATAGCTCTCGACCAGGCCGGGCTGCTTGGCCTTTTCCACCGGCTTGAAATCTTCGTAGACCCAGAGCCAGACACAGAGGCCGGCCAGCGCCAACATGGTCCCCGTGATCCAGAAGCTCTCGCGGAAGCCAAAGGCGTCACCCAGAATGCCGCCGACCACCGGCCCCAGCGCCACGCCCCCCCAGCGCGCAAACATCAACAGCCCCAGTGAACTGCCCATCTTCTCCTTGGGCGCTGTCGCGGCGACCAGGGCATTGACCGCCGAGATCACCCCCGTCACCGCGCCCTGAATCGTGCGCAGCAGCACCAGTTGCTCGGCATTTTGGGCAAAGCCCATGAGCGTCAACAACACGGCGCCCCCCAACGTTGCCCGCAGCAACATCGGCTTGCGCCCATGCCGGTCGGCGACAACGCCCCAGATCGGGGAAGTGATCATCATCGTCAACGCCTGACCGGAAAAGACCAGCCCGGCCCAGAATTCGAGCGAGCCGCCGGTCGCCACCCCTAACTCTTTGATATAGAGCGGCAGAAAGGGAAAGACCAGGCTAAAGCCCGCCGTCGTCAAGATTTGTACCACAAAAAGGACATAAAGATTGCGTCGCCACTGGGGTATCATTGTCAGGCTCCCGTTTGATCAGACAGGAGACAGGAGACACGAGATCGGTAGTTTCGCCTTGTCTCCTGTCTCCTGTCTCCTGTCTCCTGTCTCCTGTCTCGTGTCTCTTACGGGCAGTATACCCCAACCCCGGTCAGAAGCCAAGCGAGGCCAAAATGCCCAGCGACATGTTGTAGAGGGCGTGGCTGATCATCGTCGTGCTGGTGTTGGTGCGCTTGCGCACGATGCCCAGGAGCAGGCCAAAGAGAAAGACGATCAGCGTGGAGAGCGAGATGCCGTAGTTGCTATGCACCAGGGCAAAGAGCAGCGCGGTGAGGATGATGCCAAAGCGCGGTTGGGCGGCGCCACGGAAGAGCGTCTCCTCGCCCAGGGCAGCAGCGACGCCCAGGGTGATAATGCCAAAGGGCGAGTTAAAGAGGGGGCCTAAGAGTTGTTCCGTCAGCTTTTGCACGCTGGGGTCAACACCAATGTTGAATTGCGCACTCGCTTGTTCGATCAGGATCACCAGCGGCACCATACCCAAACCGACGCCGACGCCCAGAATGAGATTGCCCAGGCTCGGCTTCACCAGCCCCAACCGTTGTAGCGTGGCCGACCAATCGCGCCGGATCAGCCAACCGACGCCGAAGAAGGCAAAAACAGCAGTGAGTACTTGCTGCACCCACAACCCCAACATCGTGTTGCCCGTCACACCGGATGCTCTCTGGGATGCTGTAAATTCGGCCAGGTTATTTAGCCCAATGTTCAATGTCACCAGCAATTGAATAACAATGATCATTGACAAGGAAAGAGCGACCGCGTGAACCGGATTGCCAGAATCAATGGGAATCATGCGCGCCAAAATCCGACGCACGGGCGGCAGTAACAAGAGGATGCCGACCAGGGCAGGGAACCAGAAACCGAATCCGACGCTCGACAAAGAGACGATTTGATCCAAGATTTCCTTGGTGATAGGCGGCATTTCCGGTGAGACAAACGTCTGGTTAATGAAGTTTAGCAGTTCGGGATCATGGCGTGCCGCTTCTAAGCTGTAGGGAATAACGCTCAAAAACATGAAAAAGCCATGCAGCAGGCCAAGCACAATGAATGTGGTGACCGACAAAGCCTGGTAAGGTTGCTCCTGTTCACGACGGGCCTCAGCCAGGTTTGCTAACAAAAAAACAAAAATTAAGGGGGTAAACATGTACAGTAGCGTGCGAACTTCTTCCATTGTGTTTTAACCTTCTTTCCATTGCGCCCGGCAACCAAAAGTTTGAACGCCCCCTATGGCAGACAATTATCGTAACTCACTGTCATGATTCCATCTTGCTAGTCTACTGCCAATAATAACTTACAGCAAGCTGTTCTGCGCCTATTTGACAGCAGGGCAAGAGGTGTGGCATCCTTTGGCATCATAAATTTTTATACGATCCGTAGACCGCAACACAGTCGAGATCGCAATAATCTGACTCTGGACTAGGCGACTACGCGACTACGGACTACGGGCTGTAAATTTTACTTGGTTCAGTATCTACCATTTTTGCTTTGTTCACATCACCCAAGCGGCGATTCAGGCTCAAGCAAACGACGCAAATTCCAGCGGTTGATTCGATCCGCTCTGGGATCAGATCACTGTGACCAGACACTACCCAAAAACCATTCGCCTAGCTGTAGAAAGTCAACCCACAGCCGATTTGACTTCTAACGACCGAGGGGGCTGCCCATGGCTGCACAGAAACAGAGTAAACAGAAGCATAACCGTAAGCGTGTACAAGGGATCGCCACCGCGCCATTATCGATCCACCCCAGCCCGGCAGACGCCATGCGTAACGGCGATGGGGCGCCCCATGCCAATGGCCTTACTGGCGCACCAGCCACGCCGGTCATTATCCCGCCGGAACAGGTCTATTGCCCAATGGACTGGACAAATCTTTCATTAGAAGAGTTGAGTACCTCGGAACAGGTCTATAACCGCGAACTTGACTGGCTTAATTTCAATTGGCGCGTACTACACGAAGCGATGGACGAGCGCACGCCCCTCCTGGAACGGCTCAAATTTATTGCCATCACTTCTAGCAATCTCGATGAATTTTTCCGTAAACGGGTAGGTGGCCTCAAGCGACAACAAGCGGCGGGGCTTGCCAACCTGACACTGCAAGGCTGGGCGCCTGATCTGCAGATTGGGTTGATTGCCAAAGCCGTTCCCGCTATGCTCGAGGCCCAAAGCCGATGCCTATACGAAGACATCCTGCCGCGGCTGGCCGAACACAATGTCCGCATCCTCAATTATGATGAGTTGAGCGAGGAACAGCAGCAACGTTTGCAAGAGTATTACCAACGGGAAGTCTACCCGATTCTCACCCCGCTGGCGGTCGATCCGGGTCATCCTTTTCCCTTTATTAGCGATCTCAGCCTGAGTCTGGGCATTTTGCTCTATGACCCCACCAACGACGAGAGTTTCTTTGTGCGCGTCAAAGTGCCGCCCAATCGCCCGCGCTGGGTGCCATTAGAGACGCCCTATCACTTTGTCCCGCTGGAACAGGTGATGATCCACAATCTGGACAGCCTCTTCCGGGGCATGAAGATTGTCGCCGCCCACCCCTTTCGGGTGACGCGCAACGCCGATGTTGAACGCAATGAGGAAGAAGCCGAAGACCTGCTCTCCATGATCAGCGAAGAGTTGCGCGAACGCCGCGTGGCGCCGGTGGTGCGCCTGGAAGTAGACGAAGCAATGCCGGAGACCATGTTGACGATTCTGCGCAGCAAAATGAATCTGGAGCCGATCGACATCTATCCGATCCGCGGTCTCTTGCGCCGCGATGATTTCTTTGCGCTGGCCGACATCAACCTGCCCCACCTGAAATATGAGCCGTGGACGCCGGTAGTGCCCCTACGCCTGGCCGGGTTGGACGCCAAAGAGCGACCCGATGAATTTTTCAACATCATCCGCCAGGGCGACCTGCTGGTGCATCACCCCTATCACAGCTTTGCCGCCAGCACGCAGCAATTTGTTGAAGCCGCCGCCACCGACTCGCGCGTTCTCGCCATCAAGCAGACGCTCTATCGTACCAGCGCCAATTCGCCCATCATCAAAGCCTTGATCCATGCCGCTGAGCAGGGCAAGCAGGTGGCCGTACTGGTGGAGGTAAAGGCGCGCTTCGATGAAGCGGCTAACATCGCCTGGGCGCGCATGTTGGAAAATGCCGGCTGTCATGTCGCCTATGGGCTGGTGGGTTTGAAGACCCACACCAAGGTTTCACTGGCGATTCGCGAAGAGGAAGATGGGCTACGCGCCTACTATCACATCGGCACCGGCAATTATAACGCCAAGACAGCAGCGTTATATACCGATCTGGGTCTCTTCAGTTGCGACCCGGCTATCGGCGCCGATCTGATGGATCTCTTTAATTATCTGACCGGGTACAGTCGCCAAAATGAGTATCGCAAGCTGTTGGTGGCGCCGGTGAATATGCGCCAACAATTTGTCGATCTCATCAGCGATGAAATTGCCATTGCTCTCCGTGGGCGACCGGCGCGCATTATCGCCAAAATGAACTCGTTGGAAGATGGGGTGATTGTGCGGAAACTCTACGAGGCCAGTCAGGCCGGGGTGCAGATTGATCTGATTGTGCGGGGCAACTGTCGCCTGCGCCCAGGGCTACCCGGCATAAGCGACAACATTCGGGTCATCAGCATTATCGGCCGCTTCCTCGAACATTCGCGCATCTTCTACTTTGGCAACGACGGCAACCCACGCTATTACCTCGGCAGCGCCGACTGGATGAACCGCAACCTGAGCGCACGGGTGGAAGCTATTACACCGATTGAAGACCCCCGGCTGAAGGAACAGCTTGAACACATCCTCCACCTCTCGTTGGCTGACCACCGGCAAGCCTGGGACTTGTTGCCCGATGGTCGCTACCAACGCCGCTTTACTACCGACGGCGATCCCATTGCGGCACAAGGGCTACAGGTGACGCTCATGCATCAGGCGCGCGCCTTTGCCACCCAACCGGCGGAGTAAGACTTAATGGAGAACAATTATGAACATTAGGTAAATAAACCGGTAATCGTAGGTGCGGTTTGTAACCGCACTTGCTCCCTGGGAACCGTGCGGTTACAAACCGCACCTACG
>QWII01000144.1 GCA_021405325.1 Caldilinea sp. CFX5 | reverse complement strand
TTCATGGGAGTTAGGAATTTTTTTCGGTAATCGTAGTTGCGGTTTGTGACCGCACGGTTCCCAGGTATCAAGTGCGGTTACAAACCGCACCTACGATTACCGAAACAAATTCCTAACTCCCATGAACCCTCGGCCCTAAAGCAAGAGGCAACATCATGGGCCAACCAGCCGCCAAACAAGGCGACCAAATTCTCGCCACCGACACCCATATCATCATGATCCCGTCGCCGGGCGGCCCCATCCCGACGCTGTTGCCCCACCCCTTTACGGGGATGATCGATGGTGGGTTGAGCAGCGATGTGCGCATCGAAGGCAAACCGGCGGCAGTTCAGGGTAGCACCGCCACCAATACGCCGGCCCATATTCCGCAAGGCGGGCCGTTTCAGAAGCCACCCAGCAACCGGGCGACGATTCAACTGGGCAGCGGCACGGTGCGCATCAACGGCAAACCGGCGGCGCGCAATGGCGACAAGGCCATGACCTGTAACGATCCCGCTGATCTGCCCGTGGGGACAGTGCTGGCGGTTGGCACAGTATTTATCGGAGAGTAGAGCAGTAGGTCAGTAAGACAGTAAGTCAGTAGGTCAGTGTTAACTGTCCCACTGTCTCACTGTCTCACTGTCCCACTGTCCCACTGTTTCACTGTTGAGAGCTAACGACACTGGAGTGTAAACATGGCTGCAGATCGCCATCTGTTGACTGACATTCGCTTGGGCTTGCGTGACGCACGTTTGCGACCCGTCTATACCATAGACGTCGATCGCCGGCGTGTTCCCAACCAGGATGGGTTACTCGAAGACCTGGGCCTGGTGCAGGGTCTTGACAATCTGGGCCAGGCTGTCCTCCTGCGCTTGTTGACGCCACGGGGTGAACTGACCGAACTGGCCCACCCGGAGTATGGCTCGCGGCTCCATGAGTTGATCGGGCGGGTCAACACTGAGACGACGCGCAACCTGGTCAAGCTTTTCATTCTGGAAAGCTTGCAACAAGAGCCGCGCATTGCCAAGATTGAGGAAGTGACGGTCACGCCCACGCCGGGGCGCCGTGACCGGGTTGACGTAGCCATTCGGGTGAAACCAATCGCCGCAACCATTAGCGTGACAATTGGCCCCTTCACGTTAGAATTAGCGGTATAGCACAACTGGTGTAAAGCGCAGTTGGCCCAAAAGGCGGTTAGCGCTTTACACCAGTTGGCATACCGCATGGAGTTAGAGTCATGACTTTTAGACACCGCAATTATCCTGAAGTGCTTGATAGTTTACTGACCGGCATCACCAAAGGGGTGGCGGCCGAGGAACACGCCTTCCCCCCGGCGACCGGTGGCCCACCTTTTCAAAATGTGCTGGAACAAGCGCCGGTCGGCGACATTATCTCAGTCTATGGCAGCCGTGACGGGGCGACAGTTCTCTTCCGCAAGGGCGCCGATTATAAGCTGCTACCCGACGGCAAGACGCTGGCCTGGCAAAAAGGCGCTCAGTTGCCGGACGCGGGAACGTTGATTCAAGTCAACTATTACCCGAAGGCTGCGCAACCAGTGCTGACCGATATTCAAACCGGCAGTGTTGTGCGCACGCTGGCTGAGTCAGTGGGATTGGAGATTGCCCGCTTGTATGCCCAACTGGAAGCGGTTTATAACGCCGGTTTTGTTGACACCGCTACTGACGGCTCACTCGATAAAGTGGTAGCGTTGTTGGGGATCGAACGGGTGGCTGGTGGTCATGCGGCAGGGGAGGTGGAATTTACCCGCGCCCCCAACACGCTCGGCGCCATCGCGATTCCGGCGGGGACACGAGTCATCACCGCAGATGGCAACATTGAATATGAGACGACCGAAGCTATTGAACTATCGCCAGGGCAGAATACGGCGCGGGTGGTGGCGCGCGACCTAGAGATCAACGACCCCTTGCCTGCCGGTGCGCTGACAGTTTTGCCCATACCGATTGCCGGGATTCTCACCGTCACCAACCCGGCGCCCACCGCTATCGCCACCCAGGATGAGAGTGACAGCGAGTTGCGCACCCGCGCCAAAAATTTCCTCCACGGTAGCGAACGAGGGACGCTGGGTGCGATCAAAGCTGCCATTGCTCGCCAGCGCATTACAGCGGATGTCGAAGAACCGGCGGCCACTCCTGGCGTGGTGGAGATTACCCCCCACGCCGAGAGCCTGCCCCCCGAACTCTACCAGCGCTTGCTCACTGCTGTGGAAGATGCGCGACCGGCAGGGGTGCGCATTGTCTGGAAAGGGGTGCAGCCGCCGGCCAAAGTCAACCTGACCCTGCGTCTGACCACGACGACCAGCTTACTGGAACAAGACCTACGCGCCGCCCAACGCAGCGTGCGCGAAAAGATTGCCGACTACTTTGCCCGTTTGCCGGCGCGCGAACCGGGTAGCATCAACCGCCTGGTTGGCTTGGTCTTAAGCGTGCCAGGGGTCGAGGATGTCCGCCTGCTGGCCGCCACCTGGAACAATCCGCCGCAAGATGTGCTGGATTTGACCAACGGTCTGCTCCACATCGAAGGCGCACCCACCCAGTTGGGCGAGTTGACGATTGCCGATCCAAACTTGCCGACGCGGCTGGATACCGTTGTCACCTATCCCGCCAGCGCAACGCCGCCTGATCTGCCCAAGATCAAGGGTGAACTGACCAACACGCTCGGCTATCTCAATGATGCCAATGCCAGCGACACCACACCGGCAACGACGCGCACACTTTCGTTCGGAAAGTTGCTGTTTGCCATACCTTTACCCAATAAACCGGCGGCGTCGTTGCCGGCGTATGACCAGGCGGTGAATACCGGCGGTGTTGTGCCAACCTTGCCCGATGGGACGACAGTTCAACCCTACCAGGTGCAGTTCATTTTTACGGCACAGAGCGGATTAAGCCGAATCGTGACACAAGCATCTGACGCTTACACCCTGACCGCTTTTGAACGCCTGACCTTGGCGGATGTTACCATCGAACAGGAGGCGACGAATGGCTAGCACTATCACTGAAAGCGCCCTTGCTCGTGGAAAGGCGCTCACTGAAAGCGCCCTTGCTCGTGGAAGGGCGTTGAATATCCGTAACCGCCTGCCTTCACTCTATCGGCCGGAGCCGGGCGACACCACACTTTTGAGCTTGCTCCTGGGTAGCTTTGGTGCGGCCTTGGATGAACTGAATGAAGAAGCCGGCCAGGTGATGCAGGCGCACTGGGTTCGGTACGCCGACCGTGCGTTGTACGATCCCTTCTTTCTGCGCCAGCGGGCCGAACAAGCGTTACCGCCACCCGATCTGACCAAGCCGGCGGATCGACTGGCCGTTGATACCTTTCCCTATCTCTATGATCTGGCGCGCCTTGCCAGCTTGCTAGGAACCAGTCCCTGGCGCGAACCGCCCGACCAACGAGAGAGTGTTGAAGCCTTCCGTCAACGGTTGGCGCGGTTGGTGGCCCTGTATCGCAACGGCGTGAGTACCGTTGATGCGCTGCGCAGCATGGTTGAACTACAACTGCCCGTTAATTTGTCGGCGCCGCCGGCAACGCAGGACCGCCCCTTTGTCATTGAAGAAGCGGCGGCGCGGGTGCCTCATGCGCTGGCCGTTCAAATGCCGGGTGAACCGCTCGCGTTGGTCGGCCCGCTGATGCGTTGGCGCATCGAAAACGAGGGATTGACGCCGGTCGCGCCTACGCTCTACATTGGAGGGGTGACGCCAACGGAGGGGCTGATCGACGCCACGATCAACCCAATCATTGAACTTTATCAGGTGCAAGCTCAGCGGCTGCGATTGGGTATTGCCTATAATGACACCTTGGCGCCGGATGTAACGCTGCGGTTACGTCCCGTCTTCTCCTCCTGGTTGGCACTGGAGACAGGTGTACAACAGTCAATCAGCCACCCGACCGTTGATGGCCTGGGCGACCCGACCGCCCCTGGCCCTTGGCAGGCGGTTAGCGACGCACCAGCCGGAACGGTCACGGGGATTGTCCAGACGGTGGATAAATTTCTCTGGCTGGCGTTGATTGTTGCCGGCAAGGGGGAACTCTGGCGCTATGATGGGCAACGGTGGGAGCAGATGTTGAGCGGTCTGCCGGCGATTGAAGCGCTGGCGGTGGACGGTTTTACCTTCCTACTGGGCACTGCCGAAGGTTTGCGACGGTGGACCGCATCAACCACCAGTGACGCCGCTGTCGAAACCGTGGCCGAATTGGGCAATGACCCGGTCTATGCCATCTACCAGGCACAAGACGGCCAGTGGTGGGTCGGCAACGAAAGCGGCTTGTGGCGGCTGGTGGGTGAAGGCGAAGGAGCAACGTTTCAACCCTTTGTCCTCCACCCCAGCACCGGCAATGGTACGCCCGTCTATGCCATCCACCAGGATCAGCTTGGCGTCTTCTACTTTGGCGTGGCGTTGGGGCTATTTCAATATCAGCCGGGAACAGACGACTGGTACTGGTACGCCGGGGACAGCCGGAGCGAGCAGACGCCGGAATGGCAGCCCTTCCACCCGACCGCCAGTGGCGAAGCGCGCAACTTCCCGACAGCGGCGCGTGCTTTCCTGCCCACCGTGCGCGCGATTTATCGGGGCGAGGATGCGGCCCTGTGGCTCGGCACGGAACAGGGGTTGGCGCGCTATATCGCCCACCCGGTGCGCGGTTTGAGCTATACGACCCGCTTGGAAGCGTTTCCCGATCTCCTGTCGGTGGATGAGACCGGCTTTGTCGCTGCCATTCAACCCGATGAGCGCGGACAAGTGTGGTTCTGTACAGCCCGTGGCCTGTTGCGCTATGATGGGCGCGATCTCCACCAGTGGCAAAGCGACCGCTGGGTGGGTTTGGGGCGTGGCGATAAGCGCTATACCCCCGCCGTTGAAGACCGGGGCGCCTGGCGCTTTCATCGTACGGAAGAACGTTGGCAGCGCTTTGACCCGCAGGCCGGCGTCTGGCAATCCTTTACCGGCGATCTGCGCACAACGGCGGAAATAGCCGTGCGCACCATCCAGTGGGTCGATCAGGTGGTCGGTGATCTGGGAACATGGGATGGCGCCACCTTTACGCCAAAAGCAACGGACGCTGTGGTTGATAGTGCCAAACTACAGATCCGCTGGAAACCAACCGAAACGGCGATCATCGGTGGCGGCATTCCGGCCATTCCCCGGTTGCCGGTAGGCGTCTCGACCTGGCGCTATTTGCGCCGTGAAGAGCCGGAGACCCCTCGCCCGGAGCAACGACCAGCCTGGACGGAGGAGGGGCGCTTATTGCCCTTGCCCGCTGATCGGCTGGCGCCACCACCGGGACGTTATGACCAGACATTGCCACCGCCGGCCAGCGATTATGATGAAGCCGTCTTTGCCTTTCCACCGGCAGCGCAGCTCTGGTTTACCTGGGCGACGGCGCCGGCCTTTAGTGTGGTGGTGCGCTTGCAACCAGCAGTGACCGATGAAACCATCGATCCGGCGATCCTGGATCGCGTCTGGCAAGGCATGAACCAAGTACGGCCCGCTGGTGTACGGCTGGCGTTGGCTATCGGAGAAAAAGTTGTGAGAGATTGAGAATGTAGTCGCGTAGTCGTTTAGTCGCGTGGTCGTGTGGTCATAGAAGTCAGGCTTGGCCATGTATGCATTGATATGACACTGAAAAGTACAATACCCGACTACAGACCAAACGACTAAACGACTACGCGACCAAACGACCACGCGACCAAACGAAGGAGCAATTATGGGCGTCTTACTCGATACCTTAGGCAATAAAATGGCGGGGCAACTGATCCGCTCAGAGGATTGGAATGCACTGGTGGCGGCGGTCGATGGCTTGCAGGCGCAGGTGACCACGTTGCAAAGCGCCTTGACGGCGCAGATTGCGACGGTGCAGGGTGAGGTCGGTCAACTGCGCGCTGACTTTACGGCCTTCCAGGAGCAAACGACCGCGCTCTTCGGTCAATATTTCCGTGTCACCATGCAGACGAAGCAACTCAATTATGCCATTGGCGAGTTGGCTGAGATCACGGCGCAGATCACCGATCTCTTTGGTCGGCCCATTGTCCTGCGCAGCGGCCAGGAACGCCCGTGGATCGACTTTGTAACGCTCTGGGGCCAACTCAAACCCGCCCCCGGCTTTACCAGCCGCGACGGGGCCGGCGACCGCACGATTGCGGTGCAGGTCAATGCTGACGGCGTGGCCCGTGTCTTGTTGCGCGCCGACCATGCCGACCGCTTTAGCGATGATGAAGAACGCGAGGTGGCCGGCACGCTAGAGACGCTCATCCCCGGCGCCAACTTCACCTTTAAAGAAGCAATTTTGAATAGCCGGACACCAGTGGAGGCCAAAGAAAAAGGCTTCCTCCGCTCCATGACGTTGGAATATGACCGCCGCGATGCCAAAACGTTGCGGCGCTATACCGATATTTACTACCAGAAAAACCCGACAATTTTGGGGAAACAGAACACCATCGGCATCTTCCACACCTGGCGCGACTACCGCTCGACCGTGCTGGCCTTTGCCGCCGCCGACGGCGACCCCCGTTCGCCCGACCAGAGCCGTGGCGTCAGCTCGATCCAGGTCACCTTCCGCGACTGGATCGGCCCCTGGCTCAATCTGGAATACCTGGTCGAGACTAAAGACCTCTCCGCCAAGGTCAGTGAGCAATTGCGTGGTTCTATCCGTGGCACCCATGCCGAGAGTGTCGGGCGGATTCGCAAAGTCCTGGATGAATTTACCCTTGATGTGGGTGTGTTGGGCAAGGTACGCAACTATGGGGTGGTGGACGAGGCGTTTACTCTGGTCAACCTGCCCAACCCGCCGGAGTATTTTGATGCCCTGGCGCAGAACATGCGCAGCGCCGTCAAGTTCCAGCAGAGCCTGGTCGATACTGATCTGCCGGTGGCGGTCGATGCCTTTACCAACGTCGCCGTGCGCATTGAACGGCGCACCGATGATGTGGACGGCAAAGTGCGCCTGACCGATGAGCGCTTCAACGGCGTGGTGGCGGCGGCCCTCGAACGCTTTAACAAACAGGTGAGCGAAGCCGAAACCCGTTTTGATGGCCGCGTGACGGAGCGGCTGGGCGGCTTTACCGAGCAAGTCAACGCTCTGCAACGCTCCTTGCAAGAACAAGGCAACAATCTGCGCACTGAATTTAACGGGCGGGCGGCCCAATTGGAAACCGCCTTTGGTTCACTCAATGGCCGTTTCACGGCGGCGCTGGCCGAAGGCGGTTCGGTCCAACAACTGGGCAACCGCCTGGCGACCTTGGAAAACCGCGTCGGCGCCATCAACGTCCTCAAACTGGACGCTGACCGAGTTAATGACGCTGTCAGCCGGGTTGATACGCTCATGGCTCTGGTGCGCGCCGGCAATCGCGCACCCTTCCCGCCGATCCAGCCGGTGGGGGATGTGGCGCCGACGGGGGAGCGGGGATAGGTAGACAAGAAGAAGGGAAAACAAGAAGACAGGAAGAAGGTTTTTAGGCGAGCATTTTAGTATACACGGATAGGAAGAAACACTGATTGAGGAGTATGTCCGTGTCGAGAATCCACCAGACGCCTATCTGTGTTACCTTTTTAAATCTGGCTTGTCCCGGTTAGATGATTCTGCGTTCTGTCTTCCTGTCTTCTTGTCTTCCTGTCTTAGTAGGTGAATAACATGACGGAACTCTTACTGCGCGAAGAATTACGGCTCTTACAACGACAGGTGGCGGCGTTGGCGCAGACGGCGGCGCGGCGGCATCGGATTGGGGTGACGGTGGTGCAGCCGCAGCCGTGGTTGGGGCAGGCGGTGACGCTGGTGGTGCAGGTGATGGATGAGGCCGGAATGCAACCGCGCGTCGATTTGCCGGTGCTGTTGACGACGACGTGGGGACGGTTGCGGGTGGCGGATGGCTATGCGTTGCAGGAAGGGGAGAGTCTTGTGGCGCGCACCGATCTACAGGGGTTGGTGACGGCTACGTTGGCGCCGCCGTTGACGGAGCAACTTGGCGAGCCGGAACAGCGCGCCCTGGAAACGCAATTAGGACAACTGGAGGCCGCTGCGCCGACGCCGCAGGCCATTAGCACGGCGCTAACCCAGTTTGTGCAGCAGTATCAACAGGCGACGGAGCAGCCCTTGCGTACCGCGGTGGATTTCTATTTTCAACGCTTCTATCAACCACATGCTGCGGCGCTGACGACCGTGGATTGGCTGCAAGCCTGGCGCTACCGTCAGGCAACGGTGGTTGTCCTGGCGCCGGAGGCGGACGTAACAACACCACTGACGGCTGGCACGATGACATCCCTGGCGGCTACCGTACAAGGGGCGGCAATGGTGAATTTGCGTTTTACCGAGTGGTTGGGGCCTTGGCTGCAAAGTTACATCAACTTGGCCCGCGCCGATGAGGGGTTGCGTCGCCAGTTTGAAACGTTAAAAACTTTGACCAGTAGACCGGAGGAACTGGTGGCCGCCACGACCGAACTGGTGCAAGCCACGGTGCGTAACCGGGCCGGCCAAACGGGTGAACAGATCGAGCAGCAGGTCGTCTATGGCGTCGTGGCGGCCTTATTGGATCACAATACTCAGGAGCTGCCGGTAGGGACACGGGTCAAATTGCTGACCGCTCTGCCGCCAGCGGCCGGCGCCGTGCGCCGCCTGGGCAGCCGGGCGGGCGCTGACTTGGAGCAGAGCGCCTTGGCTCTCAAACAGGAGCTAACCCAAACGGTCGAGAACAAAGTCGGTCAACTGGACCGGATGCAAGCTGGATTGACCAATCGTCTTGCTGGGGTGGAAGGGACAGTCGGCGGTTTACAAACGGCGTTTCAAGGCAAGGCAGAGCGGAGCGAGCTGGAGACGTTACAGGGTCAGTTTGCTGAATTGGGCAAAGGCGCGCAAACCCTCGCGACGCGGCTCGACAAGTTGAATGAGCGCACGGAGGCGTTTCAGGTACAATTCGGCAAATTGCAGAATGAGGTTGGTCGCTTCGATGCCGTGCTGGGGAAATTCCAAGTTGACCTGCGTGATATTCAGGAGGAGCTGAGACGCCGTCCAGGCTTGGCTGTCATTCAAGAGTTACAGGCGACGTTAGCAACCTTATCCAACACGTTGACAACGCTCAACACCGATGTCACCAACTTTCGCGATCAAGTGAACCTGCGCCTGACGAACAGCGTATCGCGTGATGAATTGACCCAAGTTCGCGCTGACCTGGGCCGCGCCCTGGCGACTAAGATCGATCAGCGGCAATTAGACCAATCCTTTGGCGAATTTGAGGTGCGTTTCAAGAATCTCCAAACCGATTTTAGCGTCTTTTCCAGCCAGTTTAACCGCCTGCGCGGGGATCTTGATAGCCTGGGCAACAACGTTTCCAAGCTGCGGTTGGATCTTGATCGGATTCGGCCGCGACCATAGGGGCAGTAAAAGACAAGAAGACCGGAAGGCAAGAAGACGGGGAGCATGAAAGTTACACAGGTTTCGACGGTGGTCAACAGCACACAAGTAAGTGCTGCGCGAACATGGCTGATTGATACGGCCGTTGGGGAGTTGCCGCAACCGTTCTTTCGCCGGGCGCTTTATTTGCGCTTTGCCCTGGATGGCGTTGCTGATGGTCTTCGGCTCGTGCCGGAGCAGACCCATTTTCGTGGACACTTTGATTCGTATAGTTATAATGCAAAGACGATCACAAATCCGGCGCTGGCGGCTGTAACGAAGACGGTTGATCAAGCCGTGTTGGTCGAGTTACCTACGCCACGGCAATTGACGGCTGTGCAACTGGTCAACGCTTTTGTGTCAGGACTGAGCAGCAAGGTGACGGTGCATCGCGTCGATGGCGAGCAGGTGGTGGAAGAGCCAACAGCGACAGCCACCTTTGGCGCGCCCTTTGACCTCTTTATTGGGGAAGGAATTGCTTTGTCGACCGGCGCTTTTGCGTCGACGCGCGCCACAGCGCCAAGCGAGAATCGTATCGGTGATACATCCACACTGATACGAACCGTCGCCGACTTCAATACTGCTGCGCTGGCGACCGATTTTACCGATGCCCGTTTTGGGTTGCGCCTGAGTAATAGCAGCACAACGTTGACGCCGGCCCTCCTCGCTGGTGTGACCGTGCGTAGCTATCCCAGCGCGCCCCGGTTGGGGGTGGCGGCGGCGACATCACCGCTCACCCCGACCTTTTTTCTGCGGTTGGATGGCGAGATTGGCAAGGATGGCGACGCCAACGCTGGTCACTTTGACGCTGGAGACATACTAGCGGTCGCGTTACAAACTCAGGTTGACGCCTTTTTTACCCAGGTGCTGACTGACACCGCACTTGGTGACGAGCCTGCCTTGCCGACGGAACTAACCGTGGCCCTGGTACTGGAATCGGACGCGCCCTGTCAACTGGTCATTGATGAATTTGTGATCGGCTACCAATTGGTGCGGCGCACCTTCCCGGACCGGGCTGAAAAGTTGGTCTTGCGCTTTGCCGGCGATGCGGTCGCGACGGAAGAGGTTACTTTCCACTTGCCCAAAACAGCCGTTGTCACCGCGGCCACTTTGACTGTTGCCGCTAAACTCCGTAATGACGGATTGGTGGCGCCCGCTGCTACCTACGGCTTACCGCCAGAGAGCCTGACCCAAGCAACGGGTGTCCATTTAGGATTGGCACGCTGGGCGGCCCAACCGTTGACCCCAATACAAGCAGTGACGGCCAGTGGCGTTGTCATCGGGCTGCTGACGCTGACGGCCAATACCCAACTGGCGCTGGCATTCTATGAGGATTGGCAGGGGCAACCGGGCAAGCAGTTGACGGCGACTACCATTGATTTGGGACAAAGCGGGCAGCGGCTTTGGCAAACCGTGCGCTTCCCTGAACCTGTATTACTATTTACTCAGCCCTATTGGTTGCTGCTCAAAGCACTACGCGGCGCCGCTCTCTGGTTAGCACAAGAAGGAACGCCTACCCTCCAGATGTTGACTCAGGAGAATCAGCGCTGGCAGACCGTGAGTGTGATCACCAATACACAGGGCTTGCTACATTTGCTTTCACCTACCGTTGGCGATAATCAGCAGAGTCCGCCCTTGGCGTTGCGTATTGATGGTGTCTCAATTACGACAACGCCCGTTACCAGCGGCGACCGGCAGCGTCATGATCTGACGGCTGCGCTAAATGCCGCATTGGTCGGCGCTGCTACCAGTTCGCTTGTGCGGACGTTGGCGTTTACGACTGGTCAAGCCGGGACGCTGACCGTTTACCCGCCTGAGATCATCTATGAAGGATAATGCTATATACACTGCACTCGTTGTCAAAGGCAAACTTTTTCTGCTCTTATTCATCTGCATGTTGCCCCTGTTGGGCTGTGGTTTTTTCGATGAGGTTGAACAGAAGGTCATTCGCCCGGTGGTGGATATGTTGATTATGCCTTTGTCGAAAGCGGCAACTTGACCTCGATCACGATTGATGGGTACAACCTCGACGCCGCCAAAATTAAGGTCTTTCTGGTTGACAACCAGAATCAACGGTTGAATGTCTCGTCCAGCCTGGCGAATCCGACGCGCTACTTGATCACCCTCAATCTTGGTCAGAATGGCGTCCCCCTGGATCGGCGCAGCAACCGTATCGAATTTGAGTTGCCTTCGGGTCTGCAATCGGTCAACATCAACCAACCCAGAGTGGTGGAGCAGGTGGAGACGATCCAGCCTTTTATCACCGAAGCCCTGTGTCCAACCAAGAATCGGGGGCGACCGCGAATTTGATGGCCATGGCCCGGATGTCACCGCCAGCGCTGTTTTATTCACCAGCGCCGACCAGAAAGAGTTATGGGCGCACATTGAATTGCATGTGAAAGAGACGAAAAGCGATTGGAGCGAAGCTCAGGGCGCCTGGGATCTGCCGGTCTGGCCGGGCAAACTCAACGCTAAAATCACCGGCTTTACGCCCAATACGCCATCGACCACCGAGTACAGAGACCACAATCATCAAGTGGACATTCCGTCAATCAGCGGCAGTGCGCTGGTGCAGCGCTTTGAAATCCTGGGCGACACTGACGATAATGACATCGGTAATTGCACGCTGGATGATGTCTATGTGAAGGTCTTTTTTAACCAGATCCAGGTGAGTTACATTGAAGAGTGATTGCAGAAAAGCAGGCGTAGCGGTTTGCCGCCTATGCCACCTTGATCGATAATAAGCGCCTAATGTCCAACGTCCCCCTGGGACGGCATCATTGATTACTATGATCGTAGGGATAAGGAGTCTGTATGCCGATTGCGCAAGTGAATGGTCAAGGGCTGTATTATGAAGATTCGGGCGGGTCGGGGCCGGCGCTGCTCTTTATGCACGGCTTTCTGATGGATCAGTCGATGTTTGATCCGCAGGTGGCTGTGCTGGCGCCCCGCTATCGGTGTATCCGCTTTGATGCCCGCGCCTTTGGGCAGACGCAGTGGGATGGTCAACCCTTCTCGCTCTATGACACCGCGGCGGATGCTGTCGGTCTGTTGGATTACCTGGGCATTAACCAGGCCACCATCATCGGCATGTCACAAGGTGGCTATGCGGCGCTGCGGCTGGCGCTGCGCAACCCGGAACGGGTGAAAGCGCTGGTCTTGATGAGTACCCAAGCCGGCGCCGACCCGGAAGAGGGCAAGGCGCAATTCTATGAAATGCGCGACACCTGGAAAAATGTCGGTCCCGTGCCGCCGTTGGTGGAAGGGATTATGACTGCCATTATCGGCCCCAAGGAAGAGACGGCAGCATTATGGCAGGAATGGACGCCCAAATGGCAAGCCCGCACCGGCGATCAGATTTACCACGCCATGAACAACCTGTTGCAGCGCGATGACATCAGCCCAGCGCAAGTGAGGCAAATTACTGCGCCGGCTTTGATCACCCACGGCGATGCCGATTTGGGGGTGCCCATTGAACTGGGTGAACAACTGGCGAAAAATTTGCCCAACTGCAAAGGCTTTGTGCGCATCCCCGGTGCGGCCCATGCCGCCAACTTGACCCACCCGCAGATCATCAACCCGCCGCTGGTTGCGTTTTTGGCGGAGTATGCGTAGGGAACACAACAGCGGATGGAGGCGGGAACGGATTTTGTTGAATGTGTGGATGCTGTTCTGTAAAATAAGTTCTGATAGGTGGGCCCGTCCTGTAGGGACGCTTGAGTTTAGGCATGGATCATCTTCTCTTTTCCCTAAACTCAGCCGTCCCTACAGGACAAAAACAGAGGCATACCTTCCTACCTAGCCTGGTGTTCTCAATACAAAATCAAAAATCCGTTACCGCCTCAATCCGTTGTAGTCTGTTTCATCCGCCCCGCCATGAACGCCCCATTCACCCTACGGATCAAGCGCCAAAGCGCCACCCAAAACGGCAGCGCTAGAAATCCGGCAAGCGAACCGATCTCATGCGGGATCAGTGACACAATCTGCGAACTACACCAATACGACTCTTTCTTGTGGCTTGGCCCGCAGGAAGCGCACTGTGATAAAGAGTGTGCTCAGCGCCATGACCAAAGAAACCACAAACAAGGGGCGATAACCAAGCTGCTGGGCAATCGTACCGCCGATGACAGGCGCAATGAGCGAGACCAGCGCCGTGATTGTATTCGACAGCCCAACGTATAAGGGCCGTTGATCCGAGTGCGCATAGCCAACCACCCAGTTGAGAAAACCGGCAAAGAGATTACTGCTGTTCGCCAGCCCGGAAACCAAAAAGCCGACATAGAGCGGCAGCGGCCCGACCACGCCCGCCAGCAACGCTGAAATTGGCAGCAGTGCCGCCGCCCCCAACGCCAGCCGGATATAGAGTAGATTGTTCCGCTCGCCGAGCCAGGTGTAGACCAGCGCGCCGGTTAAACTGCCGGTCGTTTGCATCGCCAACAGCGTCGGCACGGCCACCTCGCTCGACAACCCCAACTCGACGGTGGCGTAGCCGATGTAGAAGGGGGCGGCCATCAAAAAGAGGTTGGTGCCGATGCGGACGGCGATATAAGCGCGAAAGGGTCCGTCATCGCGCAACAGACGCCCCAACGCCGGCAAAAATTCGCTAAAAGGCGGCGCTTTCTGCACAGCTTTTGCCCCCGGCAGTTCCTGAATAAAGATGCACGGTACAGTCGAAAGGGCAAACATCAGCCCGGCCACGCCAAAGAGCAGGGCATAATTGTTGGGAAAGGCCGGCCCCCGTTCGCTGAGGATCACCCCAATCAACGGCGAGACCAGGAGCATTAAGCAGCCGATGATCACCGTGGCGATGCCAAACATGCGCGCCCGCCAGCGGTGATCCATGCTGGTCGCCGCCAGATCGGCCCAGGGCACGCCCACCAACCCATCGCCGAAAGCCGCAAGGGAGTAACAGGTGAAAAAGGCGATGAGGATCAACTGCGGTTGTCCCGCCCCCAGCCAAAAGGTTAAGAGGGCAAAGAGCAGGATCATGCTGCGCACCGGAATGTTCGGCCCAACAAACCACCATTTTTTGCGCTCATAGCGAACGATAAAGCGGGCGACCAGCAGTTGCGGCAGCGTAAAACCGATGGTGAACAAACTGCCGCAGAGGCCGATCAAAATCTCCGAATCGGTTAAGTGGCGGACAAAATCGGGGATGACGGTCGTCGGGCTGATGATGTTCATCGCACCGGTGAAGAGCAGGGTGTCGATCAAAAAAAAGACAAAATTGCGGCGGTAAATCCGTTCACGCGCCGACGCCGAAAGCGCTTGGGCAGCAGCTTCACTCATGAATAGCCTGTCTCTAGTGTTGTTGGTGGACAAATTGTCCGGTTGCGCCTGCCTACCAACTGTAGTGCAGAAAGCTGAGTATACCACATCCCGCCGCCTGCTGCCCTTTTTGCTGCCAGAAAAGGCATGATACAATGGCAATCCATTGTTGAACCGCCCATACCCAACAGAATTGCAGACCCTATGGACAAACCGACCAGACCGCCCCGTTTACAGAACAAAGTCGCCATTATCACCGGAGCCGGCACACGCGGCCCCGCCGTCGGCACAGGCCAAGCCACGGCCATTCTTTTTGCCAGAGAGGGCGCACAGGTTCTCCTGGCCGATCTCAATCTGACCAATGCCGAAACAACCCGCCAAACCATTCTGGCCGAAGACGGCGTCGCTGAAGTTTTTCCAGCCGATGTGAGTAAAGAAGCCGATTGCCAAGCGCTTGTCGCGGCGGCTGTCGATCACTTTGGTGGCGTCGATCTGCTCTTCAACAATGTGGGCGTGAGCGGCAACGGCAAAGTCACCGAGGTGGAGGAAAGCGCCTGGGATCAGGTGATGGCGATTAACCTCAAGAGCATGGTACTAGCCAGCAAGCACGCCATTCCGCAGATGGTGAAACGGGGTGGCGGCGCGATTATCAACGTGGCGTCAGTCGATGGCATTCGGCCTGGTCTCTGGAACAATGCACCCTACGCCGTCTCCAAGAGTGGCGTCATTTCCCTCACCCACAACATGGCGCTCCACCACGGGCGCGAAGGGGTGCGAGTCAACTGTATTGCGCCAGGGATGATCTATTCTTCGATGGTGGCCGGTCGCGTCGAAGGCGAGATGCGTGACCTGCGCCGCAAAGCCGCCCCCCTCGGCACCGAGGGCGACGCCTGGGATATAGCCTGGGCCGCGCTCTTCCTTGCCAGCGACGAAGCACGCTGGATCACCGGCGTCGTGCTGCCGGTGGACGGCGGCTTGATGGCAATGGCCCCGCAAGCGGTTGTGCAGTTTCTGACAACAGAATAATTGACGACTCAGCCCGCTCGTAGCCGGTCCGTGACCGGCGATGGGGCCGCCGGTCACGGACCGGCTACGAGCGGCTCAATCAGGGTGTCCTTATTTTCATTTTAGTTCAGCAAAATCTTCTTCCCAGAACTCATACGCGCCACGGGTGCGGCTGGCTTGTAATTCAGCTTCGCGGCCACGCAACTGGACGCGCCGAATTTTTCCCGAAATGGTCTTGGGCAGCTCATAAAATTCCAAGCGGCGGATGCGCAGGTAGGGGGCCAGCCGTGTCCGTGTGAATTGGAACAGCGCCAACGCGGCGGCGCGATTGGGTTCAACACCGGGCTTCAGTACTACGTAGGCTTTCGGCACACTCAAGCGCACAGGATCAGGACTAGGCACCACCGCCGCCTCGGCCACCAGTTCATGCTCGATCAGCGCGCTTTCCAGCTCGAAGGGGCTGACCCGGTAGTCGGCGCTTTTGAAAACGTCGTCGGTGCGGCCTACGTACCAGTAGTAGCCGTCAGCGTCGCATGTGGCCGTGTCGGAAGTGTGGTAGTATTCGCCACCCAGCGCTGCCGCGGTTCGTTCCGCACTATCGGCATACTCGGCCATCACCCCCAGCGGACGTGGGTGGAGGCGGAGTGTGATTTCGCCATCGTTGGCGTGGTTGCCATCTCCATCCAACAGAACAATTTCATAACCCGGCAGCGGTCGCCCCACAGCTCCTAACTTGACCGGTTGGCCCGGCGTGTTGCCGATCTGTGCTGTGGTTTCCGTTTGACCGTAGCCGTCGCGGATGGTCACGCCCCAAGCTGCCTGCACGCGCTCTATCACTTCCGGGTTTAACGGTTCACCCGCGCTGACCACTTCGCGCAATTTAACTGGGTAGCTGGTCAACTCTTCCAAAATCAACAAACGCCAGACCGTCGGCGGCGCACACAGTGTAGTGACGCCATATTGCACCAGCGCGTTTAACACCTTCTTGGCATCAAAGCGGGCATAGTTATAGACAAAGATACAAGCACCGGCATTCCAAGGCGCAAAGAAACTGCTCCAGGCATGTTTGGCCCACCCCGGCGAACTGACGTTGTAATGAATGTCGCCTTCTTGCAGCCCGATCCAGTAGAGGGTGGAGAGATGACCAACCGGATAGCTTTGGTGGGTGTGCAGAACCATCTTTGGTTGCGCCGTCGTGCCGGAGGTGAAGTAGAGCAGGAACGGGTCGTTGGCTTGGGTCGGGCCATCCGGGGTAAAGGTGGTTGATGCCTGATCGCTTTCGGTATAAGCAACCCAACCAGGGGCTGCGCCGCCGCAAACAATGCGGGTCGCCAGCCCGGTCAGTTGATTCACTTTTTCGACGCTGCTCTGGTCGGCGATGACATGGCGAATGCCGCCGCGCACCACCCGATCTTGCAGGTCGGCTACGGTCAGGAGCGTAGTGGCTGGCGAAATGACGACGCCCAACTTGAGCGCAGCCAGCGTCACCTCCCAGAGCGGCAACACATTCGGCAACATGACCAAGACCCGATCCCCGCGCTGCACCCCTTGGCTATGCAAAAAGTTGGCAACCTGGTTAGAGCGGCGGCTCATCTCGGCATAGCTGCGTCGCACCTCCTCGCCGCTCTCGTTGACAATCCAGAGCGCCGGTTGCTGATTCCCCTGAGCATAGGGGTCAAAATAGTCGAGCGCCCAGTTAAATTCCTGTAACTGGGGCCAGCGGAAGTCACGGTAGGCTGTCGTGTAATCAGTGCGATGAGTCAATAAAAAATCGCGCGCTTGAAGAAATGCCGCTGCTGCTTGCATAGGTTGCCTCCTGGTTGAATGGTACTGCATAGGGAAGGGAGCCGATCACCCCATTATATACCAAACTCTCGCAGAAGCTGTAACTGTTCATGAATTGCTTTTGTCCCGTAGGGACGGTTGAGTTTAGAGAAGAACATTCTCCTCTTACCCCTAAACTCAAGCGCCCCTACGGGACGGGCAAGCCCTTATTCAACCCAGCGCGTGAAGGTCGCGCCCGGTGTGCGTCGGCTTTTGGGCGATGCCAGCGCCGGGTCGAGATAACCAACACGCAGCAAGCCCACCATGCGTTCGTTTGCGCCAGCGCCCACCAGGGTTAACAAATCCGGCGCAGCCGCTACAGCGCCGCTACTCCACGAAGTGCCAATACCCAGCGCATGAGCCGCCAATGTGAAATTCTGGATCGCACAGCAGACCGCGCCATAGTTCTCCAAATCGATCTCCGGGTTGGGATCGCCCACCATCGTCACAAAGAGCAAAGACGGGACGCTCGACCAAGCAGCAGCGGCCTCACTGGCTTTGCGCGCTGTCACCGCCGGGTCGCCACCGGCTGCGCCGACTTTGGCGGTGGTGATAGCGGCGGCAATGTCACCCAGCCGGCGGCGAGCATCGCCGGTCAGCACATAAAAGCGCCACGGTTCGTTGAGGCGATGATTCGGCGCCCAAACCGCCAGGTCGATCAGTTGGGCAAGGGTGGCGGGGGCGACCGGTTCGGGCAAAAATTGTTTAATGGTGCGGCGATCGGTGATCGCAATTGCGACGGCAGTAAAACTATCCGTGGCGTTTGTTGATGTCATCATGTTTGCTTCTTTCGATTATGGTCTAGGAATGGCGCGCTCTAACATACCTTCAATATCCATCGGATCGACGCCATGTTTCACCCGCAGGGCCATGCGCACTTCGTTTTCCGATTCGAGATCGCCGGTTAAGGGCAGCGCCAACCGTTTGCCCTCTTGCAGCGACGATTCGCGACAACCCACTTCCATCATCATGGCCATGAGCGCGTCGGCATCGGTATATTCGGAGGGTTTGACACCGCGCACCGCCTGGGCAAAATCGACAATGTGATCCATGATGGCGGCGTTGTAGTAGTCGCGCGTTTCGTGGAGCTTTTCGCCGCCGGTCGGTTTGGGGAAGGGGTTTTTGTATTCAACCCGGCCCACTGGCAGATCAACGTAGGTGGCGATCCACCAGCCATCTTCGCCGTGGTGCTGAATCGGGAAAATCTGATCCGCCGCCGCTTTGGTGTCGAGGACGGCATCGGAACTGTAGCGCACTTCGGCGGTGGCGTGCCAGTGGCGGTTGGGGTTGCTCTGGTCGGTCGCCTGCCGGACAATTGTACCACGCGCGCCGTCGATTTCCGTATAACCAGGGCGCGGGTAACGGCCTAATAACCCTTTGATGTTGGCGGCTTGATCGATCACCAGCTTGTCACCGGGAAAGGTGAAAAAGTGGGCGCGGAAGGTTTCACTGCTGTGCCGTCGATGGGCTGACTCGTTGTGCGCAATGACCGGCATGGTGTGGTGGATCGACTGAACGTAGGTTGGGTGCGCGCCAAAGAAGTAGATCCAGCGCGAGTTGTCGTGATAGCCGGTGTGGTCATGGATACACATCAGCCGCTTGACCTCGCCTAGAAAACCGGTTTCGTCGATCTTCTTGGCGATGCGATCAAAGGGGAAGCGGAAAAAGTTTTCGGCAATGCGGAGGATGACCTTATTGTCGTGGGCCGTCTTGACCATCTCCTGCCCTTGCATCAGCAGGTTGCACATGCTCGTTTCGACATGGCAATGAATGCCGTGGCTCATGAGATAGCAGGAGACAGCGTGATGAATGTCAATGGGCGCGACGATGAGGGCTGCTTCCATCGGTCGCGCTTTCACCAGTTCGCGCACGGAAGTGAACGCCGCCACATCAAGCCGGTCGGCCATCGCTTCCACATTTTCTTTCACTGGATCACAGACGGCCACCAGGCGCACCCAGGGTTTGAGCGCTTCAAAGAGCGGGGCGTATTGGGTTTGGGCGCGGTTGCCCGTGCCGATAAGGGCAATGTCAAGGGGCGGGTTGAGGCTCATAAAACCTTCCTTATTCTAGCTTTTTGCGTATAGGGACGCGGAGCGTCCAGTCGGCATTCCGCCGGCGGGAACCCTTCGGGTGCGGCGGAACGAGCAAAGTTACAGTTCAACCTCATAGAGTTGAGCGTAGCCGGTGCGATCACTCGTGTAAACGGCAAAACGGCTATCAGGCGAAAACGAGGGGTGGGGATGGGTATGTTGCGGCGCATAGACGGAGATCGGCCCTTTGTCATAGGGGAAGGGACCAGCCCAGTGTTCGCCCATGCTGGACGCTTCGGGATAACAGACCGTCTTAGGCGCGCCGACGCCATCGCGTGGGTCAAAGAGTTGCAGGCCGATGTCGGGGAAGTTGGTGTCGGCGATCATCAAGGTTCCGGTGCGGTTGCAGACTGGGTGCCAGGCGTTGAAGGACGTAACCCGCCGTTCGACGCCGGTGCCAACCTGGATGCAGCGCACACCCTTAGGCCAATCGACAAAGGCCAACTCGCGTGTGCCGGGAATCCAGGTTTCATGGGTGATCCATTCGCCCGGTGTGCGCTGGTAAAGACGATGGTTGTTACTGCCATCTCGGTTGATGACCCAGACCCGATCCGTCAGCGGCCCGGCGTAGAAGAGCAAGTTGTCATCATCGGGGCAGAATTGGATGTGTGCCACGGTGTCGCGACGTAGGATAATCTCACTCTTGCCGCTGGCTGTATCGACAATCGCCAGACAAGCATCCTTACCGGCATTGAATTTAACCGCCCAGTAGCGGTCATTGTGACTGAGCGCGGTCGTTCCCATCGCGGCGGCGACCATGCCCTGTTCACGCATGGCGACAGCGCCGGTGGCCGCGGCCAATGCGGCAAAGTCAACCAGTTGTTCTTCCTCTTGTGTTGCAATATTGACGCGCCAGCCACCAGTTCCCGCTGTGAAATAGACGTAGCGCCCATCCCGCGACGGGTGGATCGACCAATCGCCCAGGTCAGGTCGGTCGGTGAGTTGGATCAGGTCGCCGGTCGCCCGTTCTTCGGCAAAGAGTTGGGGGCTGCCAGTGCGTTCGGCGGCGAAGATCAACCAGCGCATGGCGTCGTCATAGGCTGGGATCATGAAAAAGGGGTGGTGGTGAACGGATGGGTGATTGGTGATTTGCCGGATGCGTGCGCCGGTGCGTTCATCGACCAGCCACTGCGCTTCGGCGGGGTAGCGTTGTCCTTTTGCCATTGTTGCCTCATTGATTTCTAGCAGTTTTCTGCCTTTGGTGTGTACCTGACTGATTTTTGGTTGGACTCGGCCCAAGATCAAAGGGCCAGACCCAACCAATCGCAACATTCTACAATAACAGGAGTGACCTATGATTCGCTTATTTGATGCCCAATCCGGCGTTCACCTCGGCAATGTTAGTGAAGATCAACTCGCCTTCCTGCGCGCCCAATTGGAAGAAGAAGGGGGCGACGACCAGGATTATTATCTCAACCCGACCACCATCGACATGTTTGAACAGCGCGGCGCTGATCCGGCGTTGGTTGCCCTCTTGCGCCAGGCGTTAGGCGACCGGGAAGACATGGACATTCGCTGGGAAGCGCAGTAGTCGGCTATCGCTACTTCCGTGTTCCTTCTATCTGTGTTTAGTCGTTAGGACAACCATAAAGGATTAAACACGGATAGAAGGAACACGGAAGTAGTTAAAGTTAACTGGCACAAATTTGCTGCGGCTTTGGATAGGAAATTAACGCCATGCTATTCTTTCTAGCCGATTTGTGGTATACTGCTTCCCAGGCGAATAGCGCCTATGCGCCAGAGAAGGAGTGAATCGATCATGAACGCAAATGAGTACGTACCGTCCCAAGGCGAAGATTGGCCGGCCCCTTACTACATCTATGAAGGCGACAGCG
>QWII01000143.1 GCA_021405325.1 Caldilinea sp. CFX5 | reverse complement strand
ATAAACCCATAGTTGCCAGTGAGACAGTGAGACAGTGAGACAGTGACTGACTTACTGTCCTACTGACCGACTGGCTTACTTAGGCCGCTCTGTACTAGTTACCCAATTTCTCCAACTCCGCCACCGACACCCATCCGGCCGGCGTCTTCTGATCGATCCCTTCAAACATGTTAATCCAGGCCGATGTGCCTTGCAGCGAACGATTCACCGGCGGCTGCAACCAGATGATCTCCTTGCCATAGGCCGGCATTGCCTCGCTGCGTTCCCATGCCTGCACCCAGACACACATGCGCTCCGGGATCACCTCGCAATGGCCGTTATGGCGCACGCCGCCACAGGGACCGTTGCGCAGATTTTTGGGACAGTTCATCGGGCAGGTCATGCCGGTGCTATGGAGAATGCACTGCCCACACATCTGGCAATTGAAGAGATAGCCCTTGGCGATCTCTTCATTCCAGATCATAAATTTTTCGGTGAAGCTGGGGCTAATGCGCTTGAGGAGGGGGTAAAGCTGTTCGAGGGCAACTTTGGCCCCGTCGTAGACCTTTTCTAAGGCGTTGGGATGATCCTTCAGCCATTCGCTGCCGGGCCAGCGTTTGGCTTCTTTCAACATGGTTGTCATGACGTTAATCCTTGGTATTGTAGCGCCGTAGAAAGACTAATGAGAGTTACGTAAATAAACCGGTAACGAGGAGTTCGCGCCCGAGGGGCACCCGCCACGCGCGAACTCCTCGTTACCGAAATAGATTAACAATCTTCATAAGTCTTTACTACAAAACATTTGCTAATCCTTCGTGACTCAGTGGAAGCTGACGAGCGGCAATGCGCTTGCTCACTTCCTGACAGGCGCCGACGACCAGCGCCGTAATTTCATTCTGCTTGCCTTCCGGCGGAAAGCGCAAGGTGGGGCCGCAAATATAGATCGAGGCGATCACGCCACCCTGCGCATCAAAGATCGGCGCTGAAACAACAGCAAGCCCCTCGGTAAACTCTTCAAATGACCAATCATACCCCTGTTTGCGGATCATTGCCAGATGACGGCGGAGCGCAACCGGGTCGGTGATGGTACGCGCTGTGGTGGCGGCAAGGGGGTGGGCCAGGTAGTGGGTCAGCCGTTCTTCGGTGGCATAGGCCAGAAAAAGTTTGCCCGAAGAGACTGTGTGGAGCGGATAACGTTCCCCCGTCCAGTTGCGAATTTGGATGTAGTGATCGGTCAAGACCTGGTCAATGTAGAAGGTGCAATCGTCTTCGGGAATGCAAAGCCCTGCTGTCTCATTGATGGTGTTGACGAGTGAGCGTAAATAGGGATGAACCAGGGCAGTCAACGTCGCCGGGTGGATGGCCGTAGCTACCAGTTCGGCGATGCCCGTGCCGATGTGCAACGTACCGCCGTGACGATCCACGGCCCGCTCGCCTTCCAGGGTCAGGATCAAGCGCGAAACTGTACTCTTATGCAGCTTGGTTTGTCGCGCCAGATCGGTCACACTGATGCCTTCGGGGTGTTGGGCAATGGTGCGTAACAAGGTGAAAGCACGGGTAATGGATTGAACGTTCATGCTCATTGGTTGATATCGCTGTATCTTATGTCGTGTCTTATGTCGTGTCTTATATCGTGGGACAGTTTTAGATCATGAGACAATAACTCTTATCATAAAAAATTGTGCGCCGGTTGTCAAACCCGCGCACATGGCAATATATATTCCGTGTTCCTTCCCTCTGTGTTTAGTCTTTGTATCGTTCAAAAAGACTAAACACAGAGGGAAGGAACACGGAAGCAATGATTCGATTTGCAGTGAAACTGCGGTGGACGCTTACGGGATTGCTGGTAGCGTAGGATAAATCGCGAACTCACCTAACAATAGCCCCGCCTCATATAACACAAGAATGCCCCCCTCATCCGCCAGTGGATCAACAACGCCATTGCCATCGACATCCTCACCGTTCAGCGCGGCGTCGAGCAAGACGCGTAACTCGGCGGCAAAGGGGCGGGCTTCATCGGCGCTGTCGGCGGCGAAGATTTGCAGCGCCTTTTCATACGCCTTTTCCAGCAGCACCAGCGTGTGGTCATTGGCGGCGAGGTAGCGCTCGGCAAAGAAACGACTGTCGGCGGTGGCGGTCATGGCGGCGGTGGCTTGGGCCATTGCTTCACGAGCGGCGGCGAGATAGGGGCGCACGCCAAAGCCGTCGCCCGGATCTTGCGCCATGCCGTCGCCGTCGAGATCGCCAAAGTGCTTGCCCGTTTTGCCCTCGATCACATTGATAATATGCTCGGCATGACGCCGCGCCTCGGCCAGATTGTCATCCAGCGCATCTTGCAGAAAGCCGCTGTGGGCAATGGCAATGGTCATCTGGCGGCGGGCGCCGGAGAGCAGCCCGGTCTGGTAGGGTTCGCTGACAAAGAGCGCCGTGCGGAAGGGGGTCATAAAGGCGGTTGTGTGTTCTCCGCTAAACTCGATCTGCTCGCTGCGACTGGCGGGCAGATCGCCAGCCGGTTCAGCCGTGATCACCACCCGGTTGTAGGTCAATAACAGATTCTCCTCGGCGGCGCCGGTGAGAACAACGCTGGCCGCCGGCGGCAGCGCACCTAAGGCGCGTTCCTGCCCTTCGTCGTTCACCAGCCAAACCACATATTGGCGGTCGCGTGGCGGTCGCGGCAGGTGATTCAACTCCAAGGTAAAACGGCTGGCCGGGACGGGGCCGTCAGGCGCAGCGGTTGTGCTGTCGCTGCCGTAACCACCGCCGTAACTGTCGCTGCCATAATCGCCATAACCAGCATCGGCTGCCGCGGTGGTTGTCAAGGGCGCGCCGTCGCTAAAGCGCAGAAAACCGACCGGTTGTTGGGTTGTGGCGATAGCTGCTTGGGCGGCCTCGGCGGGATTGGTAAAAGTGTAATCTGCCAGCCGCAGGGCGTACTCATGGGCCGCCAGCAGACCCCCTTCGTCGTGGAGCGGGTCAAGCACGCCATTTTCGTCCAAGTCGCGACCATCACGCACAGCGGTAAGCTGTGCATTGACCGCAGCGGCAAAGGGTTGCGCCTCTTCCACCGTATCCGCCGCAAAGACCTTGAGGGCGCTTTCAATAGTTGCGGTAATGGCAGCCAGACTATTACGGTCGGCGGCCAGCACCCGGTCGGCGTAAAAGGGCAATGATGTTGTGGCGGTTATCGTGGTCAAGAGGGTGTCAACGGCGGTGGCGGCATCTATCAAATAGGCGCGCAGTCCGTACCCGTCGCCCGGATTTTGCGCTTGTCCGTCACCGTTGAGGTCGCCATAGTGGGCGCCGTTAGCGCCGTCGAGGATGTTGACAATGTGTTCGGCATGGCGGCGCGCCTCGTCAAAGTTGGCGGCGGTCAGGGCATCGGCCAGGAAGCCGCTATGTTGCAGGGCAATGTCAAACTGGGCGTTAGCACTGGGCAATAGACCGGCATTCGTTGCGCCATCACCCGTCAGCAGATCGCGCAGGGCGGCGACCAGCACCGGCGGTTGATGGCTGACCAAAACCACTTCGCCTGCCCCGTCGCCGCTGTCAGGCACAATGCGTAACTCGGCGCTGTTGTAGTCGGCCAGTAGACTCTGGTCGCTTGCCCCCTGGTAACGAATCCGCCCCTGTTCGACCGTGGGCGTCCCTAGCTGAAGTGCGCTGTCGCCGTCGCCCACCAGCCACAGTTCATAATGATGATTCGCCGGGGGCAGACGCATCTGGTTGAGCGTGAGCTGGAAGTCGCCGACGTGTGTGCTATCCGTATCGACAAAACGGAGTGTACCAAGGGGCGCGGCGGCCAGCATGGTAGCCGTCGTGGGGAGCGTGGCCGTGGTGGCGACCGTGGTGGTCGGCGCAATGCTGGCCGTGATGGGCGCGACGCCAGTCACCGTTGCCGTGCCAGTCAATGGCGTATCGCTGCTGATCACGGCTGAAACCGTAAGCGCTGTCGTATCACTGCGCGTCGTGCTTGTTGTGGTGATTGGTGCAGTTGCAATTGCTGCGGATGTGATGGCGGCGCTAGCGGTCAGTTCGCTGGTTTGAGGCGCTGTGGTAGCCGTAGCCGCTGCCGCCACCAATTCTGCCGTTGCTGTCGGCGCAGGTTGGACCGGTGGCATGTCCCCATCCAAGCGCAGGAGAGCAAAGACAGTGGCAAGGGCCACAATGATGACGCCAACCGCCGCCAGCGCCAAGGGTGTGCGTGACGACCGCTTTGGCTGGGTCTTGGGTTGAGTCATGGGTAAAGGGCCGCTGGCGGTTGAACCAGCAACCGCTTGCGCCATGCGCAACGCCGTGGCAAAGTCGGCGGCGCTTTGATAGCGTGCCGCCGGCTCCTTCGCCAATGCCTTGAGCAGTACCGTTTCGATTGCTGCGGGCAGCTTGGGGTTGAGCGTGCGCGGGGGCGGCAGCGGCTCGTTGGCCTGCTTCATGAGAAAGCTGTAGGGCGTGTCGGCGGCATAAGGTGTGCGACCCGTGACCATCTCATAAAGAACAACACCCAGGCTATAAATATCAGCGCGGGCGTCACACGGTTCGCCGCGCGCGGCTTCAGGACTCATGTAGTTCGGGGTGCCGACCAATGCGCCGGTCATGGTCATCTGGTTTTGCTCGTCCAGGAGCCGGGCAATGCCGAAGTCGGTGAGCAGGGCGTGGCTGTGGCTCTCATCCACAAAGAGGATGTTGCCCGGTTTGATGTCGCGATGGACCATGCCCCGCTGGTGCGCATAGGCCAAGGCGTCGGCCAGTTGCAGGGTGATGCGCACAGCCTCGTCCACCGACAGCATCCCTTTTTGTTTCAAATAGCCATCGAGCGCGCCGCCCTGGATATACTCCATGACCATGTATGAGACATCGGCTTCCACGTCAAAGTCGATGACGCGGGCAATGTGCGGGTGTTGCAACTGGCCGATGCTGCGCGCTTCCCGTTGAAAACGCTGCACCAACTCCGGGTTGTCGCTCAGGTGGCCGTGCATCACCTTGATGGCGACATGCCGTTCGACGCCGGGCTGGTATGCCTTGTAGACCGCGGCCATGCCGCCGCGGCCCAACCGCTCCACCAATTCATATTTACCAAGTTTGCGACCGATCAAATCGGGCATAGCATTCTCCAAATTACTCGTTCCCACGCTCAGCGTGGGAATGCAGAGGGGACGCTCCGCGTCCGGGGGTCGTCGCCAAGTCGGGAGGGGGCGCGGAGCGCCCAGCCGCCACTCCCACGCCGAGCGTGGGAGCGAGCAGGTTATTCGACCAAGGTTTTCAGCTTGTCCCAATCGCCGTTGCGTAGGGCAGGTAGATGACTGCTGATGTCCAGTCCTTGTTTACTGATTTCCGCCAGCGCCGGCGCTAGGGCCGGATAGCCCAACAAAATGGCGCCCACGATTTTGCCGTCGGCAATTACCAACTTGCGGTAGCGATTATCTGCCGGCTCGGCAACGACGATTTCACTTTCAGTCGCCCCTTTGGCCTCGATCCGCCCAATCGAAGTGAGATCGACCCCCACCACTTTGAGCATCGTCACCGGCACGATTTCGGTGTAAGTCGCCGGGGCGGCATTGAGCGGCGCGACGGCATTGATCGCCGCCGTCTCCGCCTGACTGACCGCCACCGGCCATAGCCCCAGCGTCTGCCCGTTGAACTCAGCCACATCACCGGCGGCAAAGATGGCGGGATCGCTGGTGCGCATCTGGGCATCGACCACCACGCCCCGCTTGATTGCCAGCCCTATCTGCTTTGCCAAATCAATTTCAGCGCGAATGCCGGCGGCGACCAGGAAGAGGTCACAAGGCAGCGTGCGTCCATCCTTGAGCGTCACCTGCTGCACCCGCCCTTGGCCATGGATGGCGGCGGTTTCGGCTTCAGTGATAATTTGCAGGCCGACCCCTTCCAGATATTGGCGCAGGCAGCGCGCCCCAGCCTCGTCCAACTGCCGCCGCAGCAGCGCCGGCGAGCGTTCGAGGACAGCTACGTTCAATCCTAGTTTGTGTAGCCCATAGGCCGCTTCCAGCCCCAGCAACCCGCCGCCGGCCACCACGCCATGGCGGCAAATGCGTTCCTGAACAAAGGCGCGGATCGCCATGGCGTCTTCCGCCGTGCGCAGGACAAAGGAGCCGGGCAAGCCATAGCCCTCCAACGGCGGCACATAGCTCTGGCTGCCGGTGGTGAGGATCAGCCGGTCATAGTCAAGCGTCTCGCTGGTGCCGAGCGTCACTTTGCGCGTCGCCTTGTCAATGGCAGTGACGTGGGTGTTGAGCCAGGTTGTAATCGCATAGTCATCATACCACTTCTCCGGCATGAGATAGAGACCGCTCATGGCCGAGCGCCCATAGATGAGGCGCGTGATGCCCATGCGGTTGTAGAGATGATGCCGTTCGCGCCCGATGAGATGAATTTCGCAAGTCGGATGGTGGCGGCGCACATGATCCGCCGCCGTGACGCCGGCAATGCCGTTGCCCACAATCACCACTTTTTTCACTGCTTTGTCATAGGGGAAGCTGGCGACAATGCTGGTGGTGAATTGCTTGGGTTGCTCTGCCTTGAGCGACACTGCCACATTGCCACGAACACGGGTGACACAGGCCATACGTGTATTTTCGCCGCGGCCCAACCGTTCCAGTGTCGTGCGTTCGTCGCTGCTGATTTTGGAGAGCTTTTCCATGCCCTTGACAATGCAGACCGGGTCGGCGCCACAGACGCCCATGCGACAACCGGCTTCAATCGGCAAGCCGTTAGCTTCGATAATCTCCAGTAGCGTTTTGCCCTTTTCGACGACAATGCGCTTGCCCTCGATCAAGACCTCCGGGCTGCCGGCCAGGCTGGCGTGATGGCTGACCAACGAGTCGTTAGCGGCCTCTCGACCACTGCTCTGCGGCGTCAAGATCAACTCGATAAAGGTGTGTTCTTTCTGGTAGGTGCGGTAGATCCAGATCAGCGTCAACGCCAGCACAATGGCCCGTAGCGGCCAGACTACCCACAGCGGCGCCGGGTCAGCAACCAGCTTGCCGATGGTCACGGCGTTGAACCAGTAGTAGAGGTTGAGCGCCGCCGCGCCAAAGAGGACGGTGATCTTGTTGCTGGTGGTTTTGACAAAGCTGTCCGCCGTAAAAAAGAGGGCCACGCTCACCAGCGCATAGAGCGCCACCTGCCCATAGAGGCTGAGGGCGGAAATGGCCGGCGCACTGGGCAAGGTATAAAAGGCGAAAATAAAACCGGGGAAGAGACCGACAAAAAATTTGCGGTAGGCGGCAAAGTGACGATCCGGGTCGTGCAGGTCGGCCAGGTAGGCGACGCGCGGGTTAAAGTCGTAGCAATTCTTGGTGCAGCCTAGACAGGGCTGACAGTGGCTGTTCGGCACGGTAAGGAAAGGGGTCTGCCCATAGATGCGCTGCACCGGCAACAGCGGGCAAATGCTGCTGCACCAGCCGCTCTTACCCTTGAAAAAGTTACCCATGACAAAGGCGGCGATCAGCAAGAGCAGAATCAGCAGCGCCGTCGCCACACCGTTGGTATTAAAGAGCAACTTGCGCGCCGGCACAATCAGCAGGAAGAGTGTGATGGCAATCACATAGCCATATTCCTGCATCCAGCGGGGCAGCGTCAAGCCTTGGGTGAACTGAAAGAGCCGCGGCGTCTGGTTCAGCGCCGCCAGCGGACAGATGTTGCGCCAAACGCCAGGGGCCATAAAAAAGAGCAGCGGCACAAAGGGAATCAACATCTGCCAGAAGAGCCACAACCCCAGTTCCGGGCGCACGATCAACACCATACACAACCCCAGCGCCACCCCCACACTCAGCACGCGCAGGCCGTGCCAAACAGGAATGGGCAACCGTTGGGGTATTTGCAGGTAGTTGGGAAAAATTTTGGCAGCTTCCACAAGCGATTCTCCGGTTGGGTGATTGGTGATTCGTGTTGCGTGATTCGTGTTGTGTAAATGTGTAGTTGGCGACGATGTGGCGTTACCCCGTTCCTGTTGCTGCTCGTAACCGTAACGAAACAATTCGTCCGATTTCCAGGGCCAAATCACGCGTCAGCGCAGGTTCACGGGCGGCAAAGATGGCGAAGGCTTCAAAGCTCAGGCGCACTGTTTCGGCTTCAGTGACAGCGCGTACATCTAGCGGCTGAGGACGGCCATCAAGAAAACTTTGCTCACCGACAATCGCCCCCGCTTCGATCAGGGCCAGGCGTTGATTATTCTTGCCACCCACATTTCCCACCACTTCCAGCCGACCAAAGGCGACCAGATAGAACGCGCGATCCGTCGCCCCCTGCCGAATCACCCAATCACCAACACTGTAGCGGTAGGTTTGGGTCAGGGCAAAGAGCTTCTGCCACTGGCTGTGCGTCCAGTGGGTCAGAAAGGGTTGGTCGGCAATGGGTGCAGGCGTGCTTTCGGTTGGGTAGGCAAAGAGTGATGAGAAACTCATGCGCGTCACGCTCCTGGGTTGGCCTATGATGATTGGTAGTAAAGACTTTAGTCTTTCCCCCGCCCATCCAAAGACTAATGGGAGTTAAAAATTTGTTTCGGTAATCGTAGGTGCGGTTTGTAACCGCACTTGTTCCCGTTTGTAACCGCACTTGTTCCCTGAGAACCGTGCGGTTACAAACCGCACCTACGATTACTACGATTACCGGTTTATTTTCCTAACCTTCATAAGTCTTTACTACCAATCAATCGATTAGCGAACGAGTAGGCTGCAAAGGGTTGGCAAAGTTGAGAGGTAGTGTACCATACAGGATTGTAAATCGATAAATGCGCAAAAGTAAAAAACAAACCGGCGCACCATTACCATAAGGTGCGCCGGTTTGTTATGGCTGAGTAATTGTCTATGTTGGGCTTAGCTATTCACCTTTTAACGCTCGCATTTGTGCTTCTAATTCGGCAATGCGCGCAGAGCAGCCGAAGCGCGCTTCTTCCGCCACATGTAGGGCCTGTTGTATAGCCAAGGGTGTAAGCAGATCCCGGCCGGTTTCGGCATCTTCGACCCACACCTTACCGTTTTCAATACCAATGCGCAAGCCTACGCTTCGGCAGTAGATTGCGCCATCTTCGTCCGGTACAAGGGGCACATATTGTCCTTCTTCCAGCCGAAAACCGACAACTTCCCAAATCTCCTGTCCCTTGCGCGTCCAATGGTCAATATAAAGATACTCTTGCACACCTGCTCGTGCATACTGCTTGACCTTGGTGGATCGATCATTGTTACGCGTCTTCGGTGAAACAACTTCAATAATTAACAGCGGGCGTGTCTTCTCTTCGGCGACGATGAACTTCTCGCGATCAGCATCACGGTCATGCACATGGGGTACAATGGCAATGTCAGGCGCATGGTCCTTGAGGTCAGGTTTGTCCCACTCAAAGCTCAAATCATGAAAAACGGCCATTTCAACTTGATCTTTATAGCGCATCAGCAGCATATCGCTGAGATCGCGACAGATCGTTTCATGATATGTACGTTCGGGCATAATATATCCTTCTTGTGGATGAAGGACCTCTTCATCGGTGAGGGGAATGCGCACCAACTCCTCTTTGCCATCCACCAGTTGGATTGTTTCGTAACGCCAGCCGCGCTCCCAATCAGGTTCAGTGGGTTGGTGTGCTGTTCGTTCAAGCAGATCATGTTGCGCTACCGTTGTCATAAAAGGTCTCCTCGTTGGGTACAGGACTTACGTACAGGCCGACCAGACCTCCGGGAAGGGGTCAAACGTCGGCTTGTAAACCGGTGTTGCTCTTGACCCCTTCCCGGAGGTCTGGTCTGTTTTCACCAACGATTGTTGCGTAAGCTCTGGGGTAGTGACCGCGCTGCACGCGCCTTCACGGTATTACCATGACCCTATTATACCTTATCTGCCTGGGATTCCTGCCAACTCACGCCACCGTCAGTGTGTGTTTCCACCGCTTTGGCCGCAGCCCGAAAAGCGGCCTGCCAGTCGCCACCATGATCGAGCAGGGCGTAGACCGCAAAGGCGTCATAGAGCCGGCGCCGCAACAAGCCGGTCTGTTCGTTGACCCGTTCGGCGCTGTAGAGCGGGTCATTAGTGCTAAAGTGCACCGAACGCTCCGGCACATCGCCGTGGGCGGCAAAGACGGTGACGGAGGTGTGGAAGCGATCCCGCCCCGGTCGCGCCAGCCGCGTCTGCGCGCCATGTTGATAGCTCACCTGATAACCATGACGGCGCAGCAGATCGACCAGCGACTGTTGCTGGTTGAACCGGGCGCGCACATCGTTGGTCTCCTGCTCGGTCGGTTGGCGGCGGGCGCGGCGACGATGACGAGCGCGCTGGGCAAAGAGCCAATCATTGACCACTTCTTCCAGTTGGTGGTAGTCATAGAGCAGATCAAAGTTGGCTTTGACAAAGCTGACCTGAGGGGCTTCGTCGCCAAAGGCCGGTTTGCAATTGAAGGTCCCCGGCACCCGCAATACACGCCGCAGATCCGCCGCCCCCGGATCACCGCCTACCACCTTGACCCAGCCATTCTGGATCACCTGTACGTCATTGCGATTGGTGGCGTCAAGCGGCACGGTGTCGCGTAGGAGCCAGTAACAATTACCTGTAATACAAATAGTGTCACCTTGGCGCATTACCCATGTTCCCAAATCTGTTTGTGGACACCAAACCGCGCCTTCCCCTACATCCGTAACAGAAAGATTCCAAGTGGCAAAAGGCTTTCCATATCGAATCATCTGGATAGGTCTATTTTGTGTATAACCAGTAAGCGGTGTGCATCCGCTCAAAAAAATGGCTAACTTAAGTGCATCAGCAATGTTGCCGGGATTTTGAAAAATAACTTTTCCGTTATAGTTATAAGTGCCATCCCCCTTAAAGGCTGCATCTAGAAAAGCATTGCGCGCCTCATCAGAAAGATGAAGAACAAAGTTACACCAATCAGCTTCATGTTTTCCTCCTGTCATTCCTGCCCGTTGCCAGAGATCACGAAACCAATTGATGTTGAGATTCCACGTCACCATGTCTGTTTCGCCATGACTGAAACGTTCTGTATGGGGTACATCCTTTAATAAAGAACGAATTTCATCTGCATACTTACGTTCACTTTGGTTGATATGAACCTGTTCAGTGATCGATCCCTCAGTAGCAAGCCACCCCAAAATGCCTGCTTCTTGCGGATTAACCAGTATGGGTTGTCTTGTATTTGTAAAAGGTGCGCTCAACACAACCTTATGTCGTCGGGAAATTTTTTCTGTGGCAACAAGTTGGTTATGTGTGGAGCGTCTACGTTGATGACCCTCTTTAACATGACAAACCCATTGATGTTCCGGTGTACAAACCACCGAAAATATACCGTTGCCAAGTCGAACAAGCTTATCAGCTTCCTTCATAATTTTAGCACGCATAGTTGTCCAAGCCATGACACCTTGTTCCCGATCATAGCCGAGTACGGTGTCACCAGGTTGAACTTCTTTCCAGTTCTTCCAACCAGTTTGCGTTAGTATTTCAGTATTCAGTGGTACACAATGGTAGCCTCCGCCACTATCAACGATCACACTAGGCGGGTAGGGTAGCGTTCGCAGTTGGTGAAAGGTGCGCGCTTTGAAGCGCTCCGGCGACCGGTAAAAGAGCGTCTCTTTGGCAGCCTTCACGGCGTTGTGCTTCTCTACTACGCTCATCAACCGATAGCCGGCCGGCAGATAGGGCGCGTATTCCAGCGGCAGAACGGCATCCTTGCTGTCAAACTCGGCAAAGAGGGTGTTGATGGCGCAGATGTACTCCGTCTGGCTGCTGATAAAGCGCCGGTCGCGGCTGCCGCTGCTGTTCTGGGGTGGAATTTGTGACAGCGGGTGAACAGAATAGTAGACGTTGTGTTGTAGCCAGCGTTTGGGTACGCGCCGTCGCTGGTTCGTGTCCACGCGGAACCAGTAGGAAGCGTGACCGGCATCGGTCCAGAGGTGGGCGTAACGTCCGCCGCGATGCAGATGGGCAAAGAGGCGCTGGGTATAAGTTGGGGTAATCACGGTTTCTTGGATCATGTTGTCGCTCATTTCTCTCGGTAAGGCTCGCAAAAATCGAATCGGTACGCAAACGAACATGTGTTCTTATTGTAGCATACCTAGCTGCTTTACGCCAATTGGTTGAAGCGGATTACGCATTTTGTGGAGCGGTAACGCAGGTCAAAGGCAAGTGCGTTCTCTATTGGATTGGACTTACGGAACAGGCAGAAGTCCAGTTGGATTTTGAGGAAAATTTTAATTCAAACGTAATTTAACCGAGGAAAATAATCCGATTGTTTGGCTACTGAAGACCATAATATGACGCACGCTTAACGGACAAGTTGCGCTTCGCTGACAGATAAATGAAAGGAATTTTGGCAATGACTCGTGGTACGCTAACGGCAAGAGGTCACATTGATTACTGCGTTGGGTCTGGGGCGTTTGCACGACACGCTTCACAGCATCATTGTGATAAGAGAGGGGCGAAACAAAACAGGTAAGGAGCAGATTATGAAACCGTACACATTTAAACACACCATTACAGTCGTGGGGTTGGTTGCATTTTTACTGTCCGTCATGTGGACAATCATGCCCCAAACCATTCATGCGCTTAGTTAAGCGGCGTGGTGGTAGCAAGTGGCAAGTATACAACTAATCGCCATTAACCTGGACACCTGCCACTTGCCACTTGCCGCCTGCTACCTGCCACCTGCCCCGGTAACAAATCGACCGGGTGTCGCGCCCGTGTGAACACCGCTGACTAACACCGGCACGCCATTGATCCAAACATCGGTAATGCCAACCGAGAGTTGATGGGAGTCAGCATAGGTGGCGCGATCCGTGACGGTGGCCGGGTTGAAGAGGACAACATCGGCGTAATAGCCCGCGCGTAACAAACCGCGATCACGTAGACCCAAGCGATCTGCCACGGCGGCGGTCATCTTGCGGATGGCATCTTCTAACGGTAACACCCCTTCTTCGCGCACATACTTCCCTAAAACACGCGGATAGGCGCCATAGGTGCGCGGATGAGTTGGCCCTTGGGGAATGCCCCACACCGGATCATAACCGCCGGCATCGGTTGCGATTTTGATCCACGGCTGGCGCAGTTGCAGCGTTAGATTCTCCTCGCTCATCTTGAAATAAATGGTGCCGATCCGCTGCTCCTCGCTTAACAGCAGATCCATCGCCGCGTCGATCCAGTGTTGGTTGCGCATGGCCGCAATTTCCACCAGCCGCTTGCCTACATATTGCTTGTTGGCCGGCTTTTCAAAGCCAATCGGCATCACCACTTCGGGTGGACTCGCCATTAAGCCGCCGGCAGGGTTACTCATTTCGTCATGAATTCGCGCGCGGATAGTCGGGTCGCGCAGATTATCAAAAAACTTGCCATCGGCTGAGACCCAGGTTGGAAACATTGCCATCAAGCCGGTGCCGGAAGCGGTGTAGGGGTACATGTCGGCGGTGACATCAACCCCGTTGCGGCGCGCCTGGTCGATCATGGTGATAATCTCCGGTATCTTCCACCAGTTTTCCTGACCCGATGCTTTCAGGTGGTAGATCTCCACCGGGCAACCGGCGCGCCGCCCAATCTCTAGCGCCTCGCCAATACCTTGATGTAACTGTGCCGCTTCTGAGCGGACATGGGAAATATAAACACCACCGTAGCGGGCAATGACTTTACAAACCTCGACAATTTCATCGGTTTCAACATAGGTGTCCGGCGGATAGATCAGCGCATAGGCCACGCCAAAAGCGCCATCCTCCATCGCTTCGGCCATGACGCGTTTCATCAGTGTCAATTCATCGGCGTTAGCTTGCCCCATCGCCATTCCTTTCGCATAGGCACGCAAAGTGCCGCCGCCCAGAAAGGAGCCGATGTTGGGTGAAACGCCGTGGTCGATCATCGCATGGAGCCAATCGCCAAAGCGGCGCCACGTCTTCATCCGCTCGCGCCATTCGCCCACGTCAAATGTGACTAGACTCAACGTATAGGGGTCGGTGAAGAGACCGCCACAGGGCGCCGGCGTCCATCCTTCGCCCATGATCTCGGTGGTGACGCCCTGCGTGATCTTGGAGAGCGACCGCCCATCGTGCATCAGCGGTAGAATGGAGTGGCTTTGGATGTCAATAAAGCCGGGGCAGACGACCAGGCCGGTAGCGTCAATAAGCGTCGCGCATTGTTCCAGCGCAATCGAGCCGGGCGCCGTAATCGCCGCAATGCGATCGCCGGCCAGGGCTACATCGCCATAAAACCAGGGGTTGCCCGTCCCGTCAATGATGCGGGCGTTGCGGATGAGGGTGTCGTAGGTAGACATGAATGGTTTTTCCTTTGATGTGTCATAATTAAGATAGCTGTGTTATAATCATAGGAACAATCAATAATTTACTTAGTAAGAAGTAAGCAAATTATTATGATAGACTCTTTGCAGAAGCAAATTTTTACTGCTTTACAGCAGATATTAACGCAGATTCGTTGGAAACCGAACAAGGCGCAGTCGCATTTGGAGAAACGCATCAGACTTGCTCACTTACCACCTGCAACTTCATTGGCAGAGTATGAAGCAATTATCGGTACAGTATTGCGTAACCCTGAAGCTACGGTTTATGCTTTTCAGTATAATAACATATTCTACCCAACGATTGTGGCACCTTACCAAGGACAGGTTTGGTTAGTGATGTTTGGCATGAATGGAATAATGGAAACCTCATTCCCACCTGATGATCCTGTTACCTATTTTCAAGATCCAAAGTATCACTTGCTAGGGCAAATTCAGGAGCTTTACCATGAATAAGTTGCTAGAACAATATACCATTGATGTGGACTATCCAGAGGTAAGTGGCATTGAACACCTGCTGATGTTAGAAACACGTAGTAAGCTGTATGCCCATTCTTCACAGCTATCAGCAGATGAAAGACGGTTGTTGGCTGCGGCTGATCGGAAACTGGCAGTCCAAGCAACCAAGTTTTTGCACGAATTGAAACGCTTTGTCAATTTGGCTGAGGAACGTCGTCAACGGGATGTAACACCAGAAGAATGGTGGTGGTACTTGGATGTTCTGGTACAGGCCCCTGCCTTACCACAGAAGTCGCCTGAACGTACACCACTTGCTGCATAACCTCCCCTTTAACAACGACAACGAATTGGGGGGACTAACGAATTGGCCTGTATACCCAATTCGTTAGTCCCCCAATTCGTTGTCGTTTCCCAAATTATCGATACCAGCAATCACCACAGAGGACACGACCAATGAAACTCTTCACCGCCCTACTCGGCACCGAGACCAACACCTTTTCCCCCTTTCTCACTGGAATGCAGAACTTTGAACAGACCTATCTGATCCGCAATGGCGACCACGGCCCGACTCCTTCGTCCTTTGGCGTGCCGCTGGTGCGCTGGCGCGACCTGGGGCGGGCGCGCGGCTGGACGGTCGTCGAAAGTCTGGCTGCCTTTGCCGTGCCGGCCGGCATCACCCTGCGTCCGGTCTATGAAACCTTACGCGCTGAAATTCTAGCCGATTTGCAAGCCGCACTGCCGGTCGATGCGGTGCTGCTCATGATGCACGGGGCGATGGTGGCGGAGGGCTATGATGACTGCGAAGGCGACCTGACCCAACGGGTGCGGGAAATTGTCGGGCCGGACGTGCCGATTGGCGTCGAACTTGATCTCCACTGTCACCTGACCCAGCAACTGATCGACCATGCCGACGCCGTTGTCACCTTCAAAGAGTACCCTCATGTCGATCCGGGGGATCGCGCCGCAGAGTTGTTCCAGATCATCGCCGACGCCGCCGAGGGGAAAACCAAGCCTGTCACCAGTCTGTACGACTGCGGGATGATCGGCGTCTACCACACCACCCGCGAACCAGTGAAAGGTTTTGTCGCCAAGATGCAGGCGCTCGAAGGTAAGGAGGGCGTCCTGTCCATCTCGCTGGGCCACGGCTTCCCTTGGGGCGATGTGCCGGATTTGGGAACGCGCATGTTGGTCGTCACGGATAACCAGCCGGCCAAAGGCGCGGCGCTGGCAAAGCAGCTTGGCGATGAATTTTATGCCATGCGCAACCATGTGCAACCCACCTATCACACCATGGACGAAGCCATCGACGAAGCGTTGGCAATGGTAGGGCAACCGGTCGTCTTCGCTGATGTAGCCGATAACTCCGGTGGTGGTGCGCCCAATGATTCGACCTTTCTCCTGCGCCGCTGCCTGGAACGGGGGATCGGCAATGTGGCGATTGGTTGTATCTGGGACCCCATTGTTGTCGCCGTGGCCATGGAACTGGGTGAAGGTGTCACCGCCGATTTGCGCATCGGCGGCAAGATGGGGCCAATGTCCGGCGACCCGGTGGACTTGCGTGTGCGCGTCGGCAAAATTGCGCCGAACGCCACCCAAATCTTTGGCCAAGGGACGGGCAAGCTAGGCGATAGCGTCGCCCTTCACGGCCCCAATGGCATCGACATTGTCGCCATCACCCATCGCACCCAAACCTTTAGCCCTCATGTCTTTACCAACGTCGGTATCGACCCGGCGCAGAAGAAAATTCTGGTCGTCAAATCCATGCAGCATTTCCACGCCGGCTTTGCCCCCATCGCGGCCAAGATTCTCTATGTCAGCGCCCCCGGCGCCCTGGTGCCGGAAATGGCGCAAATTCCCTATCAACGGGCGCGGCGCACGCTCTGGCCCATGCAGTTGTGATCCTCTTGACCATTCGCCCGCCCAATGATAGACTGAGCTACAAAGTTGTGACAATTGGCGCCATGTTGCTGTTTGATGGCACAAAGGAAACGAACCATGACAATGCAAATGGTAATGCCCACTGGTGCAACGCCGCTGAACGATCTAAACGGTTGGCCGGTGCAGGGCGAGTGGCGTTATGAAGACTACCAGCGTTTACCGGATGATGGCAAGCGCTATGAAATCATTAAGGGAGTCCTCTACGTGGCGAATGCACCAAGTCTTGAACATCAATTTGCTGCTTTTAAAGTCGCGTTTCAACTAGAACTTTATGTTGGTGAACGTGCTTTAGGCTTGGTCGTACCCGCCCCGTTTGAGGTTCACCTTTCTGAACTTTCACGTCCAGTGCAGCCGGATGTTATCTATATCAGCGCTGCCCGCCAACCACCTTTCGGTGTTAAAATCTTTGAAGGTGCGCCCGATCTTATTGTCGAAGTCGTCTCCCCTAGCTCCATTCGCCTGGATCGTACAACTAAGTTTGACGCCTACGAAGCAGCCGGTGTCGCCGAATATTGGATCGTGGATACCAAGACTCGTTCGGTGGAGGTTTATACCCTCGCCCGTGGCGAATACGCCCTCCACGGCCAGTACACCGGCGAGGAATTGATCACTTCTGCCATACTGGCCGGCTTGCAGATCAAGACAAGCGTGCTATTCCAACCCCAGAACAGCTAAAATCAACGTAACTACTAACCCCCACCTAACCTCCCCCTGATAAGGGGAGGAACTGTCCCTCCCCTTATCAGGGGGAGGTTAGGTGGGGGTGGCTTGGTAGTTACAAACCAACAAACAAACTAACAAACCAACCAACTTTCCCAAAGCTAACAAAATCAAAGGAGGTTCACTCATGCCCAAGCAATATCGTGTCGGTGTGATCGGCTTTGCTCACATGCACATTAACAGCCTGGTCGCCCAGTTTGGTCAGCAGGAGCAGGTGCAACTGGTGGCCGGCGCCGATACCGTTCCCGTGCGTCCCGAATTGCGCGACGCCATGTATACCCGCGGCTGGAATATGCGTCTGGCCGTGGAAAAGGCCGGCCTGCCCAAACGCTATGAACGGTATGAAGAGATGTTGCGCCAGGAGAAATTCGACATCATCCTCTGTTGCGCTGAAAACGCCCGTCATGCCGAAGTCGTCGAAGCTTGTGCCGCCGCGGGAACCCATATCGTTGTGGAAAAACCAATGGCAAGCTCCCTGGCTCACGGTCTGCGCATGGCGCGGGCCGCTCAAGCTGCCGGCACTGAAGTGATTGTCAACTGGCCGACCACCTGGTCGCCGGCCATCCGCAAAGCCAAGGAACTGATCGATGCCGGCGCCATTGGTCGCATCATCGAAGTCAAATGGCGCGGCGGTCATCTGGGGCCGTTGGGCTATGGCGTCAGTCACCCCGGCGTCAGCGAAGGGGCCGGCCCTATGACCGGCGTCGAGCGGGGCGCGACCTGGTGGCACCAGAAGGAGACCGGCGGCGGCGCCATGTTGGATTACTGCTGCTACGGCTCCAAACTGGCGCGCTGGTTTATCGGTGCGCCGGGGCTGGCCGCGGTGGGGATGCGCGCCAACCTCAACAGCCCGTGGGGGGACGCTGAAGACAATGCCGCCATGCTCGTCCGTTTCCCCGGCGCCATGGCGATCATGGAAGGCTCGTGGACAACTCACGATCATGGCGTGTCGCCGGGGCCGATCGTTTACGGCGTCGATGGCGCGTTGGTGGTCGAACGCCCCAAAGGCGGCGCCGAACGGGTGCGCATTGAAAAGGGCGGCGGTCAGTCCGCCACCTATGAAGTCGAGCCGATGCCGGTCGGTGAGCAGAATATTGCCCAAGCTTACATCCATCATCTGAACACCGGCGAACCGCTCCACCCCACGCTCGATCTGAATTTTAACCTGGAAGTGATGGCAATCCTCGACGCTGGTGTGCGCGCCGCTGACAGTGGTAAGCTGGAAGTCGTGGAAAACGGGACGTGGTGTATTGGATAGTTAGTTCGTTGGTTGGTTCGTTGGTTGGTTCGTTGGTTGGTTGGTTCGTTGGTTGGTTCGTTGGTTGGTTCGTTGGTTGGTTCGTTGGTTGGTTGGTTCGTTGGTTGAGCCTGTCGAAACCAACGAACCAACCATGTTATAACGCCAGTAACGCCCGTCGCACCGCATCCAGCGCGGAGATGGCGTCGGCGCGCAGGAAGTTGAGTTTGGTGTGTTGGACATTATCATCTTCGTCATCGCCGTCGAAAATGGTGATCCCGCCCCGTTGCAGCCAGTTGACCAATTGGGCGACGGTGGGTAACTGGCCCTTGCGCTGTTTGTAAAACTCCTGCATCAACAGGAGCAAGCCGGTGGTGACAGGCGTAGCCTGGCTGGTGCCGTGTTGCACCGATTCGCCGTGTGGGCCATTGATGCCCGACGAGGTCACGGGCGCGCCGGGGGCAAAGATGCGCGTGTAGGTGGCGCGATTCACACTCCGATGCAGCCGTTGGGAGAAAGGGGTGATCTGGCCGGCCTTGCGCGAGCGGGCTTGGGCGCCGCTGCCATAGGTGAAACCGCTCCCCGGCCCATCGTAGAGCGCACCCACGCTGATACATTCGCGGATGATGGCCGGGTAGCCCATGCCTTGCTGGCTGTTGTGGGTGAAATAGTCGTTACCCGCCGCAATCACTACCGGTACACGAATCGCGCGCAGCTTGCGCAGCTTCTGCCGGATCGGATCGTCGCCAAAGTCATCGCTGGTGTAGTTCCCGCTGTCGCCCAGGGACATGCTGACCACGCTGATGTTGTGCTTTTCCCGATTTTCCAACACCCAACTGAGCGCCTGATCGATAGCATCAAACGAGCCGCCCCCTTCATTACTCAAGACCTTGATGGGCAGGATATGGGCGCCGGGGGCAATGCCTTTGTGATCGCCGTTGGCGACAATGATGCCGCCGACATTGGTGCCATGACCGTTGCCGTCGGTAGCGTCATCAACATTGCCGCCATTATCCGCCGTAAAATTGCGCTGGGCGATCACACGACCGGCAAAATCGACATGTTGGGTATTCAACCCCGTGTCCAACACCGCCACCGTCAACCCTTTGCCGCTGACGCCAAAAGCCAGCCGCGCCTGATCCACCCAGAGAAACTCGCGTACTTCAGGCAGAAATTGCACCCCTTGTGGACGCTCAACCTGCTGGGGCGCTTCCACTGGTGGAATTGTTTTTGGTGCAGAAAACGCAGCCATGAGAAAACCTCCCTTTGCGAATGAGTTAGTTGCAAAAAGCTACAACAAAGAGGATACGCAGTCGTCCCCCTTCCTGTTCCAGTGGTCGTCAACGGTGGAAGGCTGGAATTGACCGTTACTGCTACTAGCTATAGATGTTCCGTGAATGTTTCGCCTGTAGGGGCAATCCCTTGCGGTTGCCCCTACAGCCATCGATCTTTTTCTGAACATCTATATAAACGAAGGAAACGCGATTTTTTGTGTTGGGCGGGTATGACCATCAATCGGAGCTGATTAGCGAACCCCTTGTGTAGCCGGCGCCACCAAGTAGATAAGAAGCTTCGCTAATCCATCCCTTGATTCGCGGTGATATGGCTGCGGGTTCTCTTTTTAACAGCGGCTGCTCAAGTGTTGGGTTTGGCCGGTGACGATCGCCAACTGTGCTTTTTCGATGATTTCGACGACATGGCGCGCCTGTTCACCAGGGGCGCGCGTTGGTCGATCTTCGCGAATCGCATCAACCAGATCCATAATGTCGCAGTAGGTGTGCGGCTCTTCGATGGTCAGATGTTCTCCGGTGAGATAGGGCTGATCGGCCAGTTGGTAACTTACCGTCTCTTTCACCTTGCGTCCCTGCACATCAAAGACGAGCGGATAGCCGCTGGCGCCATCGACATCCAATACTTCCAGCACGCCATCGGTGCCATAGAGACCCAGACCGCCCCACGGAATGCGTGGACTGCCCCGCAGATTGGCGCCGACGGCTGTCACCAGCGCGCCGGAAGCAAATTCCATCAAGACTAGATTGTTGTCCGGCGTCTCGACCTTCATGGTCTTGCCCTGCCAGGTGCGCGTTTCCGCCGTCTTGTTCGCCAGCGCCGTCACCCGTGTCACCGATCCCAGGATGCTGGTCGCCAACTGAAAGCCATAGACGGTCACGTCGGGCAGGGGGCCAGCGCCGGGGCGATAGTACCAGGTGGGATCGATGGCGGCCAACTCCCCTTGACCGGCGCGAATCGCCTCAAATTCATGACCAAAACCCCAGGTGTAGGTAAAGCCGACGCTAATGCGTCCCAAGACGCCATCAGTGACCAGTTGACGCATGTGGGCCGTAGCCGGAAAGAGTTCAAAGCCCGGCGCCGCCGCCAGCTTGATCCCTTTGCGGTCACGGGCGGCCAGCAGGTCATCGGCCTCGGCCAGGGTGGTCGTCATCGCTTTTTGCACATAGACATGCTTGCCCGCTTCAATGGCAGCCATTGCGTTGGCGTAGTGGTAGGGGATGGGCGTGAGGATCAAGACTACATCAAGATCGCTTTTTGCCAACATCTCGTCAATCGATGTAAACCAGGCCGGCACGTTGAAGCGTTCGGCGCTCTGGCGCGCCCGCTCCGCCACGGTATCAACCACGGCGACGAGGCGTACCTTTTCCTGCGCATCGGGTAAACTCAAGTGCGGTAATGGGCCACGTTGGGCCAGGCTGCCGCAGCCGACGAGGCCGGCTTGTAAAACGTTACTCATAAATATATTCCTTTCTGCTGTGTTGGATGCTATCCAAGCGAATGGAGAATTATATGTGGGTGATCATAGCATGATTGAGCCTTTTCAGCATATATCGAAACTTTGCTGATTTAACGTTTCTGCATATAATCTGCAATCAATGGGAATTGGCTTGCAGATTGAATTGTTGAAAGAGGAATATTTATGCTCTCTATGCCACAAACTGAGGCAATCTCTAACTTTAAAAATTCCTGTGACGATGTTCTGGCAAAGATGCGCAAGGGACCAGTTCTGCTTTTGCAAAGAAGCCAAGCGGCGGCTGTCTTGGTTGATCCGGTTATGTGGAATCAATATGTCGAAGAAATGCGCGAAATGCGCCTGATGTTGCTTTATTACCAAAGACGCGATGCCGCCCAGCAGAACCCGGATTTGCTTGTGAGTCATGAAGAGCTTGAGCAGCAACTGGCAGAAAAAGCCCAGACAATGCAGAAGTTGGCGGCGTGATGTGGGAAGTAAAATATACGACGCTCATCTACAGAAAGTGTGAACACCTGTCAGGTTTCCAAAACCTGACAGGTGTTCACTTTCCGTAGATGAGCCAATATACGAAAGAAGTGCGCAATTACATCTTTGATTCCTACCCGTACACCGAAGCGGTTTGGCAGGCTGTTAAGTCATTACGGCAGACAAAACATGGTCTTCCAGCAAGCAATTGGAAGGAGAAAGAACCTGGTGTCTTTCTCTGGGCGGTTGCTGACCATCAAATTCTTTACGAACGAAATATTGACGAGCGTATTTTGAAGATTTTTGTCATGAAGCTACGGTCAGAGGAATAGAGCAAACCAGGAATGCCCTGACGCTGATCGATCAGGGCGTTCCTGGTTGGTTTATGAACTCGCCAACACCCGACCCTGCTGTCGCATCGCCCACGCCGCCACTGCCGCCAACCCAAGCGAAACCACCAGCCCCATAATGCTCACCGAGATAATCCCGCCCGTGGCAAAAACCGAGCCGCTGCTCAAACTGCCGATGCCGGCAGCCACGGCCACCACCATCTCATTCGCCCCTTGCGCGCGACCCCGTTCCTCCGGCGCCAGGGCATCGGAGAGCAGCGAGGAGCCGGCGATAAAGCAGAAATTCCAGCCCAGCCCCAGCAAAAAGAGCGCCAACGCCACCGGGAAGAGCGCCGGCGAGAGCGGCGCGATCATGGCCGAGAACGCCAGCACCAGCGACCCGACCACAATCATAATATGACGGCTGGTGCGGTCGATCAACCAGCCGGTCAGACTGGAGAGGCCAAACATGCCAAAGGTGTGGGCGGTCAGCGCCAGGGTGATGTTACTGTCGGGGTGATCGAAGTGGTGCATGTGCAAAGGCATGATCACCATGATCAAGGTCATGATCAACTGGCTGACCACCAGCACAATCGTTGAGACAATCACCGGTGTGGTCGAGAAGATTTCGCGGAGCGGGCGACCCGCGCCTGCCGCCGCTTTGTACCCGTGTTGACCAGCCACTGCCAGCCCAATCTGCTTGGGGTCTGGGCGGAGCAGAAAAAAGATGACCAACGCCGCCGCCACCGACAAAATTCCGGCCATCAAATAGGGACCGGATGAGCGTGACAGACCATACGTTTCGGCCAGCGTCCCGGCCGGTGTGGTAATAAAGGGCGTGCCCAGCGCACCGACGGTGCCGGCCAGGACGATCCAACCAATCGCCTTGGCGCGGCGATCGGGCGGCATAATTTCCGCCGCGGCAAAACGCGCTTGTTCCCCCGAACTGCGCGCCACGCCATTAAAGGCTGCGCCCAGACAGAGCAGCCAAAAGAGATCGCCGTTAATCGCCGCCACACAGAACAAACCGCCCAGTACCGAAATGAAATAGCCTGTGGACAACCCCAGCCGCCGCCCCGCTTTATCCATCAACCAGCCGATCGGATACGCGGCCACCGCCCGCCCCAACATCGTCAAGGTGGCCGGCACGCCGGCCAGCCGTTCATTGCCGGTGAGCGCCGTCGCCACAATCGGCAGAAAGGTAAAAGAGAGAATTTGCCCGGCGCCAATAATGCTCTGGGCCAGAAAGATAACAAAGATTAAGCGCCGTTGCACAGCCGTCGATACGGTTTGGATAGACATAGAGATAAGAGCTTTCGTTTGGTGACTACACAGGAATAAGTAAAAAAGTTGGGTGACGATTCAGGCTGAGGCCCCTTCCAGGAAGGGGCAACGCGCGTTCCGGGTGACCAGATGGTTCCTGCCTCTTCCAGGAACGGGGCCGACCCCGATGGTTGAATAGTGACAAAGTTAGTAACGAGCAGCCCCGTTCACCGCCAGTCACCGGGTAGCCTTTGTGGCCGCGCGTGGGGGGGTTATGGCGCTTTGGTAAGTCGTCGCTGCCTGATAATCTGTTTCAGATGGTGCAACAACGACTCGGTAATACGGAAATCGCGCAAATGTAACGGGGCAGCAGTAATGCCCTTTGTTGCGGCGACTTGCCAATAGGCCAACGCCCCCGCCAGGGTCGCGACGCCATGCGTCAGGGGCAGATCAGGACAAGTTGACCAGAGTAACGCTTCCAGTTGACAACTGGCAATGGCGTCGGCGTGCAGTTGCCCGGCGATCTGTTGCGCCAGCATTGGTTGGGAGAATGGTAGATAGAGCGTGCGTTGCACGGCGCCACAGGTTAACAACCCGCCACCGACCACCAGCAGATCCTGCGCCGTCCTCATTCGTTCAATCGCATAGTCAAGATCCAGACAGGCCGGAAACGAATCGTCAACGACAATGCTACCCGGCGCCAGCCGCGTCACCTCCAACAAGTTGGGCCGACTAGCCGCGCCGATCAGCAGATCAGCCATGTACAATTCCGCCGGTAAGCGATCATCCACTTCGATTATACGCACCTGGCCCCGGTAGTCAAATTTCTGACACAGGTCGGCAGCCAGCGCACGGAGCCGATCCCCACTGCCGACCAGATCACAGAGGATCAGCGCCGCCGGCTGGCCCACCGTGGTGAGCAACAAGTGGAGCGCTCCGCTGCCAATCGAGCCGATGCCTAAACAACCTACAGTCAAGGTTGACAGATCCTGTTGTGTTGCTGTTAGCGCCGCCTGCACTGTTTTGACAACAGCCACTACCGTTGTGCTATGACCAGTGGTCAGCGCCGGTTGCGTAACGTTTTCATCGGCTTCCAGGAGGGCATAGCCATAGCGCGTGTGCGCCGGTAACATGCCGGCCAGCGACACACAGCGCGCCCCCAAGGTTGTCGCAGCGCCAATCGCCTGCCGGATCGCTTGCCCCAATAGCCCATGGGGTAATGTGGCTAACTCATCGGCAAAGCGTGGAATGGCGATCAGCCCGGAATGGCCCAGCGGCGTTGCCAGCAGTTCCAACCAACGCGGCCTCTGTTCGGGGAACAGCAGTCGCCGCACACCGTTCGCATCAAGTTTCATGCCAATTTGCTCAAGGATCGGCTGAATTTGGGCAAAGGGTGGCAGATAGCCGATGAGCGCCGTGTCCAACCTGGCGCCGCCACTGCCTACAGTGCCGTCATCTAGTGGCCTGCTGCTAAAATGAATGGTCGAGGCGGGCGCAGCAACAGGCGTCGCATTTTTCGGCGACATTGCCTGCGATTGGTGATCACCGGTCAAATCGTGCAGATTTTGGGCAAAGCCGTCAGCAAACGTTTGCATCTGTTGCGCACTCATGGCGACTGCCGGGGCCGTAAAGGTCAGCCGCAATTGGTCGTCCAGTTTGCGCCCGGTCAGCACCAGATCGGCGCTCTGGCTGGGTGGTTGCAACTCGGTTTGGGACGCGTCCCAGCGCACCCGCAAGGTTGCGCTGTGCAGTGGCCCCAGCGTACTGAAATCCATATAGCTAAAGAGAAACTGGGCGCCCAACGCGGCGACTAGTGGCGTCTGCGGGTGCATCACCTGGGCAATGCGGCGGGGCGACAAGGTATGGGCGCGAGCCAGGTGAAACGCCTGCGCCACCTGCTGCGTCTGTTCTTCCCAGCTTTCCCCCGCCAGTTGTACGCGCAAGGGCAAAGCGGTGGCAAAGGCGCCAAAGATGCGCATGATGTCGGGCAACGGTTCATCGCGCCCCGCCAGCGCCGACCCGACAATCAGGTCATGCTGGCCGGTCAACCGCTGCAACTGGCGGAAGAAGAGGGTGAGCAACAGTTCATAGGGCGTCACCCCCATCGCCGTCGCTTTGCCTTCCAATTGCTTGACGGTCGTGGCGGCCAAGTCGATGCTGTGCTGCACCCACGCGCCATCGTTTGTCTTGCCCTGTTCGCTTCGCTTAGGCGGTTGATAGGGCGTGGCGAAAACTTGCCGCCAGTATTGCGCAGACGCCGGATCCGGCTGTTGTTCACGCTGCTGCTGCAAGGCGACATACTCACGGAAGCTGCTACGGAGCGGCGGTAACGCCGGCGGCTGGCCGGCAACCAAGGCGTCATAAAGCTGAAACAACTCCTGGCCCAAGAGCCAGCCGCTCAACCCATCGCCAATCAGGTGATCGGTAGCGACCAGCCAGAGATGGTCGGTGGGTGTCAGCCGGCAGAGGTGCATCGCGATCAAGGGCCACTGGGTCGGGTCAAATGGCCGGTTGCGCAACTGCTGCCACTGTTCAGCCAGCGCGCTTTGCTGTTCAGCAGGAGTGAGCGCTTGTAAATCGACAAAGTGAACCGGCAAGGGACGATCCGGCGGCAGAATGCGCTGCTGGGGCGCACGGGTTGGCCGCTCACCGTCCGCCGTTGGAAAGATCGCCCGCAACATAGCATGGCGCGCCACCAACATCTGCACTGCTTCCTGAAAGTGTTCAATCTGGAGCGATCCTTCCAACCAGAAGCGCGCACACCAAGTGGTGGCCTGCTTTGCGTGGAGGGCGCGGGCGAGCAAAAAACCGGCCTGCGCCAGACTGACACCGAACGGTTCATCGGTGGCTGCCGGTGTGGCGGTTGGCAGGCTGGGCGCCGGTTGGTAGGCGTCGAGGGCCTGCGCCAACGCAGCCAGTGTGCGGTAGCGGTAAAGATAGGTCGCGCGGGGCAAATTCGGGCGCACTTTGCCCAACTCGACAAAAAGCTGAATTGCCCGCAGTGAATCGCCGCCCAGAGCAAAAAAGTCATCTTCACGCGCAATGAAGGCATCATTGCTATCCAGCTTCAAGACCGCCCGCCACACCTGCGCCAGCCGTTGCTCCGTCGGTGTTTGCGGCGCACTCCGCTGGCCGGTGCGCGGCAACGGTGTCGTTTCGATGGCGCCGTTGAACAAGCATTGCCGGTCAATTTTGCCATTGGGCATCTGCGGCAAGTGCGGCGTGGCATAGAACTGGTGCGGCAACATATAGTCCGGCAAGCGGCTCTGTAGCCATTGCCGCACCGATTCCTCTGTGGGCGGCGCGCCGGCGCATTCCAGGTAGGCGAGCAACATCTGTTCGTCTGCGTTGGCGGGTCGCGTAATGACTGCCGCTAGGCGCACAGCCGGGTGTTGACTGAGGGTTGCTTCGATTTCGCCCAACTCAATGCGATACCCCCGCACTTTCACCTGTTCATCCAGCCGACCCAGAAAGCGTAGGGCGCCATCCGCCTGCTGCTGCACCCGGTCGCCGCTACGATAGAAACGTTCGCCCGTTGGCGTGACAACGAAACGCTCGGCTGTCCGCTGGGGATCATACAAATATCCCGGTGAAAGACCGACGCCGCCAATCCACAATTCGCCGATCGCACCGGCTGGGCAAGGTTGGCCATTCTCATCACAGACCTGAAGCTGCGCGCCACGGATCGGATAGCCGATGGGAATTTGCGTTTCTGTCTCGGCTGGACGGCTCGACAGGATGTAACAGGTGGCATTGATCGTCGTCTCAGTCGGGCCATAGAGGTTGGCGATGCGCTGCCGGTCGCCCATCAGGTCAAACCAGCGCCGGACAAGCGGCGCCGAGAGCGCTTCTCCACCGACCTGAATCCAGCGCAAATCAGACAATGGTGGTACTGGTGCGCCGGTGGTGACAGTGCTTTCCAACGCACTTACTAAGCGCGCCCAAAGCGCCGGCACCGAACTCCAAATGGTGATGTGGCCTTCCTGAAGAAAGTGGAGCAGCGTTAGGGGATCGCTCAGAAGGGCGCGTGCAACAGGAACAACCGTCCCCCCTGTTACCAGCGGCGCCAGAATCTGGCGGATCGACGCGTCAAAGCAAAGCGAGGTTGCTTGCATCACCCGGTCGGCTGGTCCATAGCCAAAGGTGTCCACGGCCCAACCGATATAGTTTGCCAGCGCCTCGTGGGTGATCGGCGCCCCCTTGGGCCGACCGGTGGAGCCGGAGGTGAAGATGATATAAGCGATCTGCTCCGGCATCGTAGGGGCAAGATATATCTTGCCCCTACGATGCAACAGATCGGTCAAAGAAAAAAGCTGGATAGCGCCTGTCATTGCCGGTTTGATGGCCTCAGCGGTGGCGGCTAGCTCCATTGGGAAGACGAGTAGCCTTGCACCTGCCTGCGCCAGTTGATCGGCGTGGCGCGCCGGTGGATGGGCCGGATCGAGGGGAACCCAAGCCGCGCCCGCTCTAGCAATGCCCAGTAACAATTCCACGGCAGCGGTTGCGGGAACGGCTAATAACCCGACGGGTGCTTGTTCACTATTCAGGGCATGAATCGCCGCGGCGAGTTGGCCGGCACGGCGGTCGAGTTCACCATAGGTAAGGGCGTTGCCATTCTCCCACACGGCAATGGCTGTCGGCGTGCGCTCACATTGCGCTTGCACCAGCGCTGTGACTGGCGTAAACGGCGCCGGTTGATGAGCTAATCTGCCGGGAAGGTCGGTGCGGTGGGGGGGAGCGACGGGTTCAACCTTCGCGGAAGATGGTGCTGCTGCTCGCTCTCTGTTTGGCGCATCGTTTAGGTCGGGCGTCGGTGGAGTGGGGCGTTGTTCGCCTAACAGGTGGGTGATTTCATCGACAAAGCGGGCCGCCAGCGCGGCAATCGTTGCCGGCTGCAAGAGCGGCGTGACATAATTCCACGAAAAGTGCAGTTCCCCGGCAAATTCCCAGCCGACCAGGGTGAGCCGCATGGTCGGCGTGGCGGTGCGGCCAAAGATTTCGAGGATGTTGACCGGGCAATCAACGGGTGGATTGGCTTCAAAGCGGGCAAAGCTGAAACCAAGGGGGCTGATTTGGCGCGGCTGACTCCCCTCGTTGGTCTGTGCAACTTCCGCTAGGATCTGCACTAGATCCAGGCTGCTGACTGCTTTGTGTTGTTGAATGGCTAACCAGTTTTGACGAACCCGTTCCGCCAGGACAAAGAGGGCTTCGCTCGGTTCGACCACTAGCCCAAGCGGCAGCGTATCGGCAAAGGAGCCAACCATTGCCATGATGCCGGGCAGATGGGGCGGCCGTTGGGCATCGGCGACATTGACAATGAGGTTGCTTGTTTGCGTCCACTGCTGTAGCGTGCGGAGATAGAGCGCCAGCACCAGGTGAAAAAGCGAGAGATTCTGGTCAGCCGCTAGTTGGGTTAAGGCGGCGCTCTGGGTGGCGGTCAAGCGGGTGGCATGGACGGCGTAACGTGTTTTGTCCCACTCGTCGGGCAGCAACGTTTCTGGGTCATGATCAAAGGGCAGTCGCAAGGGCAACGCAGGTGTACCGCGAACTAACTGCTGTCGCCACCAGGTGAGGGCGGTTGGTTCAGGCTGTTGGTGGGCAAATTGCGCATGATAGGGGCTGGGCGGCATGGGCCGATCAAAGGTGCGCCCCTGGCAGAGCGCGGTGTAACATGCCCAAAGCTCATGGGCCACCAAACTCAGACTCCACGCATCGCCGGCCATGTGATGGATTGCCAGGAGGAGCTGCCCCTGGTCGGGCTGATCGTAATCTGCTGCCAACGCTAAGCGCCAGGGGCAACCGTTGGCGAGATCAAAGGGGCGATTGACAAACGCATCCTCCCACTGTGCTAACTGACCAGGACCAATGCTATTGGCCGCCGTTTCAATGAGGGGGATGATCGTCGCTTCATCAGGCGCGCAAATCGTCGGCGTCAGCACATCCGCTGTGTTGCTCACGGTGAAGCGGGTGCGCAAAAGTGGGTGGCGAGTGGCGACCTGCTGGACGGCCTGTTGGAGCAAATGGATCTGAATGGCGCCGTGAATGGTCTGCCGTAGGAAGGCGACGGCGGGGCGTTCCGGGTAGAGCCGGTGGTTGATGGCAAAGGCGCGTTGAATCGGATTACACAAGGGCTGAAAAGGGCGGGTCGCCGCCGCTGCATCGGTGGTTTGTAACGAGCCGGGGCGAGTCACCGGTTGCCTTCCAGGCGCGCCGGGAGCGGGCGGGGGCGTAGAGCCGGCGATAGTTGTGGGCTGCTTTGCCAGGTAACGCGCCAGATCGGCGATGGTTTGGTACTCGAAGAAAAGGGTGGCCGGCAAGCCATGAAAGCCCACAGTTTCCAGTTTTTGCACCAGATCGAGCGCGTCCATCGAATCGATGCCCAGGTTCATAAAGGAAGCGCTTTTGGCAACGTCCTCCGGCGCTATTTTGAGGACGGTTGCCAGTAACGCTTGCAGCGTCCCTTCGATCTCGATAATTTTGCGCGTAGTCACAGAAGGTGACGCGGCCGCAGCTTGGGTGACTTGGTCAACTTCACCCTCTGCGCGCCCCGTTGACGCCTGCCCCCCGGCTTCGGCGTGAGCGTCGGTTGCCTGCCGGGGGTGAATGTTTGGGGCATTGACTGCACCCCCTCCTACCCTCCCCCAGCTTGGGGGAGGAACTGTTGCACCGTCAACGGTGCCTTTTCCAAGCTGGGGAGGAACTGTTGCACCGTCAACGGTGCCTTTTCCAAGCTGGGGAGGAACTGTTG
>QWII01000142.1 GCA_021405325.1 Caldilinea sp. CFX5 | reverse complement strand
CGCGCTGAGCGGGGTGTGCGATTGGGCAGTGGTCATGCTACGGCGAGTCACGGACTCGCGCTGAGCGGGGTATGCGATTGGGCAGTGGTCATGCTACGGCGAGTCACGGACTCGCGCTGAGCGGAGAAGGATGATGAACAATTAGGGGTAAAACGAAGGGGCAGACCCACACGGGTCTGCCCCTTCGTTTGATCTCCCCTGCCCCCGTCCCAGCGGGACGCCTAAGTTTAGGCGGGATGGTCTATGTGCCTAAACTCAGGTGTCCTAACAGGACAGGCGGTTAGCCTTTGCGGATGATCGGCAGGAGCGACCGGAAGCTGTCTGTGTTGGGGGCAGTGACTTTCTCCAAATAATCCGGGATGCCGTTGCCGTTCGTGTCGTCATCGGTCGGGTCGCCGTTGCCGTTGGCATCTTCATTCTTGGTCGGAATGCCATCACCATCGTCGTCGGCATCCAGCGCATTGGGGGTGCCGTCGCCATCGGTGTCGTCATTGGTATAATTACCATCCTGGTTCAGATCTTCCCGTTTGGTCGGCACCTTGTCCCCATCATCGTCGCTGTCGAGATAGTTGGGGATGCCATCGCCGTCGGTGTCCGAATTGGCCAGATTGGTGTCGGACGGGTCAAGCCCCGTGTTGTCACGTTGGGTCGGGATGCCGTCGCCATCGTCATCATTGTCGAGATAGTCCGGCGTGCCATCCTGATCCGTGTCGTCGTTGGCCGGGTTCTTGTCGCCATTGCGATCTTCGGCAACCGTGTTAATGCCGTCGCCGTCATCATCGCGGTCGCGATAGTTGGGCGTGCCATCGCCGTCGGTGTCCCCCTTGGGCAATTCGTCCTTGGTGGGCACGCCGTCGTTGTCATCGTCGGTATCGCGGGTATCCGGTGAACCATCGCCATCGGTATCGACCGTGCCGTTGCCCTCATCAATGTCGGAGACGCCGTCGTTGTCGTCATCGGGATCAACATTGTTGGGCAGCCCGTCATTGTCAAAGTCGGCGGTGCTGTCGGCGTCGAGATAGTTGGGAATGCCGTCGTTGTCAGCGTCGTCGTTGGTCGGGTCGCCATCGCTGTTGGTATCCTCATCCTTGGTCAGAATGCCGTCGTTGTCGTCATCCGTATCGCGATAGTTGGGTGTGCCATCACTATCGGTGTCATCGTTATAGATGTTGCCGTCGCTGTTGACATCTTCCTTGCCGGTGGGCACCCGATCATTGTCGTGGTCGGTTTGCCAGCCGTCGGTGTTGTTGGCATCCAGATAATCCGGGATGGTGTCGGCATCGGTGTCCCAGGCATCCGCCGGGTTGCCGTCGCCATTGGGATCGGCCTTTTCGGCGCTGGTCGGCGAACCATCGTTGTCATCATCGCTGTCTAGGTAGTTTGGCGTTTTGTCGCCGTCGCTGTCATCCGCTCCCTGATTGTCGCCATTGACATCGAATTCATGGGCATCCTTGACGCCATCACCATCACTGTCGCCACCGGCGCTATTGGTCGTGGTGTCATCCGGATCCAGATAATCGACGATCCGGTCGCCATCGGCATCCCCCTTGGCCACTTCAGCGGCGGTCGGTTTGCCGTCATTGTCATCGTCGTTGTCGAGATAGTCCGGCTTGCCGTCGCGGTCGGTGTCGCGGGCATCATTCGCGCTGCCGTCGCCATTGGTGTCGGCCCCTTCCTGCACCGTCGGAATCGTATCGCCGTCATCATCAGCGTCCAAATAATTCGGTTTGCCGTCGCCATCCGTGTCCGGGTGGGCGGCTGCCGCCACGGTGACCAGAACCTTGCCGGCGCTGTCTGCCGCTGCCTCGGTGGCATCGCTCAGCCCATCCGTATCACTATCGCCGCCGCCGGCATTAGTGGTGGTGTCATCTGGGTCCAGATAGTCGGGGATGCCGTCACCGTCCGCATCTTTGGGATTGGTGGCCGGATTGCCGTCCCCATCCGAATTGGCATCTTCCGTAATGGTGTTTTTCCCATCATTGTCGTCATCATTGTCCAGATAGTTGGGCAACGCGTCGCCATCATAGTTCAGCGCATCGCTGGGATTGCCGTCGCTATTGGGATCAGCGCCCTCTTGCAGGGTCGGGACGCCGTCATTGTCATCATCGACATCACGATAGTTCGGCTTGCCGTCGCCATCACTGTCATCCGGGCCAAAGGTATCCTGATCGACATCGTACTCGGCGCCGTCAAACAGCCCATCATTGTCGCTGTCGGCATCTAAGTAATCAGGCGTATTGTCCTGGTCGCTGTCGAGCGCATCGTTCGGATTGCCGTTGCCGTCCGGGTCGCCGTTTTCCAACACGGTGAGCAAGCCATCATTATCGTCATCGTTGTCCAGATAATCGGGGCGGCGGTCGCCGTCGGCATCGCGGTTGGCGCCATACTCAAAGGCATCACGCAGCCCATCCCCATCGCTGTCACCACCGTTCTGCCCGACGGTGTTGTCATCGGGGTCGAGGTAGTCGGGAATCAGGTCGCCGTCGGCATCGGTCGGGTTGGTGGCCGGATTGCCGTCGCTGTCGCCGTTAGCATCCTCAGCCTTGGTGGGCGTGCCATCGTTGTCGTCGTCATTGTCGCGATAGTCCGGTGTGCCGTCCCGATCCAGGTCTTGGGCGTCCGCCGGGTTGCCGTCGCGATTAGGATCGGCCTGTTCCGCATTAGTGGGGACACCATCGTTATCATCATCGTTATCCCAGTAGTCCGGCCGGCCTTCGCCATCGGTATTATCGGGGCCAACGCCATCTTGATTGATGTCATACTCACGGCTGTCATGCAGACCGTCGCCGTCGCTATCGCCGCCGCTGCCGTCGGTGGTATCGTCATCGGGGTCCAGGTAATCGGCAATGCGGTCACCGTCACGATCCGTTTGGTTCGTGGCCGGATTGTTGTCGCCATCGCTATTGGCGTCTTCCGTATTGGTCTCCTGGCCGTCGTTATCATCGTCGCGATCCAGGTAATTGGGCGTGCTGTCCAGATCACTGTCGGGAAGCGTCGGCGCCACGCCGCCGACACTCGTATCAAAGGCGTCATCTAGCCCATTGCGATTGGCATCCTGATTGGCAAAAGGTCGATCCGGTTGCCCATCGCCATTGGCGTCGTGGCCTTCAACCGCATCGAGAATACCGTCATCATCGCTGTCGCGATCGAGTGAATCCGGGATGCCGTCGCTATCACTATGCCGTGCGCCATTCCCCTCGATGAGATCACTGATCCCGTCGCCGTCATCATCATTGTCCTTGCCGTCAGCGATCAAGTCATGATCGGTGTCGTTCAAGATCGTGATGGTTTGCGGCGTGCTGTTGTTGGTGGCGCCCTGTGCAATATCAATAGCCACCTTCAGCGTTTCGGTGATCTCGACCAGGTTGTCAGCCAGGGCGGTGAAGGGAATGGCCGCCTGGCGTTGACCGGCCGGCACCACCAGCGTTGCCGCCGCGCTATAGTCATCATTCGCCGTCGTGACATTGGTGTAGACCAGGGTCAGGTTGATATTGCGGACGCTGGTCGTCGCCAGGGTGGCGGTAATAAACCCGCTCGTCCCTTCGATCAGGGTTGGGGAAGCGGCCAACGTTACGGATGTAAAGTCATTGTCGAGCAGGGTGATGCTCTGCGCCGTCGCATGGTTGGTCGCGTTTTGCACACTGGCAATATTGACCTGCACAATTTCATCGTCTTCGACGGTGGCGTCATCCACCACGTTGAAAGGAATGCTGGCGCGCAAGGTGTTAGCCGGGATGGTCAAGGTGGTCTGCGCCGTATAGTCGCCGCCGCTGGCCGTGACGTTGGTGTAGACCAGGGTGATATTGACCGGATTCAGGCTGACAATGTCCAGCGTCGCCGTAATGCGCCCGCTCTTACCTTCCATCACCGATGGGGTGGCCGCCAGGGTGACGGGGGTGTAGACATAGGCGTTTTTGCTAAACTCGGAGGTGTTACCGTTGCCGTCAATAAAGAGCGCCGTGACAAATTCGCCGGCCACAACGTTGGTCACGCCGGTAATCACCTGGTTGCCAAAGAGGCCGCCACTGACGGCAAAGGAGCCTAGGTAGAAGCCGCCTTCGCCATAGATGTCGCTGCCGCTGGTTTCGCCCTGACCGCTGTTGGCCGCGATCTTATAGAGTTCCACGGTGCCATTGACGCCGGCGCAGGTGGAGCCATTGAGCTTCAACGTGCTGCCGCTGATTTCAGCCAGGGTGATGACCGGGTAATCCGCACCCATGTTCTGTTGGCCGGTTTCATTGCAGGCGTTATTATTGGCGTTGATCCCGTCGGGAACGAGGTTGATCGCCTGGCCGCGGTTGTTGCCAAAGAGATTCTGGCTCATGCGCACGGTCATCGCCGCCGTGGGCGAGCCGCCGGGGCCGGAGAGCAACTTGATACCATCCGCCGCCGCGCTGCCGGTAATGATATTGTGCTGGATGGTGATCGCCTGGGCGCCGGGCAATTGGATATTCTGGCGCTCGTCCAACACGGTGGCGGGGCTGACGCCGTTGCTGTTGATCGTGTTGTTCGCAATCGTGGCGCCACGCGCGTAGGTCAGTTGGATCGCCTGGGCTGCGCTGTCGGTGATCAGGTTGTTGGCAATGACAATGCCCTGGTTGGCGCCCGGCAAGGCGGTGGCATTTAGTTCGATGCCGGCGCCTTGCGTGTTGTTGGCCGGCGCTTTGCCGTTGCTGCGGATCTCGTTGTTGGTAATGCGCAGATCGCTCAGTTGACCGGCGTTCTTCGCATATTTAAGGATACCGCTGTCGCCGGCAAAGCCGATCAGGTTGCGGTCAATGACTACCGTCGTGGCGCCGCCGTCAAAGACGATGTTGCTGCCCTTGGTGCGGTTGGCGCCGAGGTCGCTGAAATTGTTGGCGGCGGCGCCCAGGATGTTCTGAGTGATGGTAATGCCGGTCATGCCATTGCGGATCACAATGTTGCCGGTTTCGCCAACGTTGGTGGCGCCGGAGGGCAAGGTGGTATTGCCGGCGCCAAAGCCATAGAGCGCCATGCGTTCAACGATGACGTTGTTCGCATTGATATCCAGCCCATAGGCAATCGTAATACCGACGCCGGGGATCAACTCCAGTTCCGGGGCGGGCACGCCCGGCAGGGCGCTTTCGTCGCTGGTGGCGGCGCGCCCATCGTTACCGAGACCAACCACGCCCGTGTTGCCCAGGGTGGAGCTGTTGGTGTTGCGGATCGCGCCGTCGATGTTGCTATAGGCGACGCCGCTGAGGGTCGTGCCGTTATCGGTGATGGCAGGCAGCGCGCTTGGCAAACTCAGGCGCCACCATAGGTTGGCGCCGCCGCCCTGGTTGGTGGGCAAGGTGGGGACAAAGCGCATGGCATTTGGCCCGGCCAAGGTGTTGGCTAGTTTGATAAAGGTTGGCAACGAGCCTTGGGTGGCGGTGGTGTCAAGATCCGTCACCACGTTGGCGCTAAAGCCGAAGGCAACGCCTGTCACATTGGCGCCATTGACAATGACGCGAATGGCATGGTCGCTGGCGCCGACGGCCGGGGCGGCCAAGCCGATGACCGTACTGCTGGCGCGACTGCGACCACCGAAGCAGGGGCCGGCCGCCTTGACGCCATTTTGGGCATGGGCCACCCAACTGGAAGCGCTGCTACTGGTCTGTTCGACATAGGTAGGCGCCGAACCGATACAGATCGGGCCGCTCCCCGCGACGCCGGTGCCGGCGGAACCATAGGTCTGTTCAACGAGGAGGGAACCATCGCCCACCGCGCCGGTGGCCAGGCCGCGGTATTCATTGACGGTGACATAATAGGTGTTGTTGGTCAGCCCGCTAAAGACAAATTCACCATTGGCATTGAGATTCGTGCTGGCCACATGGGTGCCGCCGATGTTATAGAGATGGACATCAGCCGTGGTCGAACCGACAAAGGCCGGGCCGGTGGGGCTGGCAACGCCCAACTCATCGTTGAAAATTTTACCGGCAATCGACAGGAGCAGCGCATAGTTAGCGCTGAACTCGGAGGTGTTGCCGTTGGCTGTGTCAATCGCCAGCGCCGTGAGCTTGTCACCCACCGCCAGGCCGGCGTTCACCGGCACGGTGATGACCGCCCCAGTGGCGGCGCCACCGCTAACATTGCTGACCGTTCCAAGGTAGGTCGCGCCTTCGCCCGCGGGCGGTACATTTTCGCCGGCCCCTTCACTGGCTTTGTACAATTCCAGATCAAAGGCGCCGGTGTCACAAAAGGTCAGATCAAGGGTAAGTTGTTGGCCGACAAATTGGGCGCCGGTGATCACGGGACGCCCCAGCCCGCCGTTAGTGCTGGCGGCGCCGGTGCAGGCGGCGCCGGTGCTGACGCCATCATCACCCAGGTCGATGGCGTTGCCGGTGTTGTTGCCAAAGACATTGCGGCTGATACGGTTGCCGTCGCCGCCCGCAGTCATGGCAACCCCTGAACCGGTGCTGCCCTGCAAAACATTCAGGGTAATGGTGTTGTTGTCCGCTTCAAAGAGACGGAGGATGTCACCGGTGGGGCTGGTGAAGCTGTTTTCGGTAATGGTGTTGTTGCCCACAGCGGTGTTGATATTTGCACTTTGCGCCATAATCAGCGCTTCATCCGATTTGTTGTAGCGGATGAGGATGCGTTCGGTGCCGCCGCCTAGGCGAATACCCCCGGAGAGCACATTCTTTTCAATGAGCCAGTCACCCAGGTTGGCCGCAGCGACATTGCCCGGATCGGCTTCGCCGTCGGAGAGCAAGAGGGAGGTCAGGTTGCTCTTGATATAGTTGTGGCGATAGATGCCGGTGCTGGCGGTGCTGGCGGCAAAAGCGCTCTGGATGCCATAGTGGGAGCGCGTCGCCGCCGCGGCATTATTGACCATGTCATAGCCCATGATCGTATCCTCAACCAGCAGACCGCTGCCGGCCGTTTGGCGGATATGATAAGAGCCTGGTTCGTTGCTGTCGGTGCTAAAGGCCAGGCGCCGGATGGCGACATGATTGCCCTGCACGGTGAAGGTGGCTTCGTTGGCGCCCAGATTCTCCAGGATCTCCAACTCCGGCCGTTCAAAGGCATCAATGGCCTGGTTGTTGACACCGGCGACGGTGGCGGCGATCAGGTTGCCGGCATTCTTGTTGTTATCAAGCGCATTGGTGCGGTAGTAATAGGCGCGCCCGTCGATGGTGGTATCATCACCGGTAATAGTCGGCATGAGGGGGACAGTGGTGGTAAAGACCATCCGCCACCACTTGTTGAGACCACTGGTCATATTGGTGCTGACTACCGGCACAAAGCGCATGGCATTCGGGCCGGTGATGGCATTGGCCGACCGGATAAACATCGAAAGGCTGCCGGGGCCACTGCCACCTACATGGGTGACGACGTTGCTGCTAAAGGCAAAGGCAAGGCCCGTAATGGTGTCGGTAGCGGTGATCAAACGAACCTTGATCACATGTTTTTTCAGATTTAATGTAGCTGCTGAACTGTTGACAACGCTAGCGGCGCGCCCGCCATAGCAAGGGCCGCTTTTTGCCTTGTTTTGGGCATTAATCGACCAGGTATTAGCGGCGCCTGTTTGTTGCGCGTAGTCCGTATTGCCGGCGCCGGCACAGATGGGACCGCTAAAGGAGGCCGGCGCATTGCCGGAAGAGGCATAAGTCTGATCAACCATGCCGACGCCCGTGGTGTCACTAAAACCGGCCAGCTCATCCGTATTATCAACGGTAACAAAGTAATCGCCGGTGACGTTTAATCCACCAAAAGTGAATTGGCCATTGGCATCGGTTGTGGTGGTCATCACCAGCGTGCCGGTACTGCGAAATAAGGAGAGCTTGGCGGGAGTAGCGAAGGTGGTAAAGGTGTTGGTGATCGCCGTGCCGGCCACGTCCTGATAGACCGTGCCGCTAATGCTGGCGGTCTGCGCATAGGCGACGGATGGCGTCTCTGCCCAGGCGAAGAGGCTGAGCAGAAAGAGAGGGATTATGATACTTACCAGCAGTTGCTTGATAAGCGGTTTGATTTTCGACATACCTGATTGCTCCTGTCATGTCTGTCTAAGCTTTGGTTGTCATTGATTGTCTTACAAAAACGACGATTTCTATATAGTTTCCTTAAATTTTTCCTGTATCAACATAGCATAAGCCAGAATGTAAGTATATGGCCTATTTGTAGTGGACTTGTAGGACAAAAGGAGTAATTGTCAGCTTTTGTAATACTTAAGGTTTAGGGCAGACAAGGAGACACGAGACAAGGAGACAAGGAGACAAGGAAGGCAACCGAAGTTGGCGCAGCTTGGGCAGGGTGGCGGGTGGCGACAGGCATGACCAACATGGCGCCCAGGGAAGGGGCTGTGCGCAAAATGCCGAGACCGCTGGCGCCAACATGGAGAATGTCCTCGGCAAAGATGGGGAGCAACACCATGGCGCCAAAGAGAACAGCTTCCAGGATAATTGTTTAAGCTTTGATCAAGAAAAGCAAGCGATCCCATAAGCATACCGCAGAGCAATACAAATGGCTATTTTGCGCTTTCGCAAAGGTGCGCTATAATAGGGCGCAATTCAGCCCGATACTCGAACATTTGCTTTGCCAACCTTGTACAACTAAACCAAGGAAGTTCAAACTCCCGTGCGGGTCACTTTGGCCTGCATTTGCCATAGCGCATATTCATCTGAAGCCAAACTTTCACTTTCAGGAGGGATTCGCATGTTTCAGCAACGTTTGACTCGCCGCGCATTTTTGCGCACTTCCGCCATGGCCGGCGTTGGCCTGGCGGCTGTCGCCTGTGTTCCGGCTGCCGGCCCCGCCAGTGGCGGCGCAGCCGAAGCCGGTAGCGCCCCGGCTGCCGATGTGGTGACTGTTCGCTTTATGTCACGCGCCGGCGCTGATAATAATGTCCAGGCGCAAAAGACATTGGACGAAGATTTCCGCGCCGAAAACGCTGGTATTCAGGTGCAGGTCGAAGCTGCCCCCGATGGTTGGGAAGAAAAACTACTGGCACAGATGGTGGCCGGTGAAGCCGTCGATATCTTTGAAGCGTGGGGTAACATCTTCTTCAACTGGACCGAACGCGATCTGCTGTTGGATGTCCAATCCTTTGTCGATCGCGATCTGACCGATGAGCAGATCAGCGACTACAACGACTTCCAGTGGACCGGCCTGGTCATGCGCGGCAAGCGCGTCGGTATGCCCAAATACATCAACATCATGACCGTTTGTGTCAATGTCGATGCCTTTGAGAAGTATGGCGTCGATCTGCCGCCGGAAGATGGCAACTGGACCCATGATGACTATCTCAACACTGCCAAACAGCTCACCGAAGCGGCGCGTAAGGAGGGCAATGATGCCTTCTGGGGCGGTTGGAAACCGATGTGGAACTGGGACCGCTTCTGGAACACCATCTACATGTTCGGTGGCCAGGTGGTCGATGAGAAGTACGGCAAGAAATGCATGTTAGATACGCCCGAATCGCAGCAGGCGCTCCAGTGGGTCTATGACATTATGTGGAAGGATAACTTCTGGGCGCAGCCGTCGCAGGTGGAGAACAAGTGGGGCCACGAGAACATCTCCAACAACTTTATCGGCTATGCCGAAGACGGCACCTATCCCATTGGCATGGCCAAGCGCTTTGAAGGCGTTGTGAAATGGGATCTGCGCCATGTGCCCACCGGCCCCACCGGCAAGCGCAGCGTTCTCGGCACCACCGATGCCTGGTCGATCACGAAGCAGACCAAAAACCCGGAAGAGGCGTGGAAGGTCTTGAGCTTCCTCTCCGGCCCGGTCTATCAGGATAAGCAAATCGTCGGCGTCGAAGGGATTATCCCGGTTCTCAAGTCGCGCATTGCCACCTTCATTGACACCGTGCGCGAGATCCGCCCCGACTTGGCCGATGTACGCCTGGAAACAATCCAAGAAGTGTTGGATTGGGGCTATGCTGAGGATAGCTTCTGGTTTGACAAGCAGAACGCCGCCAACCAGATCATCGTCCCGGCGTTGGAAAAAGTCTTTATGGTTGGTGATGTCGGCCCTGAATATTTCATCGAGATCACTCAACAGGTCGATGCATCGCAACAAGCCTAGGACGTAGGTAGCGTTGGGGCCAACCTGCCCTGTTGTTTTCAGGGCAGGCTGGCCCCAACCCCAGGGCTGAAGCGTTCCTCCCCAATGTCGTTACTCCCGATGTCGTTTGTCAGGAAGGTGTTTGTTATGGGCGTACAAAGCGGCGCTAGACTGGCGACTACACCGCGTTCCAGGTGGAAGATCTCCCAACGCACGCGTGACAATATTGCCGGCTTCCTCTTTATTTCCCCCTGGCTACTCCACTTCTTTGCGCTCATTGCCTTTGCGATGCTTTACTCGCTGTGGATTAGCTTAAATGAGACCGATTTGTTTACATGGCGTTTTATTGGCTTCACCAATTATACCAAGCTGTGGAATGACGACTTGTTTTGGAAATCTTTCCGCGTAACCGCCTACTATACCTTTGTTCTGGTGCCGAGCGGTATCATCATGGCTTTGGCGATTGCCATGCTAATGAATCAAAAGGTAAAATTGGTAGGCGTGTGGCGGATGCTCTTCTACCTGCCTTCGGTCGTTTCCGGCGTTGCCGTGGCGATTTTATGGGGCTATGTTCTCAATCCGCGTTTTGGTCTGCTGAACATGGGGTTGCGCGCCATTGGTATCGAAGGGCCGCGGTGGCTCTTTTCGGAAACGTGGGCCGTGCCTGGCTTTATTCTGATGGGGCTGTGGGGCGCCGGCGGCGCGATGTTGCTCTACCTGGCCGGTTTACAAGGGATTCCCACGCAACTGTACGAAGCCGCAGAAATCGACGGCGCCGGTAGTTGGAGCCGTTTTCGCCATATTACGATCCCTATGCTAACCCCCACGATCTATTTTAACCTGTTGATCAACATTATCGGCTCCTTTCAGGTCTTCACCCAATCCTATGTCATGACCGGCGGCGGTCCCAATAATGCCACCTTGACCCAAGTGCTCTATCTCTATCGCAAGGGTTTCCAGGACTTTCAATTTGGCTATGCTTCGGCGCTGGCCTGGGCGCTCTTCCTGGTGATTATGGTCTTTACCGTGTTGGTGGTGCGGTCATCCGAAGGGTGGGTTCACTATGAGGGAGAGTTGAAAAAATGACCACCGGCGAAAAAAGCTATCCAACCGCGGTTACACCCATCCGGCCAACCCAACCGGCCGATTGGTCGGTGTTGCGCCATCGCATTCTCTATGTGGTTGGTCGTATCCTGCTTTATGCGATCCTGATTATTGGCGCCCTCATTTTTTCGGCGCCCTTACTCTGGATGATCTCGACTTCGCTAAAGCCGGAAGGTCTTGTCATGCAATATCCCATTGTGTGGATTCCGCCCGAACCGAAGTGGGATAATTACCTGACGGCTTGGAACAAATCGGTCCCGCCCTTTACGACCTTCTATTACAACACGATCTTTATTACGATCATGAATATCATCGGGCTGGTGCTTTCCAGCTCGTTGGTGGCCTTTGGCTTTGCCCGCATTCGCTTCTGGGGTCGCAATGTGATCTTTATGGTGCTGCTGGCGACCATGATGTTGCCCAGCCAGGTAACGCTGATCCCGATCTATCTCTTCTGGGCGAAACTAGGGTTGGTCAATACCTTCTGGCCCTTGATTGCACCGGAGTGGTTGACGAATGCTTATAATGTCTTCTTGCTGCGCCAATTCTTTATGTCGATTAACGTTGAAATGGATGACGCGGCGCGTATCGACGGGGCGGGGTGGTTGCGCATCTACTGGAACATTATCATGCCGCTCTCCAAGCCGGCGTTAGGTGTCATTGCCATTCAAGCCTTTGCCTGGAACTGGAATAACTATCTGGGGCCGCTCATCTACCTAAGTAGCCCTGACAAATTAACGATTGCGATTGCCCTCCGGCTCTTTGAAACCCAACAATCCCAACACATCCCTGAAACCATGGCGATGACGCTGGTGGCGACCATTCCGGTGCTGGTCGTCTTTTACGTTGCCCAAGCGCGCTTCATCCAGGGTATTGTGATCAGTGGCGTCAAAGGGTAAACTTAGCTAATCACCCCCCGCTCGTAGCCAGTCCGTGACTGGCTACGAGCGGATTGATTGGCAGCAACCACAAGGTGACAGATGAAGATCGGCCTAAATTCCGGCACATTCCCGGCAACATTATCCGCGCCTCTATTCTCACACCAGCCATCCGTTCCTTCCCAAATCCGCTGTTGTGTCACTGCGCCGGCGGAAAGAGGTCGTTGGCCTTGATTTGCAAGCCGGTCAGCACCCCTTCAATAATTTCATAGCGCCGACCATCGTCGGGCAGATGGCGGTAATCAGCATAACGCCACTGCCCTTGCGCCGGCCACCCATTCTGCCCCGGTAGCACCGGCTCAATTGAGGGCGAGATTGTGGAAATCGTCATAGGGCTGACTCCTTTCCGCGCATTGCATAAAGCTCTACAGATACGGACATCTGTGCTACAGTCTACCATCTTTCTCCGGTTTGGTCAACGCCCATCGGTAGATTACCCGCTACCTGAGATTACAACGACGAAAATTTGCTTGCCGCCCTACGGCATTGCTATGATGAAACCTCACCAATCTATCGCGTTGTTTTCTTCGTTACGATCATAGACTCTGTATGTTCGTTTGGTTCTCGCCGTGTGATTTGCACGGCAAATTGCAATCTGGAGCGCTACTTGATCATGGCACCGGATCGATCTGCTACTGTAGCTGTACGACCAACTGGCTCCACCCACCGGCAAGATGACCACCTGCTCATCCAGGCATGCCGGCAGGGTGATGCAACGGCCTGGGAACAACTGTTGCAGAAGTATGAGCGCCTGGTCTTTTCCGTGGCGCGCACCTGTGGTCTAACCCCGGAAGATGCCGCGGATATTACCCAATTGACTTTTACCTATCTGCTGCAAAGTTTGGATACGGTGCAGGCGGACCGTCTGGGCGGCTGGCTGGCGACGGTGGCGCGACGCCATAGTTGGCGGGTGCGCAAACGCGTCCAACGCGCCGGCACCGTGGAGGTTGATGTCGAAGGCATTGACGAACTCTTCCCCCAGCAGATGGCCGACCGCCCGATTGAGCGCTGGGAATTGGTGGAATGGCTGCATCAAGGCTTAGGGCAACTGGGTGAGCGTTGTCAACGCCTGCTGATCGCCCTCTACCTGGATAGCCAGGAGAATGGCTACCGGGAAATTGCCGAAGCGCTGGAGATGCCTGAAGGTAGCATCGGCCCCACCCGCGCCCGTTGTCTTACCCAATTACGCCAGATCCTCACCGAAACAAAACAAAAATAACGAATTTTGTAACATTATGTATTTTTTTGCCCTGTTGCGCGCATTCTTGTATAAGCCTCACTGACGCAACAGGAAAGCGAACAAGGATAGAATCAGTAGGCCGCAACGAAGCCGCGACTTAGGCCGTTCCAAGAAATTAAATCCCGCAAGGGGCGGTTGCCTTCTAGGCGCCTACGGGATGGGATTTGATTCTTTGGAATGGCCTTATCTAGACTGACGCTGGACTACGCGACTTCATGACTACGCGACTTCATGACTACGCGACTTCATGACTACGCGACTTCATGACTACGCGACTTCATGACTACGGACTACTGACCGTTAGCAAACTATGTAGGAAACCTTATGGCGACATCGGCACCCCTTACAATGGAACAGATTCTGGATTGGCTGGAAGGGCGTCTATCGACGCAAGCGGCGGCAACTGTGGCGGCGCAAGTTGCGGTCGCCGATGGGGCGTTACAAGCGCAAGTGGCCTGGGCGCGCGCCTTTTTGCAGGCCAGTGCCGCGGTTATTGTCGAACCGCCGCCGCCGCTTTTGCACCAAAAGCTCCAACAACTCTTTGTCGATCACGGGCGCCAGAAACAGGCCGCTGCCGCAGAACCGGGTTTCTTGCAACGCCTGGTCGCCGCCTTAACCTTTGACAGCTTCCTACAACCGGGCTTGGCCGGCGTGCGTAGCGCCCAAACGCTGGACCTCCGCCAACTGGTCTATAGCACCGCGGTGGCCGATATTGCCCTCAATGTGCGGCGGGAGCGGGCGCTAGGGAACCATACGCTCGCCGGCCAACTGTTGCCCACGAGCGATCTGGATCCAACCTCGGTGAGCGTACAACTGTTGCAGAACGATCGGGAAGCCGGGATCACCCTGGCCGATGACCTGGGCGAATTTACTTTTGCGGATCTGCCGGCCGGTGAATACCAACTAATTTTGAGCGCCGACCAACTGGAACTGTTGCTGCCCCCCTTTATCCTTGGCGTCCAGGAGTGATCGATCATGGTGGATCTGGCGGCCAACACGAGCCAAGTCAATGCTGAATGGCTTACAAATTTTTTACAATTGTCGGATGGCGTTGCCCAAAAAGCGGCGCTGCAGGACGCACATCTGCTGACGCCGCCCGGTCTCGCTCACTTGCTGGACTATACCGAGGGGTTAACCCACCGCAATCCAGGCCAGGCGCGACAACTAGCGCACCTCTGTGAAAGTGTGGCGGAAGAAGTTGCCGCCTTTGCCCTTGTTCACCGCGCCCAATATTTACGCGCCCAAAGCCATGCCATCAACGGCGAATTGACCCTGGCGTTAGATCTGGTGGCGACAGCCCATGATGGCTTTCTGCAACAGGGGCTTACCCTGGAGGCTATGCGCACCAACATTGGGCGGATGCGTGTCTTGGGTGAACTGGGGCAGTTTGCTGCCGCGTTAGCGGCTGGTCAACAGGTGGTGGATTGGCTGGCCGGTGTTGCTGCCGGCCCATCGGCCGTACCGACTGCAGAAGCGCAGCGGTTGTTAGCATTGGTGAAAACCCAACAAGGCGTCTGTTATGACCAGCTTGGTCGCTTTCACGAAGCGGCAGCGGCCTTTGCTGAGGCCGAAACCTTATACGAAGCGCTGGCCATGCCGATGCACAACGCCGCGGCCAAAAATAATCGGGGGCTGGCGCTGGTCTACGCCGGCCGGGTGCGCGCGGCGCTGGTTGCCTTTGCCGCCGCTGCCCACCTGCAAGCCGTCGAAGGCTTGACCTTGCCCCATGCCCATACCCAGAGCAACTTGGGCGAGGCGCACCTCCTGTTGGGTGACTACCGGGCGGCGCTGGCGGCCTTTGAAGAAGCCGATCGCCTGCTGGCCGACCAGGATGCCCTGACCGACCGCCAAATCAACTTGCGCCAGATGGCCGACGCCTACCTGGCGCTCAATCTCTTTGATGAAGCGTTGGCCACCTATCGCACCATTGAGCCGGCCTTGGCCCAGGCCGGTATGGTGCATGAACGGGCGTGGGTCTTGTGGGGCATGGGCGCCGCCCTGGTCGCACAAGAGCAATTGACCGCTGCCGGCGCTTGGCTGGCCGCCGCGGCTGACGCCTTTGCCGCTGTGGGCAATGCCCCGTTACTGGCTGGTGTACGCCTGGAACAAGCGGCGCTCTTCGAACGGCTGGGTGACAAGGTTGGGGCGCACCAGGCTGCGCAAAACGCCTTAGATCTGGTGCGGGAAGGACATTGGCCGGTGCAACAATTGCTGGCCCATTTGCGCCTGGCTGATCTGGCCTTTCCTGAAGCTGGGGCTGTTGCGGAACAACTAACCGCCGCCCAAGCGCTTGCCGCCACCCTGGCCTTGCCGCACCTGCGCCACCGGCTGGATCAACGACTGGCCCGCCTCTATCTGCTCCAAGGCCGCACGGCGGAGGCGATACGTCTGCTGGAAACGACCGTTACGGCCATTGAAACCTTACGCAACACGTTGCCGCTTGAACCCATGCGCCGCTCCTTTCTGCGTGATAAGTTGAGCGTCTATGAATTGTTGGTGCAACTCTATCTGGCACAAGGGGATGACGCAGGCTTACGCCGCGCCTTTGCCATGGCCGAGCGCGCCCGTTCCCGCACCCTGGTCGAACGGATGGCCGGCTTGTTGGAAACCGAGATCAACAGCGCCGTTGCACCCGAAGTTGCTGACCGCCTGCGCACCTTACAAGCTGACCTGCACGCCATCTATAGCCGCCTGCTGCAACAGACGGTGGGCGCCGACGGGGCGTCCACCGCCGAACGCTCTGTTCACGGGGCAACGCTCCAGGCCAGCGCGCTTGCGTTGGAGCAAGAGATCAACCGCTTGCAATTGTTGGTGACGCCGCCGATCACCGCGCCCACGGCGGTGACTGCCCTGCCGTTGCCGGCTAACCGCCCGCCGGCGGTTGATGGGGAGATCCTGGTTGCCTACTATTTGCTGGATGAGGAGGTTATCGCCTTTATCCTCACGGGCGCGCCGACGGCGGCGCACGCCGATGCGCACACTGGAGCGCACAGTGGGGCGCAATTGCAAGTTATACGCGGCTTGAGCACGCGCACAACCATTGAAGAACGGCTCCATCGTTTGGGGGTGCAATGGGAACGCTTCCGAGCCGGCAGCGCCTTTGTCCAACGCCATCTGACCACGCTGCACCACTCTACGCAGCGCATTTTGCAGGAACTATACAACGATCTCTTTGCGCCGATCGATGCCTTATTGGCTACGCTGTTGCCCGCTACAGGGCAGCCCCGCGCCTTAACCATCGTTCCCCACGCGCTGCTCTATCGTGTCCCCTTTCAAGCGCTTTATGATGGGCAACAGACGTTGTTGGAGCGCTATATCATCGCCTACGCACCCAGTGCAACGGCGCTTGTGCTTTTGCAACGACGGGCGACCACCGACACGGGAGCAGCCGTTGTGGTTGGCGTCGCTGATCCAGGCATTCCGGCTGTGCATCTGGAGGTGCAACGGGTGGCGGCGCATCTATCTGCACCGACCGTGCAGACTGATGAGGCGGCAACATTGCCGGCGCTCCTCGCCCAACTGCCGTCGGCTGGCGTCGTACACCTGGCCTGTCATGGCATCTTTCGCGCTGACAATCCGATGTTTTCCGCCCTGAAGCTCGCCGATAGTTGGTTGACGGCGGCGACCGTGGCGCAACTGCGGTTACGTTGCGCCTTAGTGGTATTGAGCGCCTGTGAGTCTGGTCGCGGCCAGAGCGGCGGCGGCGACGAATTGTTGGGGCTGGCGCGTGCCTTTCTGGGCGCCGGCGCCGCCACGCTCGTGGTCAGCCAATGGATGGTGCAGGATGAGACGACCGCGGCGTTGATGGATCAGTTTTATGCAGCGCTGGCTGCCGGCCATGGCGCGGCGGTCGCCTTGCGGCTGGCGCAACTGGCCGTGAAAGCACGCTTCCCCCACCCTTACTACTGGGCGCCTTTTGTCTTGTTGGGGGAACGGTCAACCGGGTTAGCCGCCTACGCCAATCCCTGAAAGGAATCGTTATGTTTTCTCGCCAATCCCGACTTTACCCACTATTATCCCGGAGCAGGCGCCCGCTGTGGCCGCGCTATCCGCTTTGGGCGAAGGGGCTCTTCTTAGCCGGTTGTTGGCTACTCTTTCTCGTTCAGGTTGCCGCCGCCCAGGGGGATCCGGCGCTGACGCAGGTGGTGGTCAAGTTGAATCCATTGAGTGGTGCGACCATCAACGACATCAACAACAGCTATCGCACAACCACGTTGGAGACGGTGTTGAGCAGCGCCGGCATCTACCTGTTGCAGGTACCCCCCGACATCAGCGCCCCAACGTTGGCTGGCCAGATGGCCGGCGATCTGCGCTTGCTCTACGCCGAACCCAACTTTGTCGGACAGGCGCCGGAAGGGATTGGCCGTCATACCTGGGTTTGGGGTGGCGCCAATGCGGCGCCGGTGAATACGCAGGATGCGGTGTCGCTGTTGGGCCTGGCGGGCGCACACCAGATCAGCCGGGGCGCGGGGACCGTCGTGGCGGTGATTGATCGGGGTATCCAACTGGATCATCCGGCCTTAGCTAATCGCTGGACAGCAACGCAGTATGACTTTGTTGACGATGACCCCAATCCCAGCGATGTGGCCAATGGCATTGACGAAGACGGCGACGGGATTGTCGATGACGCCTTTGGGCATGGCACCCATGTGGCGGGGTTGGTGGCATTGATTGCGCCGGATGCGAAGCTGATGCCGTTGCGCGCCCTCGATACGGAAGCGCGCGGCGACATCTTCCGTCTGGCCGAAGCGATTGTCTATGCCACCGACCAGGGCGCCGACGTGATCAACCTGAGCTTGGGAACGAGCAGTAAATCCGCCTTATTGGACGATGTTGCCCGGCGAGCAACAATGGCCGGGGTGGTGGTGGTGGCGGCGGCGGGCAATCTGGGCACAACGGCGCGCCAATATCCGGCGGGTAGTCAATGTGTGCTGGCGGTGTCAGCCGTCAAGGCGGATCGCACCAAAGCCGACTTTGCCAACTATGGCAGTTGGGTTCACCTGGCCGCCCCTGGCGTCAGCATCTACAGCGCCATGCCGCCTGGCGGTTATGCCTGGTGGAGCGGTACATCAATGGCGGCGCCGCTGGTGGCAGGGCAGGCCGCCCTGCTCCATAGCTTCCGCCCGACGCTCAACCCGCGGCAGATTGCCGAACAGATCGCGGCCACGGCCCTTTCGTTGAAGCGCATTGATAAGCGCTTTGGCGGTAAGTTGGGCTTTGGCCTGCCGGCGGTGGCGGTCAGCCTGCAAAAATTGCAAGCCGGCCAGTTGCTTTCGGTCGGCGGGGTGATGGGCGGTAGTTGTGTTGATCCGGTGGAGGCGGCTGCTGAAGAGGAACCGGCGGTTGAAGACGAAATGAGCGAGCCGGTTGATGAGCTTGCTCTGTTTAATGCGATTGAACCCGGCGATTGGGCCGATGAGGCGGCGGCAGCGCTGCTGGCGGAAGCGGCAGGGGTGACGATGACGCAGCGGGCCTTCTTGCCATTGGTGGCGCAGGACACAACAACGGATTAGGGAAGGAACGGATTTGGCGTTTCGCCCCGTGGAGATGTTATGTTTAGCGATAGAAACGAGGGGTTCGCACGAGGCGGGTGCCCACCGGGTGCGAACTCCTCGTTTAGACTAGCGGGCAAAGATCAAAACATCGACCGGTCGAGCGTGTGCGGGATCGACAACCAACCAACGCGGCAGGGTGGCAACGAGTTGGAAGCCCAGCGCCATGAGAACATTCTGCTTGGCCTGGTCGCTGCTGTCGGCGTAGATGATGGTGCGCAAGGCGGAGGGCAGGGGCAGGGCATTAAGCAGCGCCGGCGCCTGTTCCCAATAGGCGGGGTGGCAGTAGAGATCGAGCAGATAGTTGCCCGGCCAGTGCGGGTGCCAATCACCGGTGGCGAACCCCAAGACGGCATTGGTGGCTCGGTGGTAGAGGACGAAACTGCGCGGCGCTTTGCCTTCCTGTTGTCGTTGTTCAGCTTCCAGCAAGAGCGGCAACAGACCGCCTTCCGATGACTCACGCCCAACAATTTCACCCCGCACACAACGCATCACCCCGGGAAAATCCCCCAGAAAGAGCGCAGCGGAGGCCGGCCAGTGCGGCCACGCCAGCGGTTGGATCACCAGGTCGTCTGCCGCTGCTGGTTGCGCAAAGTAACGTGCTTCAAAGTCGGCCTGGCTAGTGCGGTAGTAGGCCATGTAGCCGCTCTGCGGTTCGATGCTCTGGAAGCCAAAGCGCCTATACATGTGGTAGGCCACCGAGTCATAGCCAGTGCCGAGAAAGAGCGCCTGACCGCCGCGCGCGGTAAAGTGCGCCATCTGCAACGCCATGAGTAATGAACTGGCGCCCTTTTGCCGATCCGCCGGCTCCGTCCAGACATGGCCGAAGTGGCCGACCCCGGCATTCTCCACGGTCATGATGTTGGCAAGGGGTTGGCCGTCGCGATGCAGCACATAGAAATAGGCGTCCAGCCCCTGGTCGGCTTCCAGGAGCCGGGCGTTCTGCCAGTTCCACGGATCGCCCTTGTGCCAGAGCAACTTGATCAACCGTTCCGTCCATGCCGGATCGGGGCCTTTGACCACGCCGGCTTCCACCGGTTCGCCGCTTTTTAGGGTAACTGTGTCTAGTTTTTGATACATAACGCCTTCTAATTTTATGAAATGTTCCTGTTGCGTAAATCGTAACTGTCGCTATCATACCATAGTTTTGCCGAAAGTTGCGTTCGTAGCCACAACTGCTATAATGTGGCTACGAAAGGAATTTTCACTATGATTGAGAAAACAAGCGCAACCAATCTACAAGTTGGCGTAAAAGAATTAAAGGATAATCTGAGCGCCTATTTACGGCAAGTCAAGACTGGTGTTACGGTCACGATTACCGAGCATGGGCAACCAATCGGTCGTTTGACTCCGGTACAAAAATCGACGGAGGAGCGCCTGCAAGAATTAGTCAATAGTGGATTGATTGTCTGGAATGGTAAGAAGTATCAACCAGATGCTAATCGCTTACGCCCACGGTTATCACCCAATGCGCCTAAAACCGCTGCTGAGGTTGTATTGGAGGATCGCGATTGATCGTTTATTGGGACACAAGTGCGCTCATCAAACTTTATGTACAGGAAGCTGGTACAACCGATGTTGCTCAATTATTGCAACAAGCTGACATATCAGGAACCGTTGTGGTCTGCCATGTTGAAGTTGCCGCAACCTTGGCAAAACTTGTGCGGATGAAGAGCCTCAGACGCAAGCCGGCACAAGTGGCGTTGCAACATTTTCTCCAGGATTGGCCAACACTGATTCAAATTCAAATTACACAACCACTGCTCACCCAAGCAGCAACTTTGGCTTGGGATCATGGTTTGCGCGGGTATGACGCAATCCACCTGGCAGCAGCCTACAGTTGGCAAAGTTTGCTCAGTGAAACGATTACCTTCGCTACCTACGATCAGCATCTGTGGCAGACAGCACAAATTTTGGGAATGGATATTTTTCCATCATCTTTGTAGCGCAAGAAGGCTCGCCCCATCTGCTGTTGAGCTTCGGGAAGATGTTTGGGGCATAATCCAGCGTTAAGCGCAGGTGATCGTCGACATACGGTTCAAAGGGTTGCCGGTGTTGTGTCGCTAGGGCATGCAACCGAACTGGTAGAGCATCGGGTCGGGTGATTTGCATCCATTCTTCATCTCTCCACTTTGATTATCATGCGATCCATTCTATCTGCGGCAATATTCATTTGGCTATACATTTTTTCTAAGATATAATGCTGCTATTGTGATTTGTTGTGGATAATGACCCCGCAGTAAACACCTGCTGTGTCCTGTTGTTTGAGTTGTATTATCTACTCCAGTTTCGGCTACGCATTGTTCTAGAATAGTTTGTAGCTTATCGTTGTTGCTGCAAATTTTAATGCAAATTTACGATCTACAGGTACTGCTGTACCTTCTGCTCCTTTCCCATGTTATCCTAGTTGTTGTGGCTATCAGTTGTGTTCTTTGGCTGGAACATAGACGCCGACTGGTGAAGCTTCGCCACTTGTTGCAAGCAAACCTGGAACATGCCCCAGTTGGACTTTTGTTTTTTGATGGCAGAGAGACCTATGCCTATGCTAACGCACGAGCACGTTTGTTACTGCAACTGCCGGAACTACATGGTCTTTTGCCCGATGCTCCTTGGATTGCACTACTGGATGAGGACGTAAGCCAGATTCGACAAGATATACATAGGGCAGGACGTTATCGGACTGTACTGCTGCCCACACAATCACCTGCTGGCGACAAACCGCAAGCACCGTTGATCCAATGGTGGGTTACGCGCTGGGAAGAATTGTATCTAATTTTTGTCATTGATCAAAGTCAACAGCAAAGGTTTGAACAACAGACAAATCTACTAATAGGCCGTCTGGCTCATGAATTACGTACACCCCTTTCCTCGATTCAAA
>QWII01000022.1 GCA_021405325.1 Caldilinea sp. CFX5 | reverse complement strand
AACCATTATACACGATCAGATCATCGACCGCCAAGGCCAGAATAAAGGGGATAGTCTGGCGCGCCGTGGGAATCATTTCGTCAACCGGCAATTGGATGACGGGATGAAATTCCAACACACCCTCGGTGCAACTGAGATCGGGCGGGAGCGCAAGCAACTGGCCGGTCAACCAGAGCAGCAACACCTGTTGATCGCCGCGGCTGATGATGGTCGAGAGGCGCAGGCGCACGTCGGCCACCAATTCCGCCGGAATGAGCGTCTCCTCCTGAAATTCACGCCAGGCCGCCGCGACCAGGTCTTCACCTTCGCCCGCCGTCAACTCGACCTTGCCGCCGATGCCGGTGATCAGGTTGGGGAAGAGCTTCTTGGTGGGGCTGCGGCGCAGGAGCAAAACGGACGGCGCCGTCGGGTGGCGTAGCACAAGGGCAGTGCGAACATCGAGTTGCATAGATTGAAAACCTTCTTGATTTATCGCAGAGGCGCTGTCAACCGATTCGGGGAACAGATTGAGCGGATTGCCTATAAAGAATCCGTTCTAAAACCGCTGTCCAAAGAACAGATTACAAACCCAGAATCTGTTCAATCCGCTCCCTGAATCCGTTGACAGCGTCCCCCCGTATAACAGAACCGGCTTGTCTACTTCTGGCGAAACTCCCGTTCACGGATACCAATCAGGAAGAGCAGCCCATCCAGCCCCAAGTTGGAGATGGCGCGCTCGGCTTTTTCGCGCACAATTGGTTTGGCATGAAAAGCGACACCCATGCCGGCGATGCTCAACATGGGGATGTCGTTGGCCCCATCGCCGACGGCGATGGTCTGTTCCAAGCTGATATTTTCGGTCAGCGCGATCTGTTGGAGCAGGGCGGCTTTGCCGGGGCCATCAATAATGTCGCCCAGCACGCGACCGGTCAGTTTGCCAGCCTGAATTTCCAGGCGGTTGGCGTAGACATAGTCAAAGCCGAGTTTGGCTTGCAGGTGACGACCAAAGTAGTCAAAACCGCCGGAGATGATGCCGATCTTGTAGCCCAGCCGCTTGAGCGTACTCGTCACCCATTCGGCCCCTTCCATAAGCGGCAGGGCGGCGGCGACTTCGGCCAGCACACGTTCCGGCAAGCCCTCTAGCAGCGCAACGCGACGGGTCAAACTGGCTTTGAAATCCAACTCGCCACGCATGGCCGCCGCTGTAATGCGCGCCACCTCGTCACCGACGCCGGCCAGCTTTGCCAGTTCGTCGATCACTTCGGCTTGCACCAGCGTCGAGTCCATGTCAAAGACCACCAGCCGCCGGTTGCGCCGGTAGATGTCATCGACATGGGCCGAAACGTCAATGCCCAGTTCCTGCGAAATTTGCAACAACCGGCTGCGCAGCGCCCGTTCATCGGCCACCGGCCCCGACACCGTCAGTTGCACGGCGGCCTTGGGGTGAATCTCCGGGTTGACAATCGACCGGCGACCGGAGAGGCGGGTGATCACATCAATGTTGAGGTTGTTTTCGGCGCAGATGGCGGCCACGGCCGAAACCTGCGCTGCGCTCAACTTACGCCCCATCATGGTGATGATACGTCGCTCCTTGCCCTGATCGCTGACCCAGCGCTCATATTGTTCCAGGGGAATCGGGGTGAAGTTGACCTGCACCCTCAATTCATGACCGGTAAAGAGCAGATCTTTCATCACCATGGTGGCGGTATGAGGCGGCGGGATCTCGACCAGCAGCCCCAGCGAAATATGTTCATGAATAACGGCCTGGCCGATATCCAGCACGTTGACGCCATGTGCGGCCAGCACGCCGGTTACACTGGCAACCAGGCCGGGACGGTCGCGCCCGGTGACATTGACGAGATAAATCTCACTCACTACGGTAGTCATGGGCGTCCGGCTGCCTCTCTCTGTGGTTGCTTCGTTTGCATGGCTATCCTTCATCGTCGCCAGTTTGGCCGTTCAGCCCATTGATAAAGCTGGTCATCCGCTCAAAGTGGCTGCCCCGCCAGTAAATTTTCCGACAATCCGTACATTGGAAAAATTCATCATAGTAGAGGATGGTCTTGGGTTCCAATTCGTTCACTACCGCTTCTTTCGGCACAGTATGCAGCAAGCCGTTGCAGACAATACAGCGGTGGAAGGGTCTGATCTGGTTGTGGAGCTGGTAGCGGGTCAGCACTTCGTCTAGTTGTTCCTGCGGCTTGGTCGATTGCACATGGTAGCCGTGGGTGACGGCGCGGCGTTTCATAATGCCGAGGTCACGGGTCAGAATGGTACGGCCTTCTTGCCCGGCAATCGCCACAATCTCCGGGTCGTCATAGTCATTGCGATAGAGGGTGTCAAAGCCCAACATGCGCAGCCAACGCGCCAGGCGCCCCAGATGGACATCGAGGATAAATTTGATTGGCTCACAGCCCACGGTTTCACGTTCCATAGCCTGGATCATACGGCTGACTGGGCGGCTTGTCAATCTGCCCACCCCCGAAATTGCGCTTTCGCTCCCCATAAAAAGCACGACGCGATATACAGAAAAAATGCGATTTACGGACGCCATTCTACTGATATACTGATAGACCAATAATCGTTAGCTTGCTGTGAAAATGGTAAGCAAACTAAGAAATACACCATTTGACCTGTTCATTCGCAACAATGGTTACATAACGGACTGGGATGACAAACGTCGATACTGAATAGCTTATCGCTACTGAGAGCTTAATGATGTGCAACAGATCCAAATGAATCAGCAACCGCCAGCCAGCATGTATAGGGAAAGGGTCTATGTCCTACGAACAGTATCAACTTTGGAAAACGCAACCAGTGACCGGCGACGTTCTCCTGTCAGTCGTCATTCCAGCCTATAACGAGGAAATCCGGATCATTCCCACCATCGGTGCGATTGCCTCTTATGTCTCCGACCTGGGCATTCCGTGGGAATTGATTGTGGCCGATGATGGCTCCCGCGATCAGACGGCGCAACTAGTCGCGGATCTGGGTTTTGCCAATTTACGGCTCCTGCGCGCCGCCCGCAACGCCGGGAAAGGGAATGCTGTCCATCGCGGCATGTTGGCGGCCAGGGGGCGTTACATTCTTTTCACCGATGCGGACAATTCCACCCCGATTGAAGAGATCAGCAAGTTGCTTCACAAAGTACAACATGAAGGCTACGCCCTTGCCATCGGTTCGCGCGCCGCTGAGGGGGCTGCCGAAGGCAACAAAGCCTGGGTGCGTCATCTACTCAGTGGCGGGCTGCGCTGGCTGGTGCGCGTCCTGTTTCGCATCGGCGTGCGTGACACCCAGTGTGGTTTCAAACTCTACACGCGGGAGGCCGCCCATCGCCTCCACCGGGCGCAAACCATCATGGGCTTCTCCTTTGATCTGGAGATCCTCTATCTGGCGGCGAAGTGGGGCTATCGCGTGGCTGAGGTGCCGGTGAATTGGATCGATGCGCCCGGCTCGAAGGTGGATATGGGCAAAGAGGTCAAACGCTTTTTGCGCGATCTTTTCCGTATCAAGTGGAACGATTTGCGAGGCGTCTATGCCAAAGCGTAACTTGCGACTGGGTATCGTCACCACCTATCCGCCGAGCGCCGGCTCGCTCAATGAATATGCCTTTCATTTTGTGCGCGCCTTTAGCAAAAAACCGGAAGTGACCGACCTCTGTCTATTGGTGGATGAGTTGCCGACGGGCAAAGCTTATCAGGCCGAAGCGCCCGAACCGGGCGCGGAGCCGAGCAACGCCCGGCTGCATTTTCTGCCTTGTTGGTGCTTTAACGGGTGGGCGAACTGTTGGCGCATCCTACGGGCTGTCCAACAGACCAGACCGGATGTCGTGCTCTTTAATATTCAATTTGCCAGCTTTGGCGACCGCAAAATCCCGGCGACGTTGGGCTTGTTGACGCCAGCCCTGCTCCGCCTCTTTGGGGTGCGCACAGTGGTGCTGCTCCACAACATTATGGAGACGGTCGATCTCAAGAGCGCCGGTTTTGCCGACAAACCAATCATGGAGCGGCTGATTCGGTTCATGGGCTGGCTCATCACTCATCTGATTTTGCGGGCGCATCTGGTGGCCGTCACCATCCCCAAATATGTGGAAATCTTGGAAGAACGCTACGGCGCGACCAATGTGCTGCTGGCGCCGCATGGCTCCTTTGAGGCGGAGAGCGCGCCCCCTTCTTTTGAGCTACCGGAGGGGCCGCTGCGTATTATGACCTTTGGCAAGTTTGGCACCTATAAACGGGTCGAAACGTTGGTGGAAGCCTTTGACCTCCTGCAACGCCGGCAGCAAGGGGCGCTGGAACTGGTCATTGCCGGCACCAACAGCCCGAACGCGCCGAGCTATCTGGAAACCGTTGCCCAGCAATACGCTGCCATCCCCAATGTGCGCTACACCGGCTATGTGGCCGAAGATGATGTGCCGCGCATCTTTGGTGAAGCCGCCGCCGTGGTCTTTCCTTATACCAGCACGACCGGCAGTTCCGGCGTGCTGCACCAGGCCGGCGACTATGGCAAAGCGGTGGTCCTGCCCAAGATTGGCGACCTGGCTGAACTGATTACCGAAGAAGGATACACTGGCGAATTTTTTGAACCCAACAACCCGCAAAGCCTAGCCGACGCCTTGACGCGCATCTTAGACCAACCCGAACGGCGGGTAGAGATGGGGCGCCAGAACTACCTGGCCGCCCGTGGCCTACCGTTGGCCGAGGTGGTTGATTGGTATTTACTCCATATTGAAGCGCTCTTAAAATAGGAGGCTCCACATGACAATAATGACCCTTGACCGATCGCATACTCAAGACTTGCCATCCATCCAACCATCCATCCAACCATCCATCCAACCATCCATCCAACCATCCATCCAAGTCGTGAAGTTGCAAGGCCGCCTGGATGCCCACCAGGGCAAACAGGTGGACGCCCAGTTGACCGCGGCGATCCGCACCGGTGGTCGCATGGTGGTGAATTTGAGCAAAGTGCACTTTATCGATTCCACCGGTCTCTCCGTCCTGGTCAAAGGGATGAAGCACCAGCGGGAACAGGCAGGGGAGTTTGTACTATGCGAATTACAGCAACCGGTGCGCATCATCTTTGAACTCACCCGGCTCGACAAGATGTTCACCATCTACCCAACCGAACGCGACGCCCTACAAGCCTTGCGTTACTTGTAGGTACGGTTTGTAACCAATCGACAAAGTATCACCGCGACGGGTAAAAATCCGTTGTAGTGTACCCTAGCAAATCGAGTTGACCGTGGATCAATCGTTTCTCACTACGATTATCAATAGCCACCAAACCACCTTGAGCCGGCTGGCCGATGCTTGGGTCGATTGGGGCGCCAGCGCCTTTTATCTCACCGATGAGGCGGAAAAGATTTTGGCCCAATGGCCGGCAGTGACCGGTGTGAGGCCGGCGACCTTTGCCGCGCCCATTGTCATCAGTGGGCGCACGGTCGGCAAGCTCCATGTTTGCGGCAGAGACACCACCATTGCGCGCCTGCGGCTGACCACCGATGCCCAGATGCTCAGTGATCTGCTGCAACTGGAATATGAGCTGGAGCGCATGACCACCGACATTATCGACCAGCAAGATCGCTTGATGGCACTCCACCAACTGGCCCAAAGCACCCGCGTCCACAAGGGCTTGAGTCAGACGCTGGCCGATCTGGCGCAGATCACGGCGCAACTGTTAAAGACTGATTATGCCTTTATGGCCTTACAATATGATCAACAACCGCCACTGCTGGCCGTCTATCCTCAGGAGCAGTGGTCAGACGCCTGGTGGCCGTCGCTCTTGGCGCACTTTGCGCATGGCGCAACCAAACAGCAGTGGCTTTTTCAACAAGCCGACACGCTCTTGGCAGCCTTCAACACGCCCATGCGCAATCTGCTCGTTAAGCGCATTCCCGTGCGGCGTGATACATCGCTGCTGCTGGGGGCGGCAAACAAGCATGACGGCGCTTTTCAGGCGCCTGATCTCAAGTTGTTTAGCACCATTGCTGAACCGGCGGCCGCCAACTTGGAAAATGCCCTCTTGCACCAGGAGATGCTGGTGCAAACACGCATTCAAACTGAAATGGATCTGGCGCGCCAGGTGCAGATGCGTCTGCTGCCCCAGCGCACCCCGTCGCTTGCCGGGATCGAACTGGCGGCGCAGTCGCGACCGGCCTCCCATGTCGGCGGCGACTTCTATGATTTTGTCACCAGCAACGAGCCGATTTTGACCCTGATGCTGGGTGATGTCTCCGGCAAAGGGATGCCGGCGGCGTTGCTGATGGCGATGTTGCGCACCGTCTTGCGGGGCAAAGCGCAAGAGATGACCACGCCGGCGCCGGCGCGGTTACTGGGCAATACCAACGAATATCTCCATAGAGATTTTTCCGAAGTGGATATGTTCGCCACCCTCTTTGTCGGGCAATATGACGGGCGCTGCCATCGGCTCTACTACGCCAACGATGGTCATGCGCCGGTGATCTACCGTCCAGTGCAAGGGCCGGCCCGCTTACTAGAAGCAGATGCGCCGCCGCTGGGCCTGTTGCCGGTGAACCTGGCGGAGCAGTACAGCCTGGATTTTCAACCAGGGGACATTCTGCTTATCACCAGCGACGGCTTTAGTGAGGCGGAAGATCAGCAAGGGGAACTCTTCGGCTATGAACGGCTTTTGCAACTGGTCGATGACCTTGCCGACGCCGACGCTGCCGGTTTAATCCAACAGATCTTCACCACGGTCGATCAGTTCACCGGTGATCATCCGCAAGCTGACGACCAAACCCTTTTGGTGCTGAAAAGGACAAATTGTCATGGTTGATCAAGTGACCCTGACCCGGTTGATGCAGGACGCCTTCGCTGATGACCAGAAAACTGGTGGGCAGAGCATGTCGGTCGCACCCCCGCTGGTCACACCGTCGGAAGTTTCCCTGGAAATTCCGGCGGCGCTGAGCCATATCCATCTGCTTAGTCGCTGCGCCTGTGCCCTGGCCGAGACCATTCCGAATCTGGCCGAGCCGGTTGTCAACCTCTATAACCTGGAGCTTGCCATTCAGGAAGTGGCAGTCAACATTGTCAACCATGCTTATGCCGGGCAAGCAGGGCGCATTCGGATGTGCTTGCAACTTAGTGAGCAACCGCCCCAGTTGACCCTCTGGTTTCATGACACCGGCGGCTCCTTTGATCCCACCCAGGTGCCGGCGCCGCACCTGGGTGCGCTACAGGAACATGGCTTTGGCCTCTTCCTGGTGCGCGAACTGATGGACGAAGTGGACTATCAATCCGATGCGACCGGCAATTGCTGGACGTTGGTCAAACATTTTCCGGTTGAGGAGTAATTAACACAAGGAGAAAGCAAGTATGAGTAACGAATTTACGGTCGCTGTCAAAGAGAATGTGGTGCGCATTGTGACGATTGCGCCGCAGGGGCGGCTGGATACACTGCGCGCCTTGGAATTTCGCAAGCAGGTGCAAGCGGTGTTGGATAGCGGGGCGAGAAATTTAGTCTTGGACTTGAGCCAAACACCCTTTCTCGATAGCGCCGGCATGGCTGTACTGGTGAGCGCGCTCAAACAGTGTCGCGAGCAGGGGGGCGACGCCCGCATGGTCTGGCCCCAAGCGGAGCCGGTGAAACGCATTTTGAGCCTGACCAAATTTGATCGCATCTTTGAGATGAAAAATTCGGTGCAAGAAGCGGTGGCTTCTTTCTAGTCGTCAACGAAACGACTAAGCCCCTTTGCTCACAGCCGGTCCGTGACCGGCTGTGAGCAGGCTTGGCAATTACCAGCGCACAACGTAGACACAGAGGAGAGCATGGAGAGTACAACCCTAAAACCAACCGCATCGATCCTGGTGGTCGATGATTATGTGGTGACACAGCGGGTGCTAAGCACCCAACTGCGCAAAGGCGGCTATGAAGTGACCACCGCCGGCAGCGGGCAGGAAGCGCTCTTTTACTTGACCGAGCGCAAATTTGACCTGGCGATCATCGATGTCGCCATGCCGGAGATGGATGGCATTATGTTGCTGGAAAAGTTACGCAAGGAGCGCCATGAGCAAAAGCTCCCCGTGATCATGTTGACGGCAAGTGCGCTGGACGAAGATCGCCTGCGCGCCCAGGCGGCCGGCGCCACCGATTTTTTGACCAAACCGATCAGCTCCTGGGAGCTACTAGAGGTTGTCCACCGCCAGTTAACCGTGGCGTAGGCAATAAGTTAGAATCAGTAGTCCGCAGTCGTTTAGTCGCGTAGTCCCAAGTCAATTCATTGCCCTTTGGTTGCGTTGCGGTCTACTGAGAATTCACGTACTCTAGAAAATCATCAAAGATTGCAACGATGAAAAGAGAACGCGGATGTTACGGATGCGGCGGATTTTGGCTGATTCTTATCCGTTGATCCGCTGCATCCGCCGAATCCGTGTTCTCTTTTCACAGCAGGCATCATGTCTGAGGACGCCACAAACGATGAAAATGCAACAGCGATTTCACCGATTTCACCGATTTTTCTATTCGTTAATCGGCGTTATCGGTGAAATCCCTGTTATTTACACAGCAGGCATCATGAAGGGGTTACACCCATCAGCATGAAAATCAGCTTTTGATCAAAGATTGCGCCGATTTCACCGATTTTTCTATTCGCTAATCGGCGGAATCGGTGAAATCCCTGTTATTTACACAGCAGATTGAATCAGAACAAAAATCTGCGCACTCTTTGGTCAAAATGATTCTTATATCGGCATCCTCTGTACATGGTTAGTTAGTTCATGTGACTTGATGGGAGAAAGGGAAGTAAGGCATGTATGGCTTAGTAAATCGGGCCGTGGAGGAGTTAGTCTGCACCCAGTTTGGCGAAGCAACCTGGGAGGCCATCCGTGAGGAGGCCGGCGTTGATATTGAGGTCTTTGTCAGCATGGAGCCGTATCCTGACGAAGTCACCTATAAACTGGTGAATGCGGCCAGCAAGATTTTGGGGGTGTCAGCGGAAACGGTGCTGATCACTTTTGGTGAATACTGGACGCTCTACACAGCGCGCGAAGGGTATGGCGAACTGCTCAAGATGTCGGGCAGCACCTTACCTGAATTTTTGCGCAACCTGGACAATATGCACGCGCGCGTTGGCCTGCTCTACCCGGAGTTGCAACCGCCTTCCTTTGAATGCACCGAAGTCAATGAGCGGGGCATGGTGCTCCACTATCGCTCGCACCGGGCAGGCATGGCGCCACTGGTGGTCGGGCTGTTGCAAGGTCTCAGTAAAATGTTTGCCGTTAACCTGGCGATTGACCATGTGCAAAAACGCCCGGTTGATGGTGATCATGATGTCTTTCAGTTGACCTACCTGGACGAAGCGAGAGGATAGCAGGTATGTACTATGGCTTGCCGCCGGAAGCGTTTGGGCGGGCCTTTCCGTTCCATCTGGTGCTGAATCAGCAGTTGCAGATCGTTCAGGCCGGGCAAACCTTGCAGCGGCTCTACCCCGATCTGCATGGGCGCTGGCTGGGCGATCTCTTTCATGTGCGGCGCCCGGTGATTTCGTTGACCTTTGCCGCGCTCTGTAGCCACCAAAGCTCGGTTTTTCTGCTGGAATCGCTCCAGAATCAGATGCGGCTGAAAGGGCAGATGTTGCCGATCCAGGCGGATGGCCTGCCGCCGGCTGTCACCTTTCTCTGCTCGCCCTGGATCACCGACATTGTCGATATTCAACCGTTCGGTCTCTCCCTAAGCGATTTTGCCGTCCATGACCCGGTGAGTGATTATCTGTTGCTCCTGCAATCCAAACAGACGGCGTTACAGGACACGAAAAAGCTGGCCCAGAAGTTGCAAGCCAAACAGAGTCACCTGCGTCAGGTGAATGAGGATCTGCAAAAAGAGATCACGGAACGCACACGGATCGAAGCCGATCTGGCCTTGGCGCGCGACCAGGCGTTGGAAGCCTCGCGCCTGAAGAGCGAATTTCTCGCCACCATGAGCCACGAGATCCGCACACCGATGAATGGCATTATGGGCATGAGCGAACTGCTCCTGGAAACCGCACTGGACGAGGAGCAACGGGAGTACGCCAACGTGGTCTACCAGGAAGCGGAAAATCTGTTGGGTTTGCTGAACAACATTCTCGACTTTTCCAAAATCGAAGCCGGTAAGTTGTTGCTCGACGAAGCGCCCTTCTCCTTAACGGCCATTGTTGACAGTGTGATTCATCTGCTCCTGCCCAAGGCCGACCAGAAAGGGGTGTCGCTGGTTGCGTTTATCGATCCTGCGCTGCCCAAAACCGTGATCGGTGATGAGACGCGGTTGCGCCAGGTGTTGCTCAACCTGACAAGCAACGCCATCAAATTTACCGAAAGCGGTGAGGTCATTGTTGAGTTCAAACGGGCGCCCCAGGCGCGTTCCGGCGCCGGCGGCAACCAGCCGCTCAAGGTCCAATTTCGCGTCAGTGATACGGGCATCGGCATTGCACCTGCCACCCAAGCGCGCCTCTTTCAATCCTTTATGCAAGCCGACGGCTCGACTACGCGCAAATATGGCGGCACCGGCTTGGGCCTGGCGATCACTAAGCGGCTGGTCGATCTCATGGGCGGCACGATTGGGGTCGAAAGCATCGCCGGCAAAGGCTCGACCTTTACCGTTAATGTCACCTTGCGCACCGAAAGCAGCTTGCCGACGGGCGTCGCCGCTGAATCATTCCCACGGACCACCGCCATGAACGATTGGTCAAGGCTGCGCACGTTGGTTGTCGGCAAAAAGAGCGAGTCCATCACAACGCTACAAAGTTACCTGACAAGCTGGCGCATCGACACCACGATGCTGACCGACAGCGACCTGAGCAATGCGCACATCTTGCGCCAGTTGCACAGCGCTGTGCGCGCCCAGCGTCCCTACGCCCTGCTCATTGTTGATCTGGCCATTGCCCAGATTGCCCCTGCCCCACTGGCGCGCTCCATCCGCATGGATCCGTTGTGCAACCAGGTCAAGCTGCTCCTCTTGAGCGATGGACAGCCGCAACATCAACAAAACCGCATTGTCGATGCCGGGTTTAATGCCGTCCTCACCACGCCCATTTTACAATCGGCGCTCTTTAATCAGCTCTCCACTCTCTTATTGACCAATGAGGCGGAACCACCTACGCGCCAGTCGGCAGTGAGGGGGGCGGGAGCGGACAAAGCCGCGCCGGCAAAGTTAGTGTTGCTGGTGGAAGATCACGAGAACAATCAGCGGGTGGCGCTGGCGCGGCTTCGGCGCTTGGGCTACGCCGCCCATGTGGTCGAGAATGGCTTGGAGGCGGTGCAGGCCATTGCCCAAGGGGCCGATCTCTATGCCGCGGTCTTGATGGACTGGCAGATGCCGGTGATGGATGGCATTGAGGCGACCCAACGCATTCGCGCCCTGGAAGGGCAGACGCGCCAACATATCCCCATCATCGGCATGACCGCCAATGCTATGAAAGGGGATCGGGAGAAATGCCTGGCCGCCGGGATGGATGATTATATGAGCAAGCCGCTCAGTCTCCCTGATTTGAACCGCGTCTTGGAGCAGTGGACGGCACACGCCAAGGAGGTTCATCATGCTTGAAACGCAATCTGCCAAGCCAACGCCGTTACTGCCGTTGGGGTCTCGTTTGCTACAGCGGCTGCCGGCCCAACAACTCTTGACCGGCAGCGGTCTCTTTTTTCTCAGCACGCTGCTGGTCAACGCGGGCAACTATTGCTTCAACCTGCTGCTGGGACGCTTGTTGGGACCGGCGCGCTTTGCCGATGTCAGTTTGATCATTACCCTTTTTCTCTTTTTGACCTTTATTACCGCCGGTTTTCAACAGACGGCCACAAAATTTGCCGCGATCCATAGCGCCAAGGGAGACGACGCCCAGCTTTGGGCCTTGCGCCGCTGGTTGAATCGTCGTTCGTGGTTGATTGGCCTGCTCTTGGGCCTGCTGGTCGGCGGCCTGGCGCCCTTCTGGCAAGGCTTTTTTCATACCACATCGCCCTGGATCTTTGTGATTTTTGCGGTGGGGCTGCCTTTTTACTTTGTTCAGGGCATTGACCGCGGCTTGCTGCAAGGGCAAATGCGCTTTGGCTTGCTCGCCGCCAGCTACCAGGCCGAGATGTGGGTGCGCCTGCTGGTGGGCTTGGGGCTGGTGTTGATTGGCTGGGCGGCTTATGGCGCTGTGCTGGCGTTGACCTTGTCGATCATGGCTACCTGGGCGGTGGCGGCCTACGGCTTGCGCCGTAACGAGCGTGCAGCCTTTGCCGACGCAACGCTCAAAGCGACCGAACGACAGGCATTGCTGGCCTTTGCCCTGCCGGTGCTATTGGTCGAGGTCAGTTTGATTCTGATTAACAACAGCGATGTCCTGCTGGTCAAACGTTTTTTTGACAGCGCCAGCGCCGGTCAATATGCGGCGTTGGCCTTGATCGGGCGGATTGTCTTCTTTGGCACCTGGTCGGTGGTCATCACCATGTTTCCCCTGGTGGCGCAAAAGGCGCAACAGGGTGAGCCGCATCGCCATCTCCTGTGGCTGAGTCTGGGCATGGTGGCCGGCGTCTCTTTGGTCATTGTGACGGCGACGGCGGTCGCGCCGGCGCTGATTCTTCAGCTTCTCTTTGGCGCGGCTTATCTGCCTGTTGCGCCGCTGCTCTGGCTCTATGCCCTGGCGACGGCCCTCTTTGCTCTGGCGAATGTGTTGATCAACTATCACCTGGCATTGGGCAACCGCGGCGGCGCTTTCCTCGCCCTGACCGCCGGTCTTTGCCAGGTGGCGCTTTTATGGCTCTTTCACGCAACGCTCACCCAAGTCGTCATGATTCAAGTGGGCTTGATGGGCTTGCTCCTGCTGCTCTTATTTGTGTGGGATCAGTATCAATTGAAAGCAAAGGGTGATTAATTGATTGGTTGATTCGGTGGTTTCGACAAGCTCAACCACCGAATCAACCAATCAACTCATTATCCAATTGAACAACGGTAGGGTGAAATTGTGACGGAAATGGAAGAAATCATCGTTCTAAAACTGCATTTGGCGCGCGAGCGCGCAGCGCGCAAGGCGGCTGAGGAGCTGTTGGAAACCAAGAGTTTGCAATTGTACCAGGCCAATCTGGAGTTGCGCGCGTTGGCGACGCAACTGGAAGCGCATGTGGCGGAACGCACGGCGGCGCTGCGCGATACCAACGAGCGCTTACAGCAGGAGATTGCCGAACGCAACCGGATCGAAGAAGAGCTAGAACAAGCGCGCGACCAAGCGATCCAGGCGTCGCGGCTCAAATCCGAATTTCTCGCCACCATGAGCCACGAGATCCGCACGCCGATGAATGGCGTCACCGGCATGGCCGAGTTGCTGCTCTTTACCGAACTGGATGAGGAGCAGCGCGAATATGCGACGGTGGTTTACGAAGAAAGTTATAAATTACTAGAGATCATCAACAGCATTCTCGACTTCTCCAAAATTGAAGCGGGTAAGCTGGTGTTGGAAGAGGTCGAATTTACGCTGGCAGACGAGATTCGCAGCGTCAACCGCTTGCTGGAAACCAAAGCGGAAAGCAAGGGGATTCTGCTCATGCACTACATGGCGCCAGGCGTCCCCCAGCGCGTGATTGGGGATCCGGTGCGGTTGCGTCAGGTGCTGCTCAATCTGGTAGGCAATGCCGTCAAATTTACCAGCGAAGGCGAAGTGACAATTCTGGTCACACAAGCCAAACAGGGCGCCGTCGCCGCCAGTTGCTATGGGAAACCGGCCATCCCGATCCAGATTGCCGTGCGCGACAGCGGGATCGGCATGAGCCAGGAGACGCTGAAGAATCTCTTTAACCCCTTCACCCAGGCCGATAGCTCGACAACGCGGCGTTACGGCGGCACAGGGCTGGGACTGGCGATCACCAAACGGCTGGTGGAGTTGATGGGGGGCGAAATCACGGTTGAGAGCGAGCCGGGCAAAGGGGCGCGCTTTGTGTTGACCATTCCTTTCCGCTCCAACGATGTGCAATTAGCTGTCCCTGAGGCCCAGAGTCAAGAGGTGGCCGCCTTGCGCACCTTGATTGTGAGCAACAGCGAAGAGGTGCGCCATACCCTCTGCGACTACCTGGCGACCTGGATGAATTCGGTGGAGGCGACGGTGGATCTGCCTGGTGGCAATGCCGGTCTCCTCCTGCATTTAGAGCAGGCCGCGCTTACCGGTGAACCGGTCGCTGTGCTGATGATCGACGCCACCCACACCGAACTGAAGCCGTTGCTGTTGGCCCGTTCGGTGCGCGCCGACCCGCGTTTAGCCAAATTGCGCCTGATCAGCTTCAGTCCCAACCAGTTGCGCGCCTTCCAACAGGAGATGACCCAAGCCGGTTTTACGAGCGTGTTGCCCTGGCCCATTACCCAGTCGGCGCTCTACAACCAGTTCATCCAACCGCTGGCGCAAGAGCTAGCTCAGACAACCGAGGGTGACGCCGCCACGGCGCCGGTTGCTGAGGAGCCAGCGCCGTCTGAGGCGAACGCCAAGCTGGTGTTAGTGGTGGAGGATTACCCCAACAACCAGCGAGTCGCCCTGGCGCATTTGAAAAAGCTGGGCTTTGCCGCCCATGTGGTCGAAAATGGCCGCGAGGCGGTTGATGCGGTGACACACAGCCGCAATCTCTACCAGTTGGTCTTAATGGATTGGCAAATGCCCGTGATGGATGGCCTAGAGGCGACGCGCCAGATCCGACAGACTGAGGCGGCGAACGGCTGTCATATTCCCATTATCGGCATGACCGCCAACGCGATCAAGGGTGACCTAGAGCGTTGTCTGGCTGCCGGGATGGATGATTATATTAGTAAACCGGTCAAACGGGAGGATCTGCAACGCGTGTTGCAGCAGTGGATTGCGGTAGACGCACTTAGCTAAACAGGACAAAATTTATGGCTACAATTCAAAATTCGGCACAAAGCAGCAAAGGGAGCTTTCCCCGCCGGCGCTTCTCGCTGCTGCTTGGGATGACGCTACTGGTCATCTTGCTAGTGGGGAGCTGGCTGGCGCAGCGGCTCTGGTGGCCGGCGGCGCCAGCGCCTACCATCACCGGTGAGTTGGTAGCGCGCCAGATGGCTGCGGCCTTACAAAGCGCACCCGATGTTCAAAGCGCCGCCGGCGCTTATGTGCCGGGGGAGAGTTTGTTGCTCTACAGCCGATTGGCAGAGACCGATCGTGAACGGGTGCGCATGTGGGCGCTGTTACAACTCGAACCCTTCCACAAGCTGCTAATACCGCTGGCCGCTGATGAGCGGTTGCAATGGGTGATCGATTTTGGCCCAAACGGGACGGAACAAGAGATTATTCTCGTGCCCTTCAACCAGGTGGCCGATGCAGCCCAATATCGCTATATCAGTTCTACCCCTGGCTCCTTAACCGACACTGGGGCAACAGCTACGTCACCGGCGGCGGGCGCCGCAGCGCAACCGCCGGCGCCGGGCGCCCCACCGGTTGGCTCGGCAGCAACAATGTCAGCCGGCGCGCAACGCAATGAATTCACCTTTACGGACCCAGCAACGAGTGGGCAAAACTGGTCAACTCTGGCCGGCGAATGGGTGATCGAGAACGGGGTCTACAGCCAACGACGGACAACCGGTTATGACTACATCACGATGCTCAACCTCGAACCGCAAAGTGATTATCAACTAGAGGCGCAGATTCGCCTGGTGACAGGGGAGATGGGAGGCGGCTTTATCTACAACGCGCCCACCCGCGAAACGCGACGGGGCGCCCAGATTATCGATTTTGTCGAGCAGGGCGCCTTCCTGCGGTGGGGGCGCTATGATGAACAGGGCAACTACGTGTATGTCGGGGGCGTGCGCGTTGACCCGCCGATCAACGACGGACAATGGCACACGTTGCAACTGCTCACCCACGCCACCACCAGCACTGTTGCGCTGAATGGCCGCGTTCTGGGGCAGATCAGCAACAGCAGCCTACAGGGCTATCTTGGGTTAACAACTTCACAGGCGCAAGTTGATTTTCGCAATGTCGTCGTCGTAGGGCTGGCTGCTGATGGGCCGCTCACAATGGCAGCGGACGCCGAGCAACCGGCGCCTGAGCAGGGCGCGCCAGACGGGCCAATCGCCGGCTTTGCTGATGATTTTGCTACGGGCAGCGGCAACCGCTGGCGGGTGCTGAATGGGGTCTGGCAATTTGTCGATCAAGGTTACCAGCAGATGAGTACCGTTGGTTTGGACTTGGGCAGCATCTCCACCTTTCAGGGAGAGACCTACACCGCCACGGTGCGCTTGCAGCGGTTGGCCGGCAGCATGGGAGGCGGTCTCTATTTTAATATGGCCCAACGCGATGCCAAGATGCGCAGCCAGGTGATCAACTATACCCGTGACGGCAAGGCGCTCCAGTGGGGGTACTTTGATGAAGGGGGCAACTTTGTGTTGGAGCAAGTGGTTGATGTGCCTGACGGCGGCGATGGCGCGTGGCACCAATTAAGCGTCGCTGTACGGCAGGGACAAGCCACTTTTACCCTGGACGACGTGGTGATTGCGCAAGAGGTGCCGCTCACCTATGGCAGCGGCTATGTCGGCCTTTTTGTCAGCAACAGCCAGGTCGCCTTTGATGATTTTGCCATTGTGACGCCGTAACCTTGCCGCCTGCGCCTGGCCGGTTCCGAACCGACCAGGCGCAGAACCAGGTACAGACGAAATGATCTGCTTATGCAAACCGAACCCTTATCTTTACGCTTGACGATTGGTGCATTGTTGTTGGCGCTCCTCCTCTGGCTGGCCGGCAACAGCGCGCTTTTTCTGGCAATCTATGGCGATACCTTGACGCCGTTGACCATGCCCTATCAGGAAACGTTCACTGATAGACAACGGCTGGATTACCGCCAATTCGGTGGCCGCTGGCGCTTACAGGAACAGACATTAGTTCAAAGTAACCCGGCAGCAGCCGATGATTTTGCGGTGATCCCGCTGCCTTTAGCGCCGGAACAGACCTATCAATTCGGCGCTTACATAAAGGTTTTAGAAGGAGCGAATGGCGCTGGTCTGGCCTTCAACATGCAGCAAACGGATGATCTACGCCAGAGCCACCTTGTGCGGTTGGGCGCCAATGAGGGGCAACCCTATCTGGTCTTTGGCTATTTTGACGAAAATGACGCCTTTGTCGAACAAGGGACGCAACCGTCGCTTGACCTCACGCAGGGCGCCACGTTGCAAGTGTTGGTGCAGGACGATACCTATACGGTGTTCCTCAACGACCAGATCCAGCAGGAGAAGATTCCACTCCACTATCAAGGGGGGCATGTGGGGTTGACGACCTGGTTTTCCAGTGTCGCCTTTGACGATGTCGCCATTACCGTTGCTGATCCCGATGGACTAGCTGAAGCGGCAGCAGCGACGGCGCCAACCGTTCTTTTGACCCAAAACTTTGCCGACGGTGTTGACCGGAGCCAATGGCAAGCGTTGAGCGGAGAGTGGCAATTTACCGACAATGCGCTTGTTCAGCAAAAAGCGCGCGGCTTTGATTACACCATCAGCCACGCCACCCGTTTCGAGCAATTTGTCTTGCGCGTGCGTTTCCGGCATGAAGCCGGGAAAGCCGGCGGCGGCATTCTCTTTAACCGCCCCGACCGTGAAACGCCCAAACGCGGCCACATGGTGCGCTATGACCAGGGGCAAGCTTTAATCTGGGGCTATTTTGACGAACAGGGGGAGTTTGTTGCCCAAGGGTATCAAGCCGTCGCGCCGCCGGGCGATCAGGCGCATACGTTGCAAATCACCAGCGACGGCAATACCTATGCCATCCTGTTGGATGAAACAGTCGTTGTGGCAGATGTGCCGCTGATCAGCCGGGCAGGGCATATCGGACTGACAACAGCGCAGAGTGTGGTTGCCTTTGAAAGTGTCGAGGTGACAGCCTTCACGCCTGTGCAAGGACAAACCAAGTAACCACATCACCCGACCGCTGATCGCCGGTCCGTGACCGGCGATCAACGGTGAGAATCGTTATAGGCAAACCGAAGTGAGGAAACCATGACTGTCGCTGATCATCTCTACACCCCGCCTGTCGCTGACGGCAAAGGGGAAGCGCCGGCTGCCCGCAAAACCATCGCCCACGAAACGGCCAAACCGGCTGTGGCCGTCGAGGAACAACTAGTCTATGTCAAAGTGGTGCGCAGTTTTGCCCTGCTGGGGATTGTTATCTTGCATGTGGCCTTTCCGCTTGTCTATCTTTATAACAGTATCGACTACGCCGATTGGTGGATTGCCAATAACTTTTACATGATGGGCAAGATCGGTTCGCCCCTCTTTACCATGGTCAGCGGGCTGCTGTTGCTCAATCCGGGGAAGGATCAACCGCTTACCCTCTTCTTTCGCAAACGCTTCTTGAAGGTGCTGTGGCCCTTTGTCGCCTGGTCGGTCATCTACCTAGCCTGGCGCATTCTAGCCGTTGGAACAGTCTTTACACCACTGGAAATTGTCCGGCTCTTTGTCGAGGGGCCGGTCTACTATCATCTCTGGTTTATCCAGATGATCCTGGGGCTGTATCTGGCGACGCCGATTTTGCGCGTCTACACCCGCCATGCCAGCCGGGAAAATCTGACCTATTTTCTGGTGGTTTGGCTAGTCACGGTGTCCATCCTGCCCATGACGCAGCGCTTCTTCGGGATCGCAGTCGGGATCGACGTGGTGGTCACCACCGGATACGTCGGTTTCTTTATCCTCGGTCACTATCTGCGTGCGGTGACGCTTACGCGGCGACAGGTGCTGCCGGTCTTGGCGATCGTGGTGGCGGCGCTGCTTTTCACCCAGTTCATCACTCATGCACTCACTGTCTACAACGAAGGGAACTACGATAACTTTTTTGTCGCCAATGATAGCTTGAATTTGATTGTGGTTGCTGTCGGTCTCTTCCTCTTTTTCAAATCTATCGATTATACGGCGCTCTTCCAACGCGTCCCCCTGCTGGAGAGAATCATTTTGGGGATCAGTTCGTGCAGCCTGGGCATCTACTTTGTCCACGTCCTCATCATTGACGAATTAGCCAGCGGTCACTTTGGCTTCCAATTAATGGCGGCCAGCTTTCACCCCCTTCTGAGCATTCCGGTTATTGCGCTGCTGGCGCTGGGGTTGTCGTTGCTGGTAACGTTGGTGCTGAAACAAATTCCTTATATCCGCTCAATTGTCCCCTGAAGTTGCGGTAAATTTAGATTTGCCGCTCTTGGCGAGTCACGAACTCGCCAAGAGCGGCAGGCGTCGGCATGTGCTAGGGGTGGGCCGGGGCGAGTCACGGACTCGCCAAGAGTGGTAGGAATTATGGTGTCACTGATTGACTTTGCAGCGGAACGCGGCTACAATTTCAGCTACGCAGCAGGAGTGCGTGCAGAGAGGAGAGCCAGATGAGTACAAAAGTGATCGAGCCACCCGTGCTGACAGTGCCGTCACAGCCATTGCCCCCAGCGATTGACAATGGCGTAGAGTACGACGCAGGTGTCAGTTCGTCAACCAATGGGGCGCATGAGATGGCGTCAACCTTGCCGACCTTCCCGTTGGAGTCCGGCTGGCGCACGGTCTGTGATCCCGTTACCGGCGAATTTCACCAGATGCCCCTAACGCTGCGCGACATTCTTTTCCCAACCGAAGAAGATATCGGAGTTGTCTACATGGCGCAAAGCCCCATGCACAATCTGTTGACCGGCCTGTTGTATACCATGTTGCACACCTACCTCGGCGCACGGGCGTGGCTGATCCTCCACGATGTGTTGGTGCTGTGGGGCGTGCGCGGCGTTACCCCGAAAAGCCCGGACATCGTTGCTTTTCCTGGTGGGCGCTTTCCGGCCAACGAAAAATCTTATCGGGTAGGGCGCGATGGCCCGCTGCCGACCTTTATCATCGAAGTTACCTCCGAGGACACACGGCGGGAGGATCTACTGGTCAAACCGCTCTACTATGCCGCGCTGGGAATCCGCGAATATTTGATTATTGACATTTTGAACGACGCCAGCGAACCATGGGCATTGATCGGCTACCGTTTGGATGCCGGCCCCTTCTATCGGCGCTTGCCGGCTGACCCCCAAGGCGGCATTGCCTTTGCCACGGTTGGTCTACGCTTTGTTGCCGTGAACCGCACCCGCATCGAGGTTTACGATAGCGCAACAGGACAACGGCTCTTGAGCAGTGACGAGTTGATCGCTCAGGCCGAAGCGGAACGTGCGCGTGCCGCGGTCGAAGCCGAACGTGCTGCGGCTGAAGCCGAACGTGCTGCGGCTGAGACCGAACGTGCTAACGCCGAAGCTCAAGCCCGTACCTTAGCCGAGGCCCAAGCCGCGGCGGCAACTGAACGGGCTGAAGCTGAAACCGCGGCACGCCTGGCGGCTGAAGCGGAGTTGCAGGCGTTAAAAAGTCGCTATGGCTTACAGTGAGCCAACATCGCGAACGTAGCTGGCGGCTTGGGTGTGGGTTGCCACCACACCAACGGTCAGTAATGCATGATGGTTTTTCTGATCGAAAAGCGGCGACTAGTCCAGAAAGAATCCTAACCACGTACAAATGCGGCGTGCGCACGCCGCATTTGTACGTGGTTAAAATAAATTCTACTTACGAACTGTCGGCAAGTACAGGCGATAGTTCGCACCAGTGCCGCCGGGCGTGCTGACGGCGGTCGGCGTTGCGGTTGGGGTAAGGGTTGGCGTGATACCTGGTGTGAGCGTCCCGGTCGGTGTTGCCGTTGGGGTTGGCGTGGCTGTACCTGTGACCGAGGGCGCCACCGTTAGTGTGGCGGTGACAGGAGCAAGCAAGGTTCCGGTTGGCGTTGGGGTGCTGGTAGCTACCTCAGTAACGGTTGGCGTGGGGGTTGCCGTGTTGGTGGGGGTGGGTAAGGTGACATTGCCCACCGGCAGTGGTGCGCTGAAGGCCGAGGCGTTGGTCGTCCCCTCGACGGCAATCGCCGTTACATTGGTTGCAACCCAGCCGCTGTTGTTGGTAAAGGTAAAGCGACCATCGCTGCCGGCTGGGAGCTGACCGAGAAAGAATTGCCCTTGACCGCCATTGTCGCCGAAGAGTTCGACCGTGACGCCGGCTTTGGCCTGACCAGTAACACTATTGTCGGTGATGGTTTGTAGCACCGGGGCGGCCAACAGTTGAGTGCTGCCTTCGATTCCACCAAGCTGATTGCCGAAGATCAGGTTTTGTGACCAGCGGTTGCCGGTGGTGGTAGACCCGGCAACGCTGATGCCGTAACTTTTGTTGCCCTGGATGGTGTTACCCTGGAAAAAGTTTTGTTTCGACCCCTCGCTCAGAAAAACGCCATGATCACCGTTGCCAAAGAGGGTGTTGCCGGTGAATTCATTCTCGTTCGATTTACGGATATCCACCCCATCACCCTGGTTTAATTTGATGGTGTTGTTGAAAATGCGGTTTTGATACGCCTCGCGCACAAAGATGCCGGCTTTGGTATTTTCCTCGATGCGGTTGCCATGAATCAGATTCCGATCACTGGCCGAGGCCACCCCGGCGCCATCGACGGTCATGCCCGTATCATTATGATGGAAGTAGTTGTTGCGAATCTCATTATCGCCGGAGCCAAGGATACGCATCCCATAGCCTTCGTTGCCATAGGCTTCGTTGTTCTCAAAAAGGTTGTTGGAAGAAGAGACCTGGGGCTTGTTAATGCCGGCGCCGCCAGGATCAAGCATAAAGCCGTGCGCGAGGTTAGCGCCAGGGTCACGATTGTTAAAAGATTTATTATTGCGAAAGATAAAGTTATTGCAGCCGCGCGAGATGATAAAACCATGAGCGCCGTTGTCACGCGCGATATTATTTTCGACCAAGATGTGATGGGAATAATCGTGCGGGTCAAAGCCATAACGCACATTGCTGTAAAACTCGTTGCCCCGAAAGGTCATATTCTGGGCTTGATAGGTGTAGATGCCATAGTAGTTATGGTGAACCTTGCTGTTGATCATCTCCCCGGTGACGCGGGTGCGCAGGACATTGTCGCTACCGTCATTGTCGCGCCAGGAGATGCCGTAGCTTTCCCCGTCGGCTGACCCCAGGTAGCCAATGTCGGCATTGTAGACCTTGAGGGTGGCGGCAAATTTCGCCAAAATATAGGCGCGACCGTTGCTGTAGTTGCTGTCCGGGGCATTGGTGGCGGGGTCCCAGGATTGGACTTTGACGCCGTCAATCACCATCGTACCGCTTTCGGTTTTGAGATAGACAAAGGTTTTGTAGTTGATGGCGGCAATGCTATCGATCTCCTCGACGGCGCTGCTGGTGACGCCCCCATTGCTATCACTGCGCAGGCGCAACTCGGTGACGCCGGTGGCCGGTGAAAGAGTCAAGGTGACGCCTTCCCCAATCAACAAGTTCGCATTCAGTTGCCACTGATTATTGCTCAAATTATCCAAACACTTTACAGGTTTACCTGAACCGTCAGTGCAATTCGTATTGTTCTTCGCCCCAATGCCCGCGACGATGTCTGCCAGCGTAACACTTGCGCCAGCACCCACAACCGTGATGGTATCTTGCCTTTTACTGTCTTCGATCACATCATAAATCACGGCAACGTTCTGTCGGCCGGACGTGGCATGGGCGGATGGGCCAGCCGACAGCAGAAGGGCGCTGATCAGCACGAAGCAGTACCAAAGTTTATGTGCGTTTTGCGGTTGACTCTGTTTCCTTCGTTTGTTTCCGAGCAACATAGGGTCTATATTCCTGTTCCAATAGGTGGGCTAGGGTGAGGGCAATATCTTCACGCCAGGGGTGGGCCACGATCTGGACGCCCAAGGGCAGCCCAGCCGCGTTGACCGCCACCGGCGTTACAACACAGGGATAACCGGTTAAGCTGAAGGGAACGGTATAATCAAAGCGCCGCGGGTCACGTTCCTGGATCAACGGCGCACCTTGATGCGTGACTGGGCAGAGTAGGGCATCATAGGGTTGCATGAATTGGAGCAGATGGGTGCGGAAATTGTCCCACATGGCATAAAATTCAACGACAGTGCGCCCCGGCGCCCCGGCCAGATCTTGCCAGAAGGCATCAATTTCCCGCCCGGCGGCGACAAAATCGGTGGGTCGCGCTACTTCGAGGGTGACACGCGCCCGTGCCAATGCCTGGGCGGCGGCGCCAACCGCATGGCGGATCTCCTCGGTGACGGGCGAAAGCGGGTCAGATATAAAGTAGGCGACTTTGAGTTTTTCCGGTCGTACCGCCGCCGGGTTGCGCCAGGGCATGGGAATGACGCCGCTGTCCTCATAGTCAACCCCGAGCAACAGGGGCAGCAGTAAGCCTACATCTTCAACACTCTGCGCAAGAAGACCGCTTTGGCTGCGTGCGTCACTCAGGCCGCCGGGTTGGTTATAGACGCCGGTATTGGGAATACGACCTGTCGTCGGTTTCAGGCTTGTCACGCCACAGTAATGGGCCGGCACGCGTAGACCGCCCCGCACATCGCTGCCTAGACCAAAGGGGGAAGCGCCGGCGGCGATCAACGCCGCCTCGCCGCCGCTGCTGCCGCCCGGTGTACGCGTGAGATCATGCGGGTTGAGCGTGCGGCCACAGATGGCGTTTTCCGTGTCACTGCCGCTGCCATTGGGGGGGCAATTGGTCTTGCCCAGCAGGATGGCGCCGGCGGCGCGGAGACGACTGACAACCGTGGCATCCGTGGTGGGAAACCGTTGCCGCAAGCGTTGGTCAAGTGGGCTAACCAAGTTCGCCGTGGCAAAGACATCCTTCACCGTAAATGGCACACCATGCAGCGGGCCACGCACAATGCCATTCGCCAGATCCTGATCCGCCTGGCGAGCTTGCGCCAGCGCCTTCGGGGCGAGTTGAATCACAGCATTGATCTGCGGATTGACGGCGGCAATTTGCGTCAAATAGGTGGTTACCACTTCTTCGACAGAACGTTCTTTTGTCCGAATCGCCTGCGCCAAAGCATGGACTGATGGTGGCGTACTGTTGGTTTCCATAAATGCTGACTATAGCATAGAAGAGCGTTTTATGGAATTTTGTCCAATGCCAACCAAGCTTCTGTAAAGGCTTGATTGCTTTTATGGGTAAGCCAGTAAGTTTTAAGTAAATAAACAACCAACAGCGCGCACAGAAACCAAAGAATTTTTAACCGCAAAGACGCAAAGCACGCGAAGATTTCCTTCGCGTGCTTTGCGTCTTTGCGGTTAAGCAGTGATTTTTTATTGACCGAAGCTATCGTCGATCTTGATCAGCGCGTTTTTGCTGCGCAAGCCGACGAAGACCACATTGGTACGGGTGTTGACCGCCACCGGGAAGGGATCAGCGCCCACCGCAATTGTCGTCAACACGGTTTCGCTGTTGCCGTTAATCACGGTGAGCGTACCTGCTGCGGTGTTGACATTGAAGAGCCGCCCCGTTGTCGGATTGAAAACCAACCCGGCGCCACCGACTTCGGGGGCAGCGACGGCGCCGCCGTCACCTACTGGGATGGTGCGCTCACGGCCCCACAGAGCGTTTGTTTCCGGCTTCCAACTATCGACAAACCACTTGCCGGCGGCATCGGCATAAACTACATAGAGACGGTTACGGGCCGCGTTGTAGGCCATCTCAAAGGGTGTCGTCCCTTCCGGCGTGAGGGTAACGCTCTTGCTCTGCCAGGCGCCGTTGACCTGCCGGATCTCCGCCAGATGGCGCGAATCGCGGTGGCCGACAAAGACGCGATTGTTGCCCGGATCAGCAGCAATGCCAAAGGGACCGGAGCCGCCCGACGACAAATCTTGTGTCCGCACCAGCCCTTGAATGACAGCAATGCGGCTGCCGTTGCGCACAGTGACAAAGACCGTATCCAAAGCTGGCAGGATCTCCATGAGCGCCGGGTTGCCGCCGACGGCCACCTTGCCCAGCAGTTGCAGCGAGACGGCGTTATAGATCCAGACATCACCACTGCCATAGTTGCTCACATAGACCCGACCAGTGTTTTCATTAATGACGACACCCCATGGTTGGTCGCCGGTGGCAGTCTGTGAAATCACCTTGCTGGTCTGCACATCGACTACCACCAGGCGATCGTTGTCGCGACTGGTGATATAGAGCAGGTTGCGCCCTTCATGTACGGCAATGCCCTTGAGATGATCGACGCCAGGCAGTGGACAGCCATTGGGCGGCGGGCAGGGGGTCGGTGGTGGCGGCGGCGTGATGATGAGCGGCAGGAAGTAGATATGTACAAAGACTGTCGCCTGATCCTGATCCGTCACCACATTGTTGGCCGGGTCGCGCCCGGTGACGACGGCGATGTTGGTGGTAGTCTGGATGATAACGGCCGAACAAGTATAGATCCACCGCTCAGTCAGGTCGAGAATGCTATCGCCATTGGTATCGCCACGGACAAAGGTGACGGGACTGCACTTGTCATCAACCAGCGTGATCTGGCGCAGTGGTACATCGCCGTTGTTGGTGACGGTATAGGTGTACACGGCCGTTTCGCCCCGGTTCACTACGGTGCGCGACGGCGTTTTCACCAGTTGAATCTCGGCTCGCGCCTGACCAAAGTAATGGCTGGGATCTTGCGCTGTGACAACATCGCCGTCCGGACCGGCGCCGCGCACCGTGCCGATGTTGCTATATTGACCGGCAACGGCGACACCAGTCGCACGGTAGAGCCAAGTTTCGTTCTGTTCCAACACGCTGTTGTTATTTACATCACCACTCACATAGACCGGTGTTACACCGGCGATATTGTCGGTCACGCTGATGTTGGTGGCGGTGACTGGGCCGGTATTGCGCACAATGTAGGTCCAGGTCACTGGCGCTCCCACCCGAATGGTCGGCCCCGGCGCCGTGTTGGCATCTTCGCCATTGGTCAATTTTTGGATGGTCAGGATGGGATCGAGATCAATGGGCGTCTCCACCTCGGCTTGCTTCTCTTCATCGTTAGCGGTGACAATCGCCACATTGCGGATGCGGGTGACGCCGGCGGCGATAGGATTGTCAATCAGCGCCTGGAAGGTGACGGTAAAGACGCCACGCACCGGCAGTGTTCCCAAATTGACGCCGCCTTCATCCAGTGGGAAAGGGGTGCCGGTTGCCTTGTCGGACAAAGGCGCAACGCTGCCGTTGTTGTTAAAGACGGTTGTGTTGAGGACGTAGGTGGTATGCAGCGGCACATCATCGCGCAGGATGACGTTGTCCAGCGGGACGCGCGCCGTGTTGCGGATGACGATGGTGTAGAGCAGGGTGTCGCCGGGGCTGGCATTGCCGTCATTGTCGCGATCGGCAAAGAGATCGGCGGCTTTGCCAACGGCGAAGGATGCGGCCGGTGGCGCCGTGGTGCCTAAATCCAGCCCCGGTTCGCCGGCAGAGGCGCGGGTCGGGTCTTGGCCCCAAGCGGCGGCCAACTTGACGTTGAGGATAGCGCTGGGGGCGAGATTGCAGACATAGAGAATCATGCCGGTCTGGTCGCCGTCGCCGTCAAAAACCCTGGCCGACTGGAATTGGTTGAGGCTCAACAACTGGTCATAGCGCAGGCCCTGGCTGTCAGTCAGCGGGCCGACATTGTCGCCATCATAATCGACACAGATGGGCGCCGGCCCGGTGACGCCATTGGTAAAGACCGGCATCACCCAGACGGGACTGCCATTTTCATTGGGATTGACGTTGCTCAACGGGTTGCGACCGGCGCCCCAGCCGACCAGGATCTGGGAGGTCAACATACGCTGCGGCACCAGGGTAAAGCCCCAGTCGGCCTGGGCGTTCGAGTTGGCCGGCTCATCCGAGTCAACCGCCGTCACGGCTAGAAATGGGGTGTTGTTGGTCGTAAAGAAGTGCGAACCGGAATTGTTGGGCACAACCACCTGATTTGTGCTGCGCGGCGCCACGTTGATGGCCGGTTGCGCCCCGGCGGCAGTTTCCCACTGGACAGCAAGGGCGCTGGTGGTTGGATTGTAGAGGAAGACAGTCGTGCCATCACCGGCTGGTGTGCCGACAGGGTTGTAATAGCTGCTGCTCCAACGTTCGGTGGGATAGAGGGTGTACCAACGTGCTTCGTAATTATCACAGATGTCGCCGGTCATCATATAGACTTGCACCGGCCCGCTGGCAGCGATTTTGGTGCCGACGCTGATCGTGCCCAGTGCGCTCTTGGTAACATGATAGCTCTGTCCCTGATTGAGAACGGTAAAGCCATCGAGCGCGCCGTCGCCATTAAAATCTACCGTCACGGTTGTGTTGTTGGTGGCGGCCATGACGACGACGGAGCTATATTCAAAGAGTTGGTTGTAATTCAGATTTTCACCGACAGGCGTTTCAAAAGTAGCGCCCCAACTGTTGGTATCGTATACTTCTACTGCATCGGCCAGGAGGGTGCTGGAGCCGGTAGCCCAACCGGCGCGCGTCACGGCGATCAGGTTGCTGGACGAAATGCGGTCGCCGCCATCAAAATCGATGACGCTGCGCAACGTATTGATGTCAACCGGGTTATTGAGAACAATCACCGTATCAGGCTTGATCAAATCACTGGGGACTCCCGGCGGCGCGCCATTGGCCAGATTGCCGTCGCCCCAGATTTTGGTCGTTGTCTGTTGTGGGCGCGTCACATCGATCTCAAAGCCATCCTCCCAATGATCATAATAGAGGATGGTATTATCCGAGATGACGGAGATGGAAATGTACGTATGGATAGGGTTGGCGACATTTTCACCAAAGGCGGGACAAGTTTGGTTGCTCGGATAGATCGATTTGAGGGCATGATAAATCTGATCCTCCGGCAAGGGTACATAAAAATGCTGGACGGGCGGTGGCGGGGCGGCGAAGAGGGTGCGATGAAAACAGAACTGTAATAACACGGTCAGTAGCACAATGACCATGGCGCGTAGGGCGACTGTCATTGCAGCGTTTGGCCGTTGACCATTGTCAACCTGGCTCATAACAATACCTTCCTCTCTTCTGTTGACGCATTCGGGCTGCTGATGAGATTATATCGTGGAATCGTCACATGGTTTGCTTGCGTTTTGCTAACTATCATGACGATTATAGTAATAAATAGAAACGCTGAATCATCTGTCATTCAGCCAGATAACGCAGGAGGAATTGATGCTTACCCAAGAACAGATCAACTTCTATCACGAACAGGGCTATTTACGAATCCCGCAGGTCTTTACGCCAGCCGAAACCGATGAATTAGCCAACGAACTGGATCGCCTGGTGCAGGACTGGGCGATCACCAGTGCTGGCTGGACTGGCCCCTGGCGTCAAGCGTACATGGACCCGGAGACGGAGAAGAAGGTCAAGCTGACCGCCATGCACGATCTTCATTTCTACTCGGCGGCGTGGTGTCGCGCCGTGACCCACCCGCGCCTAGCCCAAGCGATCAGCGACCTGATCGGCCCCAACGTGGAGTTGCACCACTCGACCATGCACATCAAGCCGCCGCAGTCGGGCCACCCCTTCCCCATGCACCAGGATCAGCCCTTCTATGAACACACCAATGACAGCTATGTCGATGTGCTGGTGCATCTGGATGACACCTTCCACGAGAATGGCGAAATTCGCTTCCTGGCCGGTTCGCACAAACTGGGCGCGTTAAAACATATCACGCAGACTGAGGCCGGCCCCTGTTCTCCCCATCTGCCGACGGATCTTTACAAATTAGAAGAGACCGTACCGGTTTCCGCCAAGCGTGGGGACGTGGTAGTCTTTAATATCAACACCATTCATGGTTCCTATATCAACACGACCAAGCAGCCGCGGCGTATGGTGCGCGTCGGCTATCGCGACCCACAGAATGCCCAGACGCGCGGCCAGAGTTTTGGTCGACCAGGGTTGGTGGTGAAGGGGTATCGCGAGCGGCGTGAAGGGCAGCCGTTGTTTAAGCAGGATTAAAGAGGTAGTAGTGGTGGTATGTTGCACAGAGATCAGCAACCCCTGTGCAACATACTCTTATTTTTCAGATGGCAGTACCAGATCGTCCAGCCGCTTGATGGTTAGAATCTGTTGGGCGAGGGCTGTTAATGTCGCTTCGTCTGCAATCGCATTAATGCGTTCGACGAGGGTAGTCGGCACTTCGCCAAACATTAATGTGAGAAAACGTAATAACATTTTCCGTTCACCTTCGGCACGCAAACGTTCGCTCCAAGTCATTTCCACATCGGCTAACTTTTGCATAATCTCCTCCCGTGGATCAAACAACTCGCCGGTTGGGGCATAGGTATTCATAAATTCGACCAAAAAGAATTTATCACCCTCTGACAGATCACTTTCGACAACTTTATGTAGAGCTATCAATTTGAGCAGCGCCGGGCTTTCCCCCTCTGGCTGCATCAAAACGCTCAAGGCAGCCGCTACCGGATTATTTTCTGCCAGATAAGTCTGGCTGGAAAGATCGCGAATGCCGACTTGTCCATAGCGAAAGTGCAAGACTTGATGACCGAAAATGCCTTCCTGGTAACTTTGCCAACTTAAGCCACCTGCATTTGGCAATAAGACCAATGCCAGCGGTAAAACCAACTTTTGACGAAACATGCGCAACAGCACGTAGTATTCGCTCATCCGGCGTGGCAGCGAATATTTGTCGCGCCCTTCAATCTCGACATGGCAGATGATGGTTTCGGCTACACCTTCCCACGTTTCAATTTCCGCTACAATGTCCGTAATGCGCAACTCCTGACCGGCAAAATTGATGATCAACTCCTTGTCTAAAAAGCGCAACGTGGCAAAGTTCAACCGTTCAGCCTCGTTCGGAAAGAAAATCCACAGAAAATCCGGCAAAAAGCGGTGGAGCAGCTCTTTGAACAGGCGATCATGCAAGGTGTGCCGTGTCTCTGTCTCTTCACTCATCGAAACCGATCTCAATCGTTGGGCTGCTCTTGACCAAACAGCTTGGTGGCTGTGAAAAATTCAGTTGGCTCATTTTATCATGAAGGGCAAGCTTTTGTCATCTGGCAGGTAATGGAAATTATCAGCTTCTGCGCGATGATTGTGGTATACTGTCTTTATTGCTTTTGGTCTCTTGCGCTGTTTTACCGGTTCACTTATTCTGGAAAGTTTACATCATGCGTTTGCTCACTTCACAATCAGCCGTCATTCCTTCAGATCCATATACAACGTCGGCGACCCTTCCTGCTCGTCGCGTCTGGGTTGGTTGGTTTCTGGCCTTCTTTGCCTCCTTCTCCTTTAGCTTTGCCGCGCCGATTGCTCGTGGCGTCATTCTCACCGGGATGGCTTCAACGACCTTGTTGGTCTTGCGTTTGTGTATCGCCACCTTTTTCTTTGGTCTGACTATCACGCTCATGAACCCACGCCTCTTCCGGGTCTCCCGCCAGACCTTGTTCATCACCATGGTGGCCGGCGTCACCAACGGCTTGGGGATGATGTTCTTTTTCTGGGCGTTGGAGCGGGTCCATGCGTCGATTGCCTCGATGGTGATTTCGTTGATCCCGCTGGTGGTCTTGTCCTTGTTGGCGCTGCGCGGTGAACGGTTTACCTATCGCCACATTATCCGGCTGGGGTTGGGGTTGGGCGGTGTCTACTTGCTCATTGGGCCGGGCGGTACGGTCGATCCGCATGGCGTGTTGCTACTGATCGTCTCCATCTTTTGTTTCTCCTGCCAGATTGTGATGCTGCAATGGTATCTCAAGGGGCAGGATGTGCGCACGATTTCGTTTTATATTTCGGTAGGGATGGCGGCGGTGGTTGTTCTCTACTGGTATACACAGGGCGCGCTCTGGCAAGCGCCAACCACACAAAGTTGGCTCTTGATCTTTGCCCTGGCCTTTCTCAGCACCTATATCGCCCGGCTTTCGTTTGTCGCCGCAGTGGATCGCATTGGTGGCGGCCAGATGACTTTGCTTACGCCGCTGGAGACGTTGTTGACCGTCTTCTGGTCGATGCTCTTTTTGCAAGAACACTTTACGCCCTTGCAGTGGGTAGGTGGGGTGTTGGTGCTATCAAGTGCGCTGTTGGCGGTGCAGCGGTTGCATATTGCCAAGTGGCGGCCAAGGTGGCGTAACTGGACGCGGGTATAAAGATAAACCGTTCACGGATATTGTCTCACCATCATAAAACCGGTTATAATGCAACAAATAGAGTAGCGTGTCTGTATGAAATGGCCTTCACATTTTCCGAACCATTGCCCGCCAGAAGATGCAAAACCGGTAGTGGCAACAGTTTATATGCTGGTGAGTTCACCAATATCACCCTTAGATTTTCGTCCGTTGCATGAGCGAGAGCCGAGTCAACAATTTTCTTCTCCTGAACTGGTGTGTCAGGCGCATGGATTATCCGTGTTTGAAGAAATTCAGGATGTGGATAGAGTTCGGCGGCGCGTGAAACGGTTGCGTCAACAAGCGATTGCTCAGGGCCAGTTGACACAAGGTGTTGGGGTGATCAAACCGACAAGTAGCCGTTTTGGCCATTCGCACCGTACCTGGTGGGTAGCGGAAGGGGTGAAAGCTTGGTTATACTTCCGCATTGTTGAAAGTGAGGAACGCTAATGCTGCCGGAAAATACGATTTTGGGCACATTGACGATAGTAGAGATTTATGAATTTTATAATATGCCCGTGCTATTTGCTTGCCGGAACCGCACAGGGCAATTTTTCCTAGCCGAGTGGATTGATGAAACAACGGACGAGAATATTTGGCTGTACGTACCGGTATCGGCAGAACGCTTTGCTGCTGTGCGGCAAGGAAAGATCGACCTACATAGCGCCTTCGTACACCCCGAAGACATTTTTGTCTTCAAAGTCAGTGTCTCTAAACAGTTGAATCATTCCGCTGTGGTCGAAGCGACTCATATTGAAAACCTTGATATCGACTGGGCGCCACTGCCGGGCGAGTACTTGGACATTCCCAATTCATTGCCCCAGGTTGTTTGGGAAAATGTCGATCAGCGCCTGTTAACTCATGCCTAAAGCTTTTCATCGATTATTTATGTGATGGACGAACTTGCCTGTTATAACCAAGCGCGTTGGGAAGAACTCGCCCGAGCGCGTTTAGAATTTACGTTACCCATCCTGGATCTAACAGCAGAAAGCGCCCGACGCCGTCTTGATTCCGAAGGCATCCTCGGCGTCGTTGATGGCAAGCAGGTTCTCTGCCTAGCGACGGGCGGGGGGCAGCAATCGGCCATGTTTGGGGTATTAGGAGCGGCGGTGACAGTGTTGGATCTGTCCCCAACCCAGTTGCAACGCGACCAGGAAGCCGCCGCACACTATGGCTACCCGGTCCGCACCGTACAGGGGGACATGCGCGATTTATCGGTCTTTGCTGATGAGAGCTTTGATCTAGTCTACCAAGCCTATTCGCTCAACTTTGTTCCCAGTGTAGCGCTGGTCTTTCGCGAGGTGGCGCGCGTCTTGCGACCGGGCGGCCTCTATCAAGTGCAGTGGGCCAATCCTTTTACCCAAAGCGTCGATGACCAAGCGTGGGATGGCGAAACCTATTTGCTCCACCACCCCTACATCGACGGCTTTGAAACCTCCACCTATTACCCCACCTGGGACATTGAAGAGGCCGATGGTCGCTGGTGCCAGATTGCCAGCCCACGCGAATTTCGTCATATTCTGAGTACGGTCATTAATGAACTAGTCGCCAACAGTTTTGTCATTGTCCATCTGAAAGAAGCGCTCAGCGAAGACCCCGACCCGGAACCGGGCACCTGGGAGCATTACAAACGGGTGGCGCCGCCCTACCTGACGCTCTGGGCGCAACGGCGGCCCGATCTCTTGCCGCCAGCCCAATCTTAACTTCGACTGTAGAGATAAACTGATGGCGGAACAGAGCATGAGTGATTTGTCGCATGTCTACTGGATCGGCGGCTCGCCTTGCGCCGGCAAAAGCACGATTGCCCAAACGCTGGCTGATCGCTATAATCTCCACTATTACCAGTGTGATTCCTGGTTTGACGCCCATCAGCAGTGTGCGAACCCTGATCAACAGCCATTATTGCATAAGCTGACCGGCATGTCCTGCGACGAGCTTTGGTTGCCACCGGTTGCTGAACAAGTTGCACGGGAAATCGCCATCTACCGCGAGGAGTTTGCCATGATTCTGGCCGATCTAGCGGCGCTGCCCCGTACCCAACCGATCCTGGCCGAAGGAGCAGCCCTCTTACCAGCATTCGTGGCCAACCATCTTACCGATTCGCGACACGCCATCTGGATCACGCCGACGCCGGCTTTTCAGCGCTTTCATTATACCCAGCGGCCCTGGATTCATGATGTTGTGCGTACCTGTTCCGATCCCATCTTGGCGTTTGACAACTGGATGGCGCGTGATGAAGCTTTTGCGCAGGTGGTGAATGAGCAGGCAATGGCGTTAAGGCTGTCATTGTTAATTGTAGATGGGAGTCGTCCCCTCTTCGAGAACACAGCTTTCATCGAGGAAAAATTGGGGTTAGGCACGCTGGAAACTGGCAAGGTTGGTTAGCTTTGCCGGCGACATTGCCGGTTTCCAGCCATGTACAAAACAGGTTCTACTTCGCCGCTGTAAAATTAACGTCGGCCAGTTTGGTGGCATCTAATGCTTGGTCGAACCATTCTTCCAACTTAGCGATATTCTCTGTCATTTGAATAGCTTGTACGATGCTGTCGGGAATTGCACCAAATTTATGGCGCAGAAGATGCTGCAACGTTCGCTGTTGTGTCACTACAATACCTTGCTGCTTACTTTCCTCTAGTGCTTCCCGAAAGGTATGTAGTTTGCCCATCGCTTCGGGTGTTTCACGGAGAAATTGATCAATCAACGGCCAAGTTTCTTCGCGGATCATCGTTTTCATGCGTTGTACCTCCATGATCTTCTGCCAGATCATATCAGGGTCGGTGGTCATCCCAACATCAAGAATTAATTGCAAGTAGGCGACCAAGCCGTCACGTAAGCAAACATCAATAAACTGTGCAAGTTTTTCACCACGTGCCAGCGGTAACAGGGGATAGTTGGCCGGCGTCAACGCTAATTCGGTCGGATGGATGATCCATTGCGGCAACCGTTCGGCGCAGTGGTAAATTCCAGGTATTTCTGTTGGTAAAAATCGTAACCGATCTTTGAATTCGCTCAAAATTTTGTTTGGTCGTGTGACGCAGACCATTGTCACCGTGCGTTGATCGGGGAAGATATAACGATCTTCCTCCTCGCTTTCCTCAACTGTTTCTTCAGCTTCGTCGTTCTTCTCATTTGATAAGCGAATGGCCCCAACGCCCCAACTGCGCATCATGATCCGATTGTAATCCAGTAGGGTCAAAGGATCATGGTTCCCTTTTAACTCTAGTGCGTTTAGGTGACGAAAATGGGCAAAGATGGTATGCTGTAGACGCTCACAATCTGCTGGCGTACATTCGATTGTCAAATCAATCGAACGGCTCCGACTAAAGACCTCCAACTGCGAGATAGCGCGCATCTGCCGCTGCTCGAAGAAGCGTCGGTAAAAGGTTTTGACTGTATCATCGAAAGGTTGGCTGGTTGCGGCTTTTGTCGTCAAGTCGATCCCCTTTGGGTTGACGGGTTGAGGCGTCTTTTTATTCTGTCGTGTCACGCCATGCCAGTATAGCACCGCTGGTTCGATTCCCAACCAGATAAATTTATGATTATCAGGGTACAAAAGTCTCAATCCAAAGGAGTTGAAAGATGCTTGACGAGCTAGCCCAATTCAATAAAGAACGCTGGGAGGCATTAGCCGCCGCCGGTTTGGAATACAGCCGTCCCTGGCTCGATCTCGATAGGGCGACGGCGCAACAACGCATCGACCCACCCGGCTTACTGGGCGATGTGGCGGGGAAGCGCGTCCTCTGTTTGGGGAGTGGCGGCGGGCAACAATCGGCGGCCTTTGCCCTGCTCGGCGCGATGGTGACTGTCCTCGATCTGACCGACAATCAACTGGCTGGCGATCAATTGGCGGCGGCGCACTACAGGTTGACCGTGCGCACCGAACAGGGTGACATGCGCGATCTGTCGCGCTTTGCCGACAACGCCTTTGATCTGGTCTATCACGGCTATTCGATCAACTTTATCCCTAATCCTACGGTGGTTTTTCAACAGGTGGCGCGCATCTTGCAACCCGGCGGCCCCTACTTCCTCCAATGGCACAACCCCTTCACCCAAGGCATCGACGAAACCACCTGGGACGGTCATGGCTACCGCATCAGTCGCCCCTATCAGGATGAGGAGATCTTAGCCGAATCCTATAGCGAACCCAACTGGACCGTTGCCGACGCCAACGGCAACACACAACTGGTGCAAGGGCCGCGCGAATTTCGTCACACCCTCAGCACGATGATCAACGGGTTGGCCCAACATGGCTTTCAAATCATCCGCTGCCAGGAGTTAACCACCCAGGAAGCCAACCCAGCGCCAGGGTCATGGGAACATTGTAAATTGGTTACGGCTTGGATTATCAACCTGTGGACACGCTATCAACCAGATGCTTTGTCAACAACCATTTAGCAAAGCTTCACAACAAGTCAGTCACCGTCTATGTTCCTTCGCTCTGTGTTTAGTGTTTGATAACATCAAGTGACTAAACACAGAGCGAAGGAACACCGATTGCCGGCCTACATGTAGGCGACTTCGACGGTGGCCGGGGTTCCTTCAACCAGCAAGGCGCGTGTCGGTAGCTCGGTTACGCGGCAGTGTACCTTGCCGGTTGCATCAATCATAAAGGTCACTTTGAGTTGGGGTGCCTGCTTTGGCTGGCCGGTGGCAATGTTTTTGATCAGCAACTGGGTAATGCTTTTGCACTCGGCCATTTGCAGCGTATCGCCTTGGAGCAGGTGGATGGTGATTGCGTTCTGGTTGTCTTGCGCCGTCGAAAAGAGAATCGTGCAAGCGGCTGGCAGGTGCAGCCCTTTGCCAAAGATCGGGGTGTGCTGTTGACCAATCGTCTCTAGACCAACGGCGGCCTGTAACATCACGGTTTCGCTTGTCATTTTGCTTATCTCCTTTTTTAACTGGTGGCGGGCGTCATGGAGCCGCCGTTTCACCGTGCCGATCGGAACAACTAACTGATCGGCAATCTCTTGATAGCTGAACCCTTCCAGATAGAAAAGCGTCATGGTCACACGCAACGGCATGGGTAGGGTGGCCAACGCTTGCGTAATGAGTGCGTTGGTCTCCATCTGAAGAATGCCGTCTTCGGTCGCCAGGATGGGTGACGCCGACCGTCGATGTAACAAGGTGTACTCATGCGCAATCATCCCGGTATCATCCGCTGTGCCGAGGGAAACCCACTGCGCCTTGTTACGCCGTTGTCGGGCATGACATAGATTCATGACAATGCGGCATAACCAGGCGGTCAGCCGCGCCGGCTCGCGCAGTTGTGCCAGATGAAGATAGCTTTGCAAAAAGGCTTCCTGCACAACGTCCTGCGCTTCTTGCGCACTCTTCACCTGTTGCCGGGCAAGCGCAAAGAGGTGTGGCGTATAGTGTGTGACCAGTTGCGTCCAGGCGTCCTGTTCGCCGGTCAAAACTTGTTGTAACAATTCGTGATCGGGTTGCGTATGAGCCATTTTTCTTTTCCATTAAGAACGTTCATAATACAGGATGCAATTCCCACTCATTTTGTTCGGCGCTTGTTACCAGCAATTACATCCAGCAAAGGAGACCATCATGAAATTCGGCACCACGATTTGGACATATCAATGGCATCCACCCTATGACAACGCCCTGCACCGGATTGCCGACTTGGGCTTTCGCGCCGTTGAATTGATCGCCTGGAATCGTGAAACCTTGGAGACGTACTATACACCGGCAACGATCAAATCCTTGCGCGCCTTGCTGGCTGATTTGGGGTTGGAACTTTCCGAATTTGTCTCAACGCCGGAAGGCATGGCCAGCCCGGACGCCAAAGCCCGTGACCAGGCAGTAGAGCATTTCAAACAACTGGTAGAAGTGGCGGTCGAACTGGGAACAACGATGGTCAACAGCGTCGCGCCTCATCCCTTTAACCTGCACTTTCCGCCGATTGTGCAAAAACATCTGGCCCAGGAATGGACAATTGATTTTCCACCAGGGCTGGATTGGCAGCAAAACTGGGCTGATTATGTTGAGACCATGCAGCGCTGTTGCACCATTTGTGAAGACGCCGGCGTCCGCTATGCCCTGGAGCCGCACCCCTACCGCTGGATGCGCAACGCCGCTTCGATGATGCGCCTGATCGACCAAGTCGGCTCGCCGGCGCTGGGGATGAATTTTGACCCCAGCCACCTCTTCCCCATGGGCGAGATGGTGGAGATGGTAGTCTACGAAGTGGGCGACCGGGTCTTCCATACCCACTTTTCCGACAACGATGGCACCAGCAATGCCCACTGGCGACCCGGCAAGGGGAAGATCAACTGGAAAGGCGTTTTACAGGCGCTCCATACCGTGGGCTATGACTATGTTCTCTCGATTGAGCTGGAAGATGTTCCCGGCGTCGCCCGTCACAACCAGGAATCGACCCCGGCGCTGGATCGCGAGGTGACGCTGTCGCGCCAATATTTGACGGACTTATGTGAGGAAGTCGGGATCCGGCTGGAACGGTAGCCAAATTTGGGTTTGGGCAAGTCACTGCACCTGTGCTAGAATCGCACAAGAACACCGTCCCGGATCGCTTATGCTCAAGGGAAAGCAAAGCCATGACCATCCTTACCAAAACAGAAGCGCGACAACCAGCGCCTCCCGTGGTCAAGCCGCGCGCTCAGCCGCCAACCATCACGAGCGCCATTCCACCCTTGGAAAATGGTGATCGTCTCAGTCGCGCCGAATTTGAGCGTCGTTATGAAGCTCACCCTGAAATCAAAAAAGCCGAACTGATCGAAGGGGTTGTCTACATCGCTTCACCTGCCCGCGTCCGCAGTCATGGTGTGCCGCATAGTGATATTATTGGTTGGCTTGGCGTCTACTGTGCCGCTACACCGAAGACAGAAGTTAGTGACAATAGCACCCTGCGTCTCGATCTGGATAATGAACCACAACCCGATGTTGCCGTTTGGATCGAAGGGGGTAACGCCTATATCAACGCTGAAGATTATCTGGCAGGCGCGCCGGAGTTGATTGTTGAAGTGACCGATAGCAGTGCATCGATTGATCTTGGCGATAAATTAAGGGCGTACCGTCGGAATGGCGTGCAAGAGTACTTGGTGCTGCTGACCCATGAACGGGAAGTGCGCTGGTTTAGCTGGCGGACAGGCGAAGCGGAAGAAATCCAGCCGGATGAACAAGGCATTTTACGCAGCTTTGTGCTACCGGGGCTACACTTGCACCCTGGTTTGTTCTGGCAAGGCGATATGGCCGGTGTGCTTGCGCTGCTGCAACAGGGATTGGCAACACCGGAACATGCGGCTTTTGTGCAAAGATTGCAGGAGTAACATACGTTGAATATAATCCAGAAGATATGCCACGCATGAATGATCAACTCTTTCGCGATTTCACACGAGGATTTCTTCCGCTGGTCGATCCTCTGGTGCGTCTCCCCGCAGCGTTTGACGCCTGGGAAGAGGTAGGGCGCGCCTTGCCCAAACTCAACTTGAGCCACTATTTACGTTCGACTGTTGATGGACTACCGCCTTTTCCCGCTGAAACCCTGCAAACGACGCGTGAATTAGAACGATCCATGACCTTGCTCTCCTTTCTCGCCAACAGCTATGTCTTTGCCCCCGATCAACCGGTGGCGCGCCAACTGCCGGCGAATCTGGCACGGGGCTGGGTAGCCGTTGCCAAACGGTTGGGCCGGCCGCCAATGCTCACTTATGCCTCCCATGCCCTCTACAACTGGCAGCGGATCGACCCGGCTGGGCCGCTAGCCTTGGGCAACCTGACCCTGATCCAAAATTTCCTCGGCGGCATGGATGAAGAGTGGTTTACAACCGTACATATCAACATCGAAGCGGCAGCGGGGAGCGGACTGGCGGTATTGCTGCCGGCGCAAAGGGCGATTGAGCAGGACGATACAACTGCCCTGGAAGGCTATCTAAACGAAATTGCCGCCACCCTCCAGACGCTACACGATCTCCTGTCACGGATGCCGGAACGGTGTGATCCCCACATCTACTACCATCGCGTCCGCCCCTGGATCTTTGGTTGGAAGGACAACCCTCAACTCCCCGGCGGGATGATCTACAGCGGCGTCCCTGAGTTTGGCGACCAGCCCCAACAATTCCGCGGCGAAACGGGTGCGCAGAGCAGCGTCATCTATGCCTTCGATGCCGTGCTGGGGATCGACCATGAATTTGACGCCATGCGCGCCTATCTCATGGAGATGCGCGACTATATGCCGGTGCAGGATCGGGCGTTTATCGAATTGCTGGAACAAGGCCCTTCGGTGCGCGCTTACGTTGCCGAACGCAAGGCGACCAAACCTTCCCTCCGCGACACCTACAATGGCTGCATCGAAAAGCTCCAACAATTCCGCCAGTTGCATATCGAGTATGCGGCGCTCTACATCATCAAGCCGGCCCAAGGCGCGCAACAGGGCGAAGTCGGCACCGGCGGCACCCCCTTTACGGTTTACCTGAAAAAACACATCCAAGAGACCAAGAATCATTTACTCTAATCCAACGAGGAGACAGCGCATGAACAGTGCCGAAAGCCTCTACACAGCCGCCCAACAAGTTTTACCCGGCGGCGTCACGGCTTCTTTCCGTGTGAATCGTGCCATTGGTCGCCCCTTTTATGTGGCGCGTGGCGAAGGGCCGTATGTTTATGATTTGGACGGCAAGCAATATGTCGATATGTGTATGTCGCACGGCGCGTCATTGCTGGGTCATAACCACCCGCAACTCAAAGCCGCCGTCGCCCAGGCGCTGGAAATGGGGATCATCTGCTCCTATGAAAATGAACACCAGACGGCCCTGGCTCAGCGCATCTGTAAACTGGTGCCTTGCGCCGAGATGGTGCGCTTTGCCGGTTCCGGCACTGAGACGGTGATGCACGCGCTGCGGCTGGCGCGCACAGCCACTGGTCGCGAGAAGATCATCAAGTTTGAAGGGCACTTTCATGGCTATAGCGATGCCCTTAACTACAGCGTTTCGCCGCCTTTATCCGCCGCCGGCCCGGTTGATGCGCCGAGCGCCTACCCTGAATCCACGGGGATGCCGGTTCATCATGGTGACGCACTGCTCATTGTGCCGTTCAACGATGTCGAGAACTTGGAGATCGCCTTTGCCCTGCATGGCAAAGAGGTGGCGGCGCTGGTGATGGAACCGATCAACTATGACCAGGGGTGCATCCTGCCGCAACCCGGTTTTGTCCAGCGCTGTCGTGAACTCTGTGATCGCTACGGTGCGTTGCTCTTTTTTGACGAAGTGTTGACCGCCTTTCGCATGGCCCCCGGCGGCGCGCAAGAATACCTGGCCGTGACGCCCGATCTCTGTGTGTTGGGCAAGGCATTGGGCGCGGGGATGCCAATCAGCGCCATTGCCGGCAAACGCACGGTAATGCAACACTTGAAGCCGGTGGGAACCAGCGAAATGAGCGGCACCTACCTGGCTCATCTCACCAGCGTTCTGGCTGCTGGCGCCGCGTTGGCCGCCTATAGCAGCCCCGGTTTCTATGAACGGCTTGATGCCGTTGGCGAATATTTTTACTCAGGCTTGCAAGCAGTGATTGATCGAAGCGGCGTGCCGTTGCGCGTACAACATCTTGGCCCCCGCTTCGGTCTCTACTTTGGTGTACAGGAAGAAGTGACCAACTACCGGCAAGCAGCCCAGAAAAACCGGGCAATGGAGTTGAGCTTTATCAAAGGGTGTATCGAACGGGGCGTCTACTTTCATCCGTCACCCCATCATGGCTTTTCAGCGGCCCATGCCGAAGCAGAAATGGATCGCGTCCTGGCAGCGGCAGAGGGAGCATTGGCGGTGGTGAAAGAGGAATTCTCAACCTAATTATCGCACAAGCCAGTTCTCCTGTTTGAGACTTGGTATGGCTTGAAAATCTTTATCGGTAGTCAATAACGTCAGGCTATTACCAAGGGCAATGATTGCTAACATTGAGTCAATCGCTTCTAATTGTCTACCCTGTTGACGCAAAGTGATTCGTAATGGGTAAGACTTGCAGCTTTCATTTTTGCTTCAATCTCTGCCCATTCGCGATCCCATTCTGTAGGATCGAAATCTGGGTCAGGTTCGTTGACAGGATTTGCTAGATGCTCGGCCAACTTCCCACTAGGCGGATGAATATGTTCAGGTTTTGAGGGTTTACTTTTGATCTCTGCAATCAACGCTTCTAGTGCAGAGATGTTATCAACATGCCCGTTTCGACCATTGGTCGGCATTTTAGGTTCATGCACCAAAATTAGGACGCGCACGTCGGTCCCTTGCGGAATCTGATCGATATACTCTGCTGGGATGGCAACATAACCGGCACCAGTGACTTGCGTTGAGAATTCATAAGCATCCATCTTATGCTTCCTTTCTGATAAAAGTTGAGAGTTGTATTATACATCATTTACGAGGAGAACCCAATGACAACCATGCAAGCCGGCATCTTTGCCGGCGTCGGTCAAATTACGCTGCGGGAGGTCGAACAGCAACCCCCGCCACCCGGCTACGCCGTCGTCACCGTGCGACAAGCCGGCATTTGTGGCAGCGATCTCCATAGCTACTTCGGTCACTGGAGCCAATCGCACACCTTTGCCCACGGCCATGAAACCTGCGGCGTGGTGACAGCCGTCGGCGAAGGCGTCACCAACGTGGCGCCGGGCGACCGCGTGGTCATTGAATGCTTTTCTCACTGTGGCGAGTGTCTTTATTGCCGCACCGGCCACTATAACCATTGTGTCAACCGGAAGGGCGTTTCCCATGAGCAGCATGGCGGCTTTGCCGAATATACCACTGCTCACGCCTCCGGTCTCTTCAAAATCCCGGACAATATGAGCGACGAAGAAGGGGCGTTAGTCGAGCCGCTGGCCGTCGGTGTGCGCGCCCTGGCCCAAGCCCGCGCCACCTATCAGGATCGGGTGGCGATCATCGGTGGCGGCACGATCGGTTTGCTCTGTATGGCCGTCGCCAAAGCCAATGGGGTCAAGGAGACCTTGATCACGGTCAAGTACCCGCAACAGGCGGCGGTGGCGCGAGCATTAGGCGCCGATCATGTGGTGGATGTGACACAGCAGGATCTGCGCACCGTTGTCAAAGAATTGACCGGCGGGTTCGGCATGGAAGTGGTTATTGAGACGGTCGGCGGGGCCAAAGATTTCGATGACGCCCTGGCGATTGCACGCCGCCGCGGAACCGTCGTGCTGGTGGCCGGTTATCACAAACCGCTCACGGTGGATTTGAGCCGGGTGGTCTGGCCGGAAGTGATGATCACCGGCGCTAACTGTTACGGCTACAGCGGTCTACACACCGACTTTCAAATGGCGATTGACCTGATTGCCAACGGCAAGGTCGATGTCACCAAGATCGTCACCCACCGTCTGCCCTTGCAGGAGATCACCCAAGCCTTTGCCATTGCCGCCGATAAACGTTCGGGCGCCGTCAAGGTCCATTTGTTAAACCAAGCCACGCGGTAACTGACGCAGGAATCGTGGCAACTACCATCACTAATCATCTGGTAACGAGGAGTTCGCACGGGGCGTGCGAACTCCTCGTTGCCGCAATTAATGATTAATTTCATAAGTTCAAGGCTGCACCGCTATCAGAGAAAACGGAGCAATTAATGATCAACACCTTTACCAAATCATCGGGTGTGACCCGTTTGTTGCTACTCATCCTGGCGCTTGGCGCCGGCATTGCCTGTAGCAACAACCAGAGAACTAGTGAACAGAGCGCTGGCCACACGGCCCTCGGCGCCATCCCCGCCGCGCCGGTTGTGGGCAAAAGGGCTGTCGAGGTGACGGCAGCAAACTGGCGCACATGGACAGCGGCCGGCGCCCCCTGGCAGGTCGACTGGTCAACCCTGCGGATGAACATCAACGAAGAGGGTCAGCCCTTAGCAGCCGGCGAAGTGGAAGCGCCGGGGAACGAACGTTACCTGATCAATGCCCCGGATGCCTTGAACGGCTGGGGCGACGGTCCGGCGCAACGCATGAATTTTTTCACCTGGCAGCGCGCCTATCCGTTGCAAACGTTACCCGATGCCGGCATGGCCGCCATCTATGGTCAGGTCAGCGCCTTGACCAACGTCCAGGCTGCCGCCGAACTTCCCCGCTGGGAAAATATCGGCCCGGCGCCCATGCGTGGCTCACTTATGGGTAAACAAAAGATTGATGTCAGCGGCCGGGTGCTGGATATTGCCGTTGATCCACGCAACAGCAATGTGGTTTACGTCGGCGCAGCCCAGGGCGGTGTTTGGAAAAGCAGCGACGGCGGCGCCAGTTGGACGCCGCTCACCGACAACCAACCGTCCCTGGCGATTGGCGCGCTGGCGCTCGACCCCAACAATCCTGAGGTAGTCTATGCCGGAACAGGCGAACCATCCCTGGGCGGCGACAACTATTACGGCGCCGGTTTGCTCAAATCGACCAATGGCGGCCAGAGTTGGGCAGTGCTGGGCGCCGACCGCTTTGGCGGCACCGGCATTGCCAAAATCATTGTCGATGCCATCAATCCCGAAACCATCTATGTCGCCAATACGCGCACTGGCGTCGATGGCCCAACGCTGCCGCCCCGTGGCGTTTTTAAATCAGCCAATGGCGGCCAAAGCTGGGAAGCCTTGATCAGTTGCAATGACCCCAGTTGTATGGGCGCGACCGATCTGGTGCTCTTGAAAACCAATCCGCCGACCCTCCTGGCCGGTCTCGATGGCTATGGGATTGCGCGCAGCACCAATGGCGGCGTCGACTGGCAGTTGATCACCAACGGTTTGCCCAGCCGCGAGCAAGTTTTTGTACAACGCGTGGTTCTGGACAGCAGCGCCGGCAATCCGAGCGTAGTCTATGCCAGCATTCATGTCGGCATCCCTGAACGCTACGATGGCGCCGTCCTCTTCCGTAGCAACGATGGCGGCCAGAGCTGGGCGCAAGTCACCATCGGCGCCGAGAATTATAATTTCTGTGGGCAGCAATGTTGGTACTCCCACGAGATTGCTGCCCATCCGACCAACCCGGATCAGGTGCTACTGGGCGGCATGGCCAACTATGTTGACGGCGGCGACACATTGGAGCGGGTCAACCGGATCATTGTGCGTGTCTCTAACAATGGGCAGGCGCTGGCTGATCTTTCGCCCAACACCTCGTCCACCACCTCGCTCCATCCCGACATGCACGTCATCACCTTTGACCCTAAAAATCCACAGGTGATCTGGGCCGGCAACGACGGCGGCGTCTTCCAGTCCACTGATGGCGGCGCCACCTGGCAAGCGCGCAATGAGGGGTTGGCGACGCTGCAATTTACCGGCTTTGCCGTCAACCCGCAAAATGCTCAGATCATTCAGGGGGGCATGCAAGACAACAACAAAGCCTTCACCCTGGATGGCGGCGCCACACGGGCCTGGACAGCGGTTGATGTAGGGGATGGGGGAAACGCACTTATCGATCCCTTCAACCCCGGCATCTGGTTTGGCACCCGCTTTGGCATTTCGTTTCAACGCAATGACCAGGGGCCGACCCTGACCGGTTACTGGCCGATTCTGACCAATGGCGTTGACCGGCGCGACCGTGCGCTCTTCTATATGCCCATTGCCTTTGACCCTTCGACAGCAGGCGTTTTCTATCTTGGCACCAATCGCGTCTACCGCACCACTGATCGCGGTGACAACTGGGTTGCCATCAGCCCCAACTTGAGCCAGGGGCAAGGCTCAGTTTCCACCATCGCCGTCGCGCCCGGTGACCCCAAGACCATTTGGGCCGGCGCTTCCGACGGCAGCATTGCCGTCACAACCAACAGCGGCGCCAACTGGACGGATGTCACCAAGGCGCCCTTGCCCAATCGCTTTGTTTCTGAGCTTGCCGTGGCGCCCAACAACCCGCGCTTGGCCTACGCCGTCTTCAATGGCTTCAATACCCATACGCCTGGCACTCCCGGTCATGTTTTCAAAACCAGCGACGGCGGCGCCACCTGGCAGGACATTAGCGGCAACTTACCCGATGTGCCAACTCTTTCGCTAGTGCTGGATCGCAGCGCGCCGGGGACAATTTACATCGGCACCGATGCCGGCGTCTTTCGCAGCATCGACGATGGCGTTTCGTGGCTTCCCTTCAACAATGGGATGCCGACGGTGGCGGTGGTCGATCTGGCCTTTAATGGTGGCGGCAATCTTCTCTTTGCTGCGACGCATGGGCGCAGTGTTTTTCGCGCGGTGGTGGCGGACACGCCGCCGGCCGGCGCGCAACGGCTTTACTTGCCTGTGATTCAACGGTTGCAACCCGGCGTCCCCACGCCGACCCCAACGCAAACAGAGGTCCCGACGGTGACGCCCATACCCCCCGCCACGGCGACGGCGACGGCAACCAGCACGCCTGTGACACCGGAAGGCACCGCCCTGCCAACGCTGCCGGCCACCGCCACGCCAACCAACACCCCCATGCCGTCGCCGACGCGCACCCCGGTCACCGGCGCCACGCCGACGCCAACGGGAACGCCAACGGTAAACCGTTTTACCGATGACTTTACCAATCCCAATAGCGGTTGGCCGACCGGTAGCGGCAGCCAGTGCGCCTCCGGCTATGTTGACGGCAATAACGATAACCAGAGCGATCTCTACGGCGTGCAAGTTGGTGTGCTCGACTGGAAATGTCTCGCCGCGGCGCCCCAACAGGCGCCGGTCAACGGTCTCTACGCGGTGACGGCGTTTAAGGGTTCCGCCAATGACGGCAGTGTCTATGGGCTGGTCTTTGGCCTGAACAACCCGACAATCTCGGCCAATAGTCAGTTCTATGTCTTCTGGGTGGATCCATTGGATCAAACCTATGCGCTGGAGAAGTATGACCGGGGCACGGTGAGCTATCTGACCGGCGACGCCAACAACGCCTTTGTGTTCAGCGACGCCATTGCCGCCGGTAGCGCGGCCAATCGCCTCCGTGTACGCCGCGAAGGCGACCGGATCGATCTCTTTGTCAACGGCTTCTATGTGGACACGGTCGTATCAAGCGCCTTTGCTAATCATTCCTATGTGGGTGTGGCCAATTGGTCGCCCTATTTTGCCAATGTCACCGCCTACTTTGACGACTTTGTCATCAACAGCGTCGAAACAGTCTATCAGGAGAACTACAGCGACAACAGCAGCGGCTGGGCCGAAGGGGATATTACGATCTGCCAGGCGGCGTATGGCGCCGGCGAGTATCGCACTGCCGCCCAAGCCGACTACTACTGTCTCTTCCGTTCACCGGCGGCTGCCCAACACAATGGTCGCTTTACCGCCACCATGCGCCGCGAAGAGAGTTTCTACCAGATGGCCTATGGCGTCCTGGCGGGTGAGGATGGCAACTTTAGTAGCTTTTACGCCTTGCTGGTCATCCCTGATACACGCAGCTATGCCCTAGCGAAGTATACGGAGGCCCAGGGTTGGCTGGGCCTGACCTGGAATACGGTTGATGATACCGCCTGGCTCTATGATGACGCGATCTATTCCGGTCTGGCGCAGAATGAATTGACCCTGGAACGGGACGGCGACCTCTTCCGCATCTATATCAACGGGCAATATCTGGGCGCCTATCTGGATAACCAACCCTTGCCTACCGGGTACTATGGATTGATCAACTGGGCCTCACAATTTGAACAGGCGCTGGCCGATTTTGATAATTTCAAAGTCGTGACCTGGGATGCCGGTGGGGATGGCGGTCAGGTGGTGGCGGCGCAAAGCTTGCGGCAAGCGGCGCGCCAGATGAGTGCGACTGATCTCCAATCGATGCGACGTTTGGAAGGGGTGCAGAAAGTAGAGTAGCAAAAAGCGCGTCTATAGATGGTCAGTGAATATTTCAGCGGTAGGGGCAAGGGCTTGCGATTGCCCCACGGTTTGCCGGTGTCTTAGGGCAACGGCAAGGGCTTGCCCCTACCGCCACGGATCTTTTTCTGAACGGCTATAGCAAATTTCAGTTCAATTTATCCTGCCCTGTTCGCCAAATAGGCTTCTACCTGCGTCCGCTCCACCTGCCAGAAACATTCGGCCATAAAGGGTTTGAAGCCCAATTCGTGGTTGATCTTCAACATCCCTGCATTGGAGTCGGCATTGCCCGTGCGGACGACGGTCACTTGCGGCCGTTCACGTAGAACTTTTTCCAACATGGCGGCTTTCAGCCAGCGCCCCAAGCCCAACCCACGATATTCGGGAAAGACGCCGGTATCGCCTTGGCCCAAAATATGGGAGCGGTCGGGGTGCCAGAAGACGGCGGTGAAGCCGGCCAGCTTTCCGGTTGCATTTTCACGAGCATAAAGCGTCCACCGTTCAGTGTTGGTGGCCAGCAGATTCTGATCCCACTCCTGTAACAGTGCTGGAGTAAAGGTAAAATCCTCCATCTCCATCTCATCGCGTGGCGCCGTGTTCATCACACTGTAGAGGTGAGCAATCTCTGCCAGTTGATCGGTCGGGTAGGGGCCAACCCACAAGCCCAAGCTGAAACCGGATGCCCGTTCCTGTGCGCGCTGTCGCCACTCATCCAACAGGCCGCGATCCAACTCGGCGATCAACAGTTGGTTGGTATGACCCTCCAGCCCTTTGCGCGCCCCGATGCGTTCCATGAAAATGGCGCCGGCTGGGATGCGGTCACTGGTGCCGGCGGCCAGCAGGGTACGATTGTTGCGTTGGGCGATCTCGACCAGATGACCCAATAACTGTTTGCCCAGCCCCTGGCGGCGGTAGGCCGGGTGGACTTCCAGATCAAATTGGAGGAGATGCTGATTCGACTCACCGGCAAACATAAAGCCAAAGGCGCGTCCCACAATCTCCCCCGCTGCATTCCAAGCCAGCCGCGGCTCGATGACAAACGAGGCCGGCTTGCTCCGCCACCAACGCATACACTCTTCATCAGAGACAACGGGATCGTCAGGGATCCGTTCACGCCGCATCATGTTTTCAAAGGTATTGAGCAGCCGGAATTCATCGTCGCCGGCAGTTTGGTAGGCAAAGGGACGAATTTCAATGGTTGGGGTGGACATAGTGATCTCCTTTGGTAGAGAACATTAACAATAATTAATTGTCAATTCTCAATTAATTATTGTTAACGCACTTTCTGGTAGCGATAACCGCCATTTTTGATAAAGGTTTGAAAATAGTAACCGTGCGACCCCATGCTCATCAAGCCGGTGTAGACATAGGCCGGCACCTCAAAGTATTGGTAGACCGAGCCGTCATGGAACTCAATTTCGAGCGTTCCTGTAAAATGGTCATAACCAACAGCGGCTAGACTGGATGAGTTGACAGGCATGCGCACGATCATAAACGCTTTCCTCCTGAATTTTTGACCCTTCCACTACCGTTTTGCCCAATCGATCTTGATCGGTTGCGCCGTAGTAAAGACTGATGAACGTTACGAAAATAAAGCGGTAACTGGAGGTCATCGCCGCCGGCGTGACAAGTTCCAAGGATTACCGAAACCATTCGCTACCCTTCATTAGTCTTTACTACGGACTTTACTCCTTCTCGATCATCGTCAACACTGCTTTCATCCAACCCAGCGTATAGGCCATGCCGGCGTGCCAGGCGGCGGCGCATTCGAGCAGCGGCGTGTGATCAGGGATGAGGACGCCGTCAAAGCCATTGCGATGGAGGATGCGCAGCACCTCGATCATGTCGGTGTCGCCGTCATCGACAAACATCTCATGGTAGTTGGGAACTTTGCCCTGGACATTGCGCAGATGGACGTAGGCCAGTTTCCCGGCGCGACTATAGCGATCCACCGTGGCGTACACATCCGTGTTTTGCATTTCAGAGATGGTGCCGACACAAAATTCAATGGCGTTGGCCGGGCTGGGCCTGAGATCCAGCACCTTCTGAAAATGATCGCCCTGATAGACCAGGCGACTCATACCGCGCAACTCCGGCAGCGGCGGGTCATCGGGGTGGAAGGCGAGTTTGACGCCGGCCTCTTCGGCCACCGGCAGCATCTCTTCCAGAAAACCGTTCAGCCGCCGCCAAATCTCCGGCGCGGCCACCGGCGCCACCATGTCATTCGGGTCAGCCGCATTGAAGCGATCCACATCATAGACCATATTCCAGACCATCCCACCCGGCATTGGCGGCGGGGTCGGGTTGTTGAAGCCGACCGATTTGGCGCCGCCACGCGCATACGGCCCCTCATTGCGCCCCCAGACGCCGGCCAGGGTAAAACAATAGCCCATGGTCGGGATGCCCAGGCGACCCAGGTTGCGGACAATTTCTTTCAAGTGCGCCATTTGCGCGGTGCGCTTGGGACCGTCAAGCAGCACATCATACCAGTGGGCGGGGGCAAAGTTTTCCAGCGCATCCAGTTCCAACCCCTCGGCGTTGACCATCGCCTTGAGGTCGCGTAACCCTTCGTAGGTCCAGATCGGGTCGTCGGCTTCCGAGATGCCAAAGCCGGCGTTGGCATTGTCGGAGGTGATGATCTTGTCGCCGCGCGTAAAGTGACCGGGCAGGTGGGCGATAATATGGGTGCAGCCTGCCTGTTTGGCAAAGCGCAGATTTTCCGGTGTCAACAGCGCCCGATAGAGGCCGAGGCCGAGTTTCATAGAGTGGCTCCTTTTGTTGGGTGATTGGGTGATGCGGTGATTTCGACAAGCGTTCGGCTGAGCTCACGCCGAAGCCTCAATCACCGCATCACCCAATCACCTAATTATCTAAGATGATATGGAAATTGGAAATTCTTCTGTTACTACCACTGGTCTGCTTTGCGCAATCGAGCGTTTCAGCGCGGCTTCAAACTGTAGCTCTTGCAGACCGGCCAAACCGGGGACAGGGGGCGGGGCGCCGGTCTGCACGGCGTCCAGATAAGCATTGATCGCTTTGCCGAAGGAGGCGCGGTATTGATCCCAGCGCGAAACGCTGCGGCTGAGGGCGTGAACCGTGTGCCGTTCGCTGGCGTAGTCGATCAACTCCAAGTCGCCATCCAGGTCGCGCAGGGTGAGGCGACCCCGTTCAAAGGCGACGGTCAATTCGTAGAGCGGCAGTTTGAAATCGATGCTACAGGTGCCGATGATCGTGCCGGTGGCGCCGTTAACCATCTGTACAGCGGCAGTGACATCCCGCACATTTTCGGTGCCCATACAGGGGCGGGCAAAGGGGGCGGCCAGGGCGGTAATCGTCGCCGCCGGTCCCATGAAGGACAACACCAGATCAATACAATGGCTCCAACAGGCGTAGTGAACCAGGCCGGTAAAGTGAACCGGTTGGCCGAAATTGTGGGCGGCAATGAGTTCGCGCGCCTTTTGGGTCTGCTCGAAGAAACGGTAGTTAAAGACCATCGCCGTCTCGATCCCGGCGGCGTGGGCGCGTGTCAACAAGCTGCGCCCCTTGCCAAAGTCATCCTCGGTCACATCGGCTTGCCCCAGTTGGGCGACCAGCGGTTTTTCAAAGAAAAGGCGGCGTGGTCGTAACGTCAGCAGTTCATCGGTAACGGCGTAGCGATCCGTTTCCCGCGTCAGCACCAGCACCGTGTCCGGCTCATCAGCCAGCAGATCAGGCAGCGACTGCGCCACGCGGCCGCCAAATTGCTGGGCGACCGCTGCGGCTTTGTCACGGCTGCGGTTGTAGTAGCTGAGGGCAAGGTCTTGGCGCTGCACCAGGTAGGGCAGGTAATTTTGCGCCGCAACCTTGCCGGTGCCGACGATGGCGACTTTGAGCGTCATACGGCTGACTCCTTGTGCGAAATTGGGTTAGACCCACGGTGATCCATAACGTGTTGCGTGTACCGGCAAGGGGTGTAGCGCAATTCGGCAACTGGTGATCAGCGATGTGGGTTGGTATTGTTATATTCTATCACAAGCGCTTGACAATGATTGCTTGTGTCTTGTGTCTTGTGTCTTGTGTCTTCTTTCTATCCTTCTTTATATCTTAGCCTATCGCAGATTGCAAAATTCGTCGGTAAGCTCAGGGCGACCATGCCAACCGTCATTGTCAGCGCATTTTTCGACCAGGGTGTGATGCGTACTGGCGTCGGCTGGGGAAAGGATTGCCAATGAAACGCTATTTACTGTTGCCATGTTGCGTAATGACCATGTTACTCTTAAGCGCGTGTGTGATTACCCCGCTTGCATCAGACGAAACGCCGACGCCCCAGACGCCATTACAGCCGACCTTCACACCAACCACGGCGGTCACAACGACCGCGCCCGTCACCGCAACCACGACGATCACCATTGCCGTGACCCCCGCCGAACCGGTGACCGCAACCGCGCCGCTAACGGACACGCCAACCAGCGCGGCCGACAGCACAGCGCCTGTCACCGCCACCGCGCCGCTAACCGTGACGCCGGTTCTGACACCGACGGCCGTCGTAACGGGCACGACGGCCACCGCACCCGTAGCCGCAACCCCGGCGCCGGCGGGGCAGGGCGGCGCCATTGCTGCCATTGTGGCCGCGCGGCCTGAATTTGTAACGTTAAATGAGGCAATTACAGCGGTGCGGTTAACGACGGCGCTTAATGGGGAGCGACCCTACACTCTCTTTGCCCCCACGGAAGAAGCGTTCGCCGCCCTGCCGGCGGGTACGCTCGATGCCCTACTCGCCAGCCCAAGCACTCTAGCCAATGTCCTCCAGAACCACTTATTGATTGAAGAAGTTTCTTCGGCGCGGCTCACCCGTCTGGGGCGCGTACTCACAGCGCTTGGGCAAACCTTGCCTGTTACCTTGACTGCCGCTGGTGTTGTCCAAGTCGGCGAGGCCACAATTGTCGAACCGGATATCGAGGCAACCAATGGGGTGATTCATGCCATTGACACTGTGCTGTTACCGGTCAATCTGGTGATTACACCGACAACGGGCACGCCTGGCGCCAGTGCCGCAACGCCAGTCACGGCCACGCAAGTGGTGACGACGGCGCAAATCATCACCACCGTTGCCCCGACCGCCACCATTGCTGATGTTGTACGCAACAGCGAGGAGCTATCAACGTTGGAGACAGCATTGGGGGCGGCTGGTCTGTTGCAAGCGTTGCAGCTACCCGGCGAGTTGACCCTCTTTGCGCCGACCAATGCCGCCTTTGAGGCTTTCCCTGCCGGGCAGTTGCAACCATTACTCAACAACACGGCGGCCATCGCCAATGTAATGCAATATCACCTGGTCGCCGATACAGCCCTCGCCAGTGATCTGGTGCGGCTGGGGCAGGCGCTCTCGACAACGGGGCAACCCTTGCGCGTCACCGTCGCCGCCAATGGGGTTATGCAGGTGAACAACGCACGCGTGATCCAGACTGATATTGTCACCGCCAATGGTGTCATTCACCTGATTGATGCGGTGCTGTCGCCTCCCGCTCCGTAGGGTTGATAAGGCATCCTCAAGAAAATAAGTACCCGTAGGCGCCTACGGCGTGGATATTTTACTTTTTGAAAACGCCTAAGGGAAGAAAGTATAAGAAATCATGACGTTTATGGGGTATCACCCAGTCCATGCGCTAGCGCCATCCGGGCAAAACGCGCAGCAGCCTGCCGTCGCCATTCTCGCTTTTGGGACGGCGCTACCACCCTACGGCGTGGCGCAAGCCGAAATCGGGGAGTGGATGGCCCAATCGTTGGGCAAAAAGTCAGCCACAAGCCGTTTGCTCCATAGTCTTCATGCCAATTCCGGCATCGACTGGCGTCACTCCTGCTCGCCCGACTATTTGTTGCCGCCGACCGAATCGCGCTTTGCACCGGGACAGCCACTGACCAATGCGCCGACCACGGCGGAGCGCATGGCAATCTACACCAAAGAAGCGCCGCCCCTTGGCACAGCCGCTGCGCAACAAGCGTTGATCGCTTATGCAGAAAAACGGGCTACAACAGTAGCCGATGTACGCGACTCGATTACGCATCTAGTGGTGGTCAGTTGCACCGGCTTCTTTGCACCGGGGTTGGATTTTGTTATCGCGCGCGATCTAGCGCTGACGCCGACGGTGCAGCGCACCTTGATCGGCTTTATGGGTTGTTCGGCGGCCTTCAATGGGCTGCGCGCTGCCCACCAGATCGTCCGCAGCGAGCCAAATGCACGAGTGTTGGTGGTGAGCGTCGAGTTATGTTCGCTCCATACACAACCCAATCCCGGTCGCCAACAACTGGCGGCCTACGCCCTCTTTGCCGATGGCGCGGCGGCCTGCCTGGTCGGCCAACCGACGGCGGATGAGACCGCTTTTTTTCAACTGGACGCCTTTCACACCAGCACCAAACCGGATACGCAAACCGACATGGTTTGGGCGATTGGCGATCATGGCTTCACGCTGCGTCTCTCGCCACAAATCCCGCAACACCTGGCTGACCTGGCGCCGACAGCATTACAAACGCTCTTTGCCGATGAGCGCCCCGACTTTTGGGCCATCCATCCCGGCGGGCGCGCCATTGTCGATCGATTGGCGCAAATCTTTGCCTTGGCCGATGCCGATGTCGCCGCTAGTCGCGAGATTTTACGGCGGTATGGCAATCTCTCATCAGCAACGATTCTGTTTGTGTTGGCTGAGCTGGGGTGCATGCTGCAACAGCAGCGTGCCACCGAGCAGGCCACGTCAGGAGTGGCAATGGCCTTTGGGCCTGGCCTGGTGATCGAGCTGGCACGGTTGACTTATCAACCGGTCGCCCAGCCATCTTTACCTTCCCCTTTACCTTCCCCACTGGCCTTGATGACAACGCAGACACCGATAAGCAATGGCAAGGAGAGCAGCGATGGCTAACAGCAGTGACGTGCGCGATGTGGTGGTGGTGGGCGCCGGGCCGGCCGGCAGCGCAGCGGCGACAGCGTTAGCGCAACGGGGGTGGGATGTTCTGCTGCTGGAACGGGATCACTTTCCCCGCCACAAGGTCTGCGGCGAGTTTCTTTCTCCCGAAGCGCAGGAGACATTACGGATGTTGCGTTTGCACAGCGCTGTTGCCGCCTTAACGCCGGTCGCTCTAACCCATGCCACGGTAACGACCCAACGTGGACAGACCACCCGCATGTCGCTCCCCGGCCCGGCCTGGGGCGTCAGTCGCTTCGCGATGGACGAAGCGCTGGCAACCGCCGCCTGTGAACACGGCGTTGATCTGTGGAGCGGGATCCTGGTGAAGGAATTTACTACCGTTGACAACGAGTACGTGATTCATCTGCAGACCCGTTCCACGACCGAGCAGACGCCGCGTTACAGCCAGGTTAAAAGCCGGGCGCTCATCATTGCCTGTGGCCGTCACAGCGCCAGCGCGCTACCGCCCCATCCTACGCCCCACAACCGGCCACTGGCGGTGGGCATCAAATGTCATTATGTTGATGTTGTCATGCCGGCGCAGGTCGAACTCTTCTTTTTTCCCGGCGGCTATGCCGGCATCAACCCCATAGAGGATGGGCGAGTTAACCTTTGTCTCCTGCTCTCGTATGACGCATTTCGCCGCACTGGGCAGTCGGTGGCGGGAACGCTGGCGGCGATTATGGCATGGAATCCAGCACTGGGACAACGGCTGGCCGGGGGAAGGGCGCTGGCGGAAAGTATCTGCACCGTCGCACCGGTAGACACGGGGCGCCCGGCCGCGCCTTGGTCGGATGTGGCCTGTCTGGGCGACGCAGCCGTCATGTTGCCGCCGCTTTGTGGTGACGGCATGGCGATGGCGCTGCGCTCGGCGGAACTCTGCGCACCGCTGGCCGAGGCCTTTTTGCGCCAAGAACTTACACTGGAAGGGTGGGCTGCGCACTACCAACAGGCATGGCAGGCCGAGTTTACCCAACGCGTGCGCACGGGGCGTTTCCTGCAACAGATGTTAGCTGTGCCGCTGCTGGCTGATCTCATGATCGGCTTGGGTCGCCTGGCGCCGCCGCTAGCGACTTATTTTGTCAAGGCAACCCGCGGCGCTTTCGCCAAACAGCCGGCCGGCGCCATACGACAGCAACCGCACAAGCGTCGTCAGCAACAACCGGCATAACTTTTCCAGGTGATTCCTATTGGCCTACACCTGTTTTTGTCCCGTAAGGTAACGACTAAGTCCGCTCTCAGCCGCTGGATAGCCAATCAGATAACTCACCCCCAGCGGCGACAGCGGACTATTCACTTTGCCAATGCGCCAGACATAGGTCGTACCAGTGGGCGGCGGTTCCAGCGCCGCCACCAGCGCCTGCAATTCCGCCGTCGAGTAGGTGCGTAGACAGGAGACCACCCCATCAAACCACACCATCAGCGGAATGGCCGGAATGACAAATGTCCAGAAGAGGCGGGACAACCGCCAGGGGCGCACCGCCAGCGCACTCACCAGCGCCAACCAGGGCAGCAGGTACATCACCAGCAGCCCCAACGGTGTACGGGCAGTCTGCTCAAAGATGGCGATGCCCTGCCCGGCGTTGACGGCGCTTTGTAAAATGGCCTGAGCCTGGGCCGGCGCAAAGTGATGAAAGGCGGTAAAGAGGGTGCGAAAGCCGGTTAACTCAGCCGGTGGTTGGGTGGCGTCTACGGCTGTTGGACAAAAGCGCAGGGTGACGCCGGGCGTCAACTTGTCGCTCTGACCGGCTCTTTCATGCGGATAGAGATCAGTGAGCACTATTTGCACCGGCTGCCCCGTCCTGGTGTTAAGGGTGCGCCCCAAGGCCAGCCATGGCCCGCCGCCGCCGGAACAAAGATCAACAATTTGGGTCGCATTGGTCGTAAGCAGCGCGGCTTGCAACAGCGGCGCGATCTGTTTATACTGCCGCCCAACCGTGGCAATGAAACGTAAACAGTCGGTTGCGCCATCCCGAATGGCAGGTGGACACCACGGTTGCTCGTGGATCTCTAACAGGTGTAGACGCGGCATGGTTTCTCCGGTGTTAGAAGACAAGAAGACAGATGACAAGAAGGACTGATGACTGATAGGGTTTCTCACGGATCGGAAGGAACCCTGGTTGAGTAATAGAGCAGGGTTCTTTCCGATCCATGTCGTAACTACCAAGCCACCCCCACCTACCCTCCCCCTGATCAGGGGAGGGACAGTTCCTCCCCTGATCAGGGGGACGCGCCTAAAAGCGGGAACCCTCAGGGTGCGCCACTGGGCGCGGAGGGGGTGGCTTGGTAGTTACTCCGTGTCATGAGTTAAGCGGGTTATAGCAAGGCCGCGCCGAAGAATTGGCTTTGGGTTAGGTAGCGTTGCGTTGTTGGCATTCGACGCAGAAGATGGTCGAAGGGACGATTTCCAAGCGCTCCGGTTGGATCGAGGCGCCGCAGTCGGCGCACCAGCCGTAGAGGCCGTTGTCAAGGCGCTGTAACGCGCTTTCGATTTGGGCTAATTTTTTCTGTTCCATCGTTTGTAAAACCGATTGCTGTTCAAAGGTGACATAACTATCGGCCAGGTCATCGCGATTGGGGTTGCGGCCAAGGTCATCAGTTTTTACTTGCCCACCGCCATTGAGCTGTTTCCAGATGCGGTTGCGTTCCCGCTCCAGATCTGTACGAATTTCCTGCAAATTCAACGTGGGTAATTCCATTACATTTGTCATCATCAGATAGACTCCAGAACTTACGAATTGTCCCGGCGTGGCTGCCAATAGCAGACGAACGCGCAGGGGCGCCTCAGTTCGACAACGATAAACTTTTGGTAACTACTAACCCCCACCTACCCTCCCCCTGGTAAGGGGAGGAACAGTTCCTCCCCTTACCAGGGGGAGGGTAGATGGGGGTGGCTTGGTAGTTACAACTTTTGTTCAATTGTTTTTAGGGTAGGAAGGACTACAACGCCCAGCAGGCGTTGCGCAGATCCACCGCAAACTGGTTCCCTATTCAGGCAAAGCTGATGGGTGTAGCGTATCACCGGCCAACGGTCCCCGCTATCCAACAGGGCATAGAGATAGGGTATAGATGAAGATGACGACCCTTTCCCCTCCCGCCCTAACGGCTCCTCTTCGTTCCCGCAAGGTGAGGAGTGATAATGGCCGGCAAACAAGGGGTGAGCGAGGGCCTGTTGTACAGGGCTTGTCTATACCTGGCGTATATCTTTTTTTTATAACAAAGTACAACCCGTTCTTCCACGGTTGAGCCTATACTGTTGATATAGGTCTCTTCGGCCGTCGCAAGAAAATAAATGCCCCTGGCGGGCGCCCGCCAGGGAACGCCCTTACAGGGGCATCTATTTTCTTGGGAATGGCCTTAGTTTATGATAGGAGGAGCAAACCATGACAACTTTAGTTCGTTGGGATCCTTTCCGCGAAATGCTCGATCTGCGGCGGCGTATGGATCGCATGTTTGAAGATAGCTTCCGCGCCATGGACCAGTGGGATGGCGGCGAGCAGCAATCTTCTCTGGCGCTGGATGTGAGTGAGGATCAAGATAAGTATACGATCAAAGCCTCAATCCCCGGCGTCAACCCCGATGATGTTGAGATTACCATGAACAATGACATTCTCACCATCAGCGGCGAGAGCAGCCAGGAGAATGAACAGGAGCAAGGGCAATGGCATCTGCGCGAGCGCCGCTTCGGCCACTTTAGCCGCAGCATCCGTCTGCCCAATGTCATCAATAGTGATCAAATTCAAGCCACCTGTGAAAATGGCGTCTTAACCATTCAGTTGCCCAAAGCCGAAGAGACCAAGCCCCGGCGCATCACTGTGCAGGGCGGTCAAGGCGGCAGCAATGTGGGCAGCCAAAGCAGCAACCGAGGCGGTAATGGCAATCGGATGAGTGGTCAGGGCGGCAACGGGCGCAACAAGACAAGCGGCAATGGCAATAACCAAACCATTGACGGTCAAAGCCAACGGGTTGACAAAGAACGCCAAGGGACCCAAGCGCAAGGCGCAAACATTTAACTGGCCGCTCTCATTTTCATGGGCGCCTTTGCTGTCGAAGCTGGCGGCGCAGTTCTCTGTGAGCTGTGCCGCCATGCTCACATGCATTCTGCTGCCCGCGCTGCATCCTAGAAAAGGGGGAGCCGGTCATGGATCTGGCCCTGATTCAAAAACTAAACAAATCCAATCAGACCAAAATTGTCCTGCTCGTCATGGATGGCCTGGGCGGCCACCCGCGCAAAGAAGCCGGCGCCACTGAACTGGAGGCGGCGAATACGCCCCATCTGGATAAGCTTGCGCTCCGGGGCATCTCCGGGTTGCATCAACCCATCGGCCCTGGCATTACGCCGGGCAGTGGACCGGGTCATCTTGCTCTCTTCGGCTACGAGCCGCTTCAGTATCAGATTGGCCGAGGCGTCCTTTCGGCCTTAGGGCTGGATTTTGACTTGCAGCCCCAAGATGTGGCGGCCCGTGGCAACTTCTGCACCATCGACGCCGAAGGCCGCATTACCGACCGCCGCGCCGGCCGGATCGCCACCGAGCAAGGTCAACAATTGTGTGAACTGCTGCGTCAAATCGACCTGCCGGGCGCCACCCTCTTTGTCGAGGCCGAAAAGGAGCATCGTCTGCTGCTGGTGCTACGTGGAGAAGAGCTGTCTGCTGCCGTCAGTGACACCGACCCGCAGCAAACAGGCGTAAAGCCATTGCCGCCCCAGGCTTTGGCGCCGGCCGCTGAACGCACGGCTAACCTGGTGCAACAATTCTTAGCGCAGGCGCAGCGGCGGCTGGCCGACCAGCACCCGGCGAACATGGTCTTGCTGCGTGGCTTTGCTCAACGGCCCGACTGGCCGACATTTCCGACGAGCTTTGGCCTCAGCGCCGCCGCCATTGCCGCCTACCCCATGTACCGTGGCGTGGCCAAACTGGTCGGCATGACCCCCTTACCAACCGGGGAGACAGTGGCCGATGCGTTTACTGTCCTGGCCGAGCATTGGCACGACTTTGACTTCTTCTTTGTCCACATCAAAAAGACCGACAGCGCCGGCGAGGATGGCGATTTTGAGCGCAAGGTAGCCGTTATTGAAGCGGTGGACGAACAGATCCCCCACCTGCTGGGTCTGCAGCCGGACGTATTGCTTGTCACCGGCGACCACTCTACACCGGCCATCCTAGGTCAGCACAGTTGGCACCCCGTACCTGTGCTGCTCTGGTCGAAATATTGTCGCCCGGATCGGGTGGAAATTTTCAGTGAACGCGATTGTACCTTGGGTGCGTTGGGGCCACGCTTCCCAACGGCGGATCTCATGCCGTTAGCGTTGGCCAATGCCCTGCGCCTGACCAAGTTTGGGGCGTAGCGTAGAAACAAGGAAAATTATGGCAAAAATTATCGGCATTGACCTGGGCACCACCAACAGTGTCGTCGCCGTGATGGAAGGCGGTGAGCCGACGGTGATTCCCAACGCCGAAGGCGGACGCTTGACGCCGTCGGTGGTAGCGTTTACCAAAGGAGGGGAACGGCTGGTGGGCGTCACCGCCAAACGGCAGGCCGTGGTCAACCCGGAGAACACGATCTTTTCTATCAAACGGTTGATGGGTCGTAGTATAGACGAGCCGGAGACCAAGCGCACGATGGAAATGGTGCCCTATAAAATTGTGGCCGGGCCGACCAAGGACGCTCGCGTCGCGATCCCGGCCAAAGATCGCACCTACACGCCCCAGGAAATCAGCGCTATGATTCTGGGCAAGCTCAAACGCGACGCTGAAGCCTACCTGGGCGAAGATGTAAAACAGGCGGTCATCACTGTGCCGGCCTACTTCAACGATAGCCAGCGCCAGGCCACCAAGGACGCCGGCCAGATTGCCGGTCTGGAGGTGCTGCGCATTATCAACGAGCCGACGGCCGCGGCCATCGCCTATGGGCTGGATAAGAAGCAAGACCAGCGCATTTTGGTTTGGGACTTGGGCGGCGGCACCTTCGATGTCTCCGTGCTCGATGTGGGCGAGGGAGTGGTCGAGGTCGAAGCCACCAACGGCGACACCCACCTGGGCGGTGACGACTGGGACGAGCGCATTGTCGATTGGCTCACGGCGGAATTTAAGCGCGATCAAGGCATTGATCTGCGCCAGGATCGCCAGGCGCTCCAACGCTTGCGCGAAGCGGCGGAACGGGCCAAAATTGAACTCTCCTCCACCCCCCAGAGCGAGATCAATCTGCCCTTTATTACTGCCGACGCCACCGGCCCCAAACACCTGGCCATGACCTTGACGCGCAGCAAGTTTGAGCAGTTGACCGAAGACCTGGTGCAACGCTGCCGCACCCCCTTTGAAAATGCCCTGCGCGACGCCAACCTAAAAGCGACCGCTCTGGATGAAGTGATCCTCGTCGGCGGCTCGACGCGGATGCCCATGATCCAGGAGTTGGTGCGCAACCTCACCGGCAAGGAACCCCATCGCGGCGTCAACCCCGATGAAGTGGTTGCCGTCGGCGCCGCCTTGCAGGCCGGGGTGTTGGGGGGTGAAGTCGAAGAACTGCTGCTGCTGGATGTCACGCCGTTGAGCCTGGGGCTTGAGACGTTGGGAGGCGTGATGACCACCCTCATTACGCGTAATACCACGATCCCCACGCGCAAGACCGAAACTTTTAGCACCGCCGAGGACAACCAGAGCGCTGTTGACATTCATGTTCTCCAGGGCGAACGCCCCATGGCGCAGGACAACAAACTGCTGGGCAACTTCCGGCTCGACGGCATTCCGCCGGCGCCGCGTGGTGTGCCGCAGGTGGAAGTCACCTTTGACATTGACGCCAACGGCATTCTCAATGTCACCGCCAGAGACAAGGCGAGCGGCAAAGAGCAGAGCGTCAAGATCACGGCGACAACCAACCTGGATTCCAGCGAAGTGGATCGCCTGGTGCGCGAGGCCAAGGCGCATGAGGCGGAAGACCGCGCCCATCGCGAGTTGGTCGAAGCGCGCAATCAGGCCGACAGTCTGATCTACGCCACCGAAAAAGCGCTGCGCGACCTGGGGGATCGGGTGCCGGCAGCCGATCGCGACCGCATTGAACAGACGATCAACGACTTGCAGCAAGCCATGCCGGGTGATGACCGCAACCGCATCCGTCAACTGACCGAGCAACTGCAACAGGCCAGCCATGCCTTGAGCCAACAGATGTATCAACAGCCGGGCGAACAACCAGGGGCGCAAGCCGGCCCCTCACACAATGGCGCCGGCGAAGAGGATGAAGATGTGGTCGAGGGCGAGTACCGCCCGGTATAAGGAAGCAGCAGCGCTGTGGAGTATAAAGACTACTACAGTATCCTCGGCATCGCCAAAGGGGCAACCGAAAAAGAGATCCGCACCGCCTTCCGCAAACTGGCGCGCCAGCATCACCCCGACATCAATCCCGGCAACGCCGAGGCGGAACAGAAGTTCAAAGAGATCAACGAAGCCTATACGGTACTATCCGACCCGGAGAAGCGCCAACTCTATGATCGCTTTGGCGCCCAGTGGGAGCAATATCAACGGGCGCAAGAAGCCGGCATCAGCCCGGAGGAGTTCGCCCGCAGTCAAGCCTATGCCGGGGGCGGCCAACGCCGCCAAAGCCGCACCATGTCGCCGGAAGAGTTTGAAGCGATCTTCGGCGGCATGGGTGGTGGCATGGGCGGTGCGCGCACAACGACCGGCGGCGACGCCGACTTCTCCGATTTCTTTGATTCGCTCTTTAGCGGTGGCCGAGCGGGCGCCGGCGGCGAGCGCGGCCAGCCCCGCCCGCGCCGGGGCAGCGACATTGAGGCCACCGTCGAGCTGACGCTGGCAGAAGCCTTCACCGGCGCCGAACGCGTCCTGAGTTATGAAGATGGGCAGCGGATTGAAGTGCGGACGCCGCGGGGGGTGGATACGGGGTCGCGTGTGCGTGTGAGCGGCAAAGGCGCGCCGGGACGCAACGGGGGGCCGCCCGGCGATCTCTACCTGAATGTTGTGGTGGCGCCCCATCCGCGCTTCCGGCGCGAAGGGGATGACTTACATGTCGATGTGTCGGTCGATCTCTACATAGCCGTGCTTGGCGGTGAAGCGGAGGTGCCGACGCTGGAACGCCCGGTTGTCTTGAATATCCCGGCCGGCACGCAAAATGGGCGCGTCTTTCGGTTGCGCCATCTCGGTATGCCCCATCTGCGCACCCCTGAACAGCGGGGCGATCTCTATGCCACCGTCGCTGTGCGCCTGCCGACTCAACTCACACCGGCGCAACGACGGCTCTTTGAACAATTACGGGAGAGTAGTTCATGACTTCTAGCCTGACTACCCAAACCCTGCTGCACCACCCGGATCGCGAGCTGCGCTATGCGCCTGCCGATGCCGCCAGGCTGGCCGGCCTTACCCTGCGCACATTGGAGCGCTATCGGCAGGCCGGGTTGGTGACGCCCACGCAAAGCGCCGACAACCGTTGGATCTATAGCGCCGCCGATGTCGAACGGCTCGCCTGTATCCAACGGTTGCGGGCCGAAGCGCATCTGAGCCTGGAGGCTGTCGAAGTGGTCTTGCACATGCGCACTCAACTCTTTGACTTGCAGCGCACCCTCGAAGAGTTCCGCCGACAGATGCTGGCGCGCGAGCGCGAACTGCAAACGACGATCCACCAGCTCCGCCAACAAGCGGCCGTAGAGAGTGGGTGGCGCTAAGGCGCTTGCAAACAATAAAATCTCCCGTAGGGGCGTCCCCTTGCAGGCGCCCCGGCTCGATAAGAATTGGGGGCGCCCGCAAGGGGACGCCCCTACGGGATTCCTTTCTTTGGAATAGACTAAGCCGTTTGCGCAAACAGCTCGTTAAACGCAGCGGGCAATTCAGCCAGCACATTCTCTATGATGCCAGGAGAAACCGCTTCCTGCACCACGGCCATCACCGCCTGGCTCTGGCGCAGCGCGGCCGGGTTGCCGATCTTTAAGCGCGCCCCAACCCGATGGTAAAATTCCGGTAGGTCGAACTGCTGCACGTCACGCCACGTATTTTCCGGTGGCTGCGCATTGTACAAAAACCCCTTCATCTCCTTGGGCAACTGCGCCGCCAGGTGATCGCAGACGGTGCGGTAGAGCCGTTCGCCCAGGACGCCCAGCACGGTCTGCGTTACGCGTTCGGCTTCTGCCGGCGTTGTTAGCTGCGCACGGCTCTGCACGCGTGTCAAGAATTCATCGTATTGCATCGGTTGCTCCTCTTGTTTGTGTATCAGCTCCTCAGCATACACTATAAGCCGGAATGCGCTCCGCGCCATCCATCGTGGCATAAGCGGCGGGTATAAACCGGGCTATTTTTCCAGCTCTACAAGCTTGCCGACTGTCGACGCGACACAGTGGCCCGCGATCTATGCTCGCTTTATACCCTTCTTTGTATCTTACTCTATGGCTGTCTTTTGCATTTGATGCTATGGTTTAGGGTGCTAGACAAGAATTATTGGACGTTTTGATTTGTCCGGATCGATTTGTCCGGAGCCGGGGCTGTAGAGGCGCAATAGGGGCAAAGGTATGCTACTTTTTCAAGACCGCGCCGATGCCGGCCGGCAGTTGGCGCAAAAACTTAGCGATTATAGAGGACAGCCCGCTGTGGTTGTCCTGGGTTTGCCGCGTGGGGGGGTGCCGGTTGCCTTTGCCGTGGCTCAAGCGCTCCATGCCCCGCTTGATGTCTTTCTGGTGCGCAAGTTGGGGCTGCCGGGCCATGAAGAGTTGGCCATGGGGGCGATTGCTTCCGGTGGTGTGCGCATTTTGAACAAAGAAGTGATCGACGCCCTGCGCATTCCTCCTGAAATCATCGAAGCCGTCAGTCAGCGCGAGGAACGGGAGTTGGCGCGACGCGAACAAGCGTATCGCGCTGACCGGCCATTACCAACGTTGCAGCAACAGATCATTATTCTGGTTGATGATGGGCTGGCAACGGGGGCCAGCATGGCCGCCGCAGTGGCCGCTTTGCGCGCCCATGCACCGGCCCAAATTGTGGTGGCCGTGCCTGTCGCGGCTGCCGAAAGCTGCGAACTCTTTGCCAATCGCGTTGACCGCGTTGTCTGTCTGGCAACGCCTGAGCCTTTCTTTGGCGTTGGTCTCTGGTATGGCGATTTTTCTCAAGTGCGCGATGAGGAGGTGCGCGCCCTGCTTGCCCGCGCCGCCGAAGGCTTTACCATCTGGGGAACGAGCAACGGCAAAAGCACCACGCGACCAACTGTTGGTGTCTTTGGGAGTGCCCTATAAACCCACAGTTCACTCCGTCCAGAGTTAAACAGGTTATATGCCTTCGACACCGATAACGATGAAAATGCAACAGAGATTACGCCGATTGGGCAGATTTTTCTCATAGTGAATCGGCACAATCTGTGGCATCCCTATTATTTTCATAGGAGAGGTGGATTGGGTGACGCGCCATCGGCGAATCGAAATTGTACTCCAGCCCTCTATCTTTTGATTGAACCGGGGTATAGAATGAATCGGCAAGTTGCATATTGCCGATCATGCGCGGATCGATGCTATGGGATGAGCAGCGGACAGCGGGAGGGTGCGATGAATGACGGTTGGCCGGGCTTTCTTGCCGTGGTACTCTTTCTGATCCTGATTCTCCTCGTTCTGGCGTCGGCGGCCACGCCCGAAATCGCCGCTGAGCCGCAGCTTCTCAACAATAACGGGGCGGTGCTGTCGGTGACGCCAACACCCAATTTGAGTGTGGCGCCGACAGTTCAACTCATTGTCAACCCCACCGCTGTGAATCCCGCGGTTGGCAACACATCACCGTCGTTAACCATGCCGACCTTGCAACCGGGATCCGCCGTTTATGTAGTGCAGCCGGGGGATTGGTTGGGGGAGATCGCCCGGCGCCACAACACAACGGTGCAGGCCATCCTGGCTGTCAACCCCCAACTCACCAACCCGGATGTCATCCACCCCGGCGAAACGCTGGTTTTGCCCTAACACGCTATAATTATTCCGTGGTCTGAATCTCCACCTGGGCGCTCATACCCCAGCGCAACCCTGGCGGCTGGGCGTCCAACTGGATGGTCACCGGGTAGACCACATCGCCACCGATGATGGTGGCCTGGTCGGCAATGCGCGTCACCTTGCCCGGAAACTCGTCACCCAGCGCTTCAATAAAGACCGTGGCCGCCTGCCCGACCTGTACCCGACCGATGTCGCGTTCGCTCAAGTCAGTGGTCGTCACTTCGAGGTGCGTCAGATCCGCCAGGGTCAAGACGACCTGACCCGGTTGCACCATTTCACCTACGTTGACACTGACGGCTGTCACCGTGCCGGCAAAGGGGGCGTGCAATGCCGTATGGGCCAGGGTCGCCTCGGCGCGTTGCAGGACAGCTTCGGCCGCGGCCACGGTGGCGGACGCGGTGGCGATGGTTTCATCACGCGCGGCGGCGGTCAGGAGATCGAAGGTAGCTTGGGCACTGCGCACCTGCGCTTCGGCGGCGGCGATCTGGCTGGGACTGCCGGGTGTTAACAGTTGCGTCAGGGTGGCCTGAGCCTGTTGCAGTTGGGCGCGGGCTGCCGCCGCCTGATCCGCCGTCGGCCCGGCAAAGAGGGCGTCGTACCGCGCCTGAGCCGCCTCATAGTTGTTGGTCGCTTCCTGCAATTGACGGCTTTCGGGACGGGCGCCGATGTCGTTGGCCCAAGAAACTTTATTGTAGGCCGACTGCGCCTGTTGCAACGCGGCTTTGGCATTCGAGAGGGTAGCAAGCGCCGCGATCCGTTCCTCCTCCTGTGGCCCGGCGGATAACTGTTGGAGCGCCGCTTGGGCTGCGGTTACGGCAGCGCGGGCGGCAGCCACTTCCGCCGGGCGCGCCGGTTCGGTCAAGGCGTCCAGTTGCGCCTGCGTCGCTGCCAAATCCGCTTTTGCCCGTTCAATCTCCTGGGGGCGCGGGCCGGCCACAATTGCCGCCAGTTGTGCTTGGGCTTGAAACAGTGCAGCTTGCGCTTGGGCAACCTCCGCCTGGGCGCTGGCGCGTTCCAGCGTCACCAAAGGCGCACCGGCAGCGACAGTCTCACCGACAACCGTCTCAATGGTCTGCACCCGTCCAGCCGCCGGAAAACTCAAAATTGCCTTACCGGTTGGCGCCACTTCACCGGAAGCGGTCACATTACCGCCAGGCAGCGCGTTGTCAACCGTAGGCGCAGCGGTCACAACCGGGGTTGGTGTTGGCGTCGGCTGCCGGGCGCAAGCCGCCACCAGCAGAAGTACCACTACCCCGCCACGCCAAAATCTGCCACACATGATCGAACTCCTTCATCACACCGATCAATCCTTTAATCAAAGATTGCGCAGATTGCGCAGATTAAAAAAAGAGAAAAAATCTGCGTAATCTGCGCAATCTTTGATTTTCTTAGCTATGAACCCCGTTTGTGATACCGTCATCCATGATCTTGCCGTCGCGCATGATCACCTTGCGGCGGGCAAAAGCCATGACGCGCGGGTCATGGGTGGCGAAGATGAAGGCGGTGCCGGTCTCCTGGTTGAGCCGCTGCATGATCGCCATTGCCTGTTCACCATTGGCGGTGTCGAGGTTGGCGGTCGGTTCGTCGGCCAGCACCAACAAGGGCTTGGGCGCCAGCGCACGAGCAATGGCTACCCGCTGTTGCTGCCCGCCGCTCATCTGGTCCGGGCGATGGTTGGCGCGGTCGGCCAGACCGACGGCCGCCAACATCGCCATCACCCGTTGTCGCCGCTCTTTGGCGCCGACGCCACTGAGCAACAGCGGCAGTTCGACATTTTCATAGGCGCTCAAGACCGGCACCAGGGCGAAAAACTGGAAGATAAAGCCGATCTCGTCGCGGCGCAGGTCGGCGCGTTGATTGGCCGTGAGCTGGGTGACATCTTGCCCGTTGATCTTCACCGCGCCGCTGTTCGGTTTGTCAAGACAGCCCATCAGTTGGAGCAGGGTCGTCTTGCCGGAGCCGGAAGGGCCGGTTAAAGCCGTAAACTCCCCCGGCTCGATGGCGAGGTTGACGCCATCCAACGCGCGCGTTTCTACTTCGCCAATCGTATAAATTTTGGTTGCATTTTCAACCTGAATCATTGCCATAACCCACTCCTCTAGGCGGAACGTAATGCATCAACCGGCTCCAGACGGGCGGCAAACCAGGCGGGATAGAGTGATGCCAACAAAATAATCACCAAGGTCCAGGCCGACAGCGCCGCAAAGGTGCCGGGGACAAAGCGGGCATAGAGAACGGTGCTAATCGCAATGCCGTTGGCCGCCGCGCCGATGTCGCCAATGGGAATACCGGCGGTTGCCAGGTAGGCCACCCCGGCGCAACCAATGCCAATGCCGACAACCACCCCCGCCAACCCCAAAATCGCCGCTTCGAGCAGAAACATCAAGCGAATCTGACCGCGCTTCATACCAAGCGCCGCCAGGATGCCCATTTCCCGAATCCGCTCAAAGACCGCCATGAGCAGCGTGTTGGCAATGATCACGGCGACGATCAGGATGACAATCCCATCCAAAATCACATAAAAGCCCAGACCGGTTTCCATCATTTGTAGAAAAACGGCATTGAGATCACGCCAGGTGAGCGCCCTGATCGTCGGCGACGCCAGAGCGGCGCCAACGCTGTCGGCGTCGTTCTGCTGCTGCAACAACAGCATAATGGCGCTGGCGCGGCCCCCGGTGCGGGTAAAGGCTTGCGCCTTGGAAAGCGGCATAAAGAGTGCGCTATCATCGTAGCTGGGAATGCCGGTGTTAAAGAGGCCGCGAATGGTGAAGATGCCCTCTTCCGGTGCGCCATCGGCGTTGACAATGGTCAAACTCACTTTCTGATCGACGCCAACCCCCAGATTATCGGCCAGATGCTGCCCAAGCAGGATCCCGTTACGGTCATCGGCGCGCAAGAAAGCGCCGGCCACCATGCCGCTTTGAATTGGTGCATAGAGGGCCGACGTGGTGTCAATCCCATAGACGCGCACCCCGCTCGACTCGTCCGCCGTGTTGAGAATCCCTGTGGCCCAAAGGACCGGCGCCGCCGCCTGCACCGCCGGTAAGGCACGGGCGCGCGCAACGGTTTCATCCGGGTTATCGAGCAAGTCTTTCCATTGTAGACTCACCTTCTCTTCGGTATAGGTTGGGGTGCGTAACTGGAGATGACCCGTCTGCAAGCGAATGCTGTTTTGCAACGAACCTTCCATTACCCCGGCAATATAACCGTTCAACACAATTAATAGCGCCAACCCCAACGCAACCGCCAACCCGGTAAAGAACGAGCGCCGCCGGTTGCGCAGCAAATCGCGATAGGCAATAATCCATAATTTTCCCAAAGCCATCTTGTTCCCCTCCGCCTCATCATTAACAATTAATCGTTTTCCATTGACAATTAATTATTGATTCTTTATACATAATGCAGCGCCGCCGCCGGCTCCTTGCGCGCCGCCTGCCAGGCCGGATAGAGCGAAGCCAAAATCGCAACGATTGTCACCGTCACCCCACGGCCAACGGCATCGCTGACGGTCAGCGCCGGATAGAGCCGCGTCCCCATGAGCGCTGTCGCCTCTCCCATGCCCTGGGCAAAGGAAAAATCAAAGCCGACCTGCCCCATGGCTGCAATCGCCAACCCGCCGAGCAGACAACCCACCACCGAGCCAACCAACCCAATGAGCGCCCCTTCGAGCAGGAAAAGGGTGATGAGTTGCCGCCGTTTCATGCCCAGTGCAGCCAAGACCCCCATCTCGCGCGTTCGTTCAAAAACCGCCATCAACAGCAGGTTGAGAATGCCGATGCTGGCAATCATCACCACGATCAGACCGACGATCCCCGTAAAGACCTTCTTGGTATCCATCGTCTGGCGAATCTCCGGTTTGAGCGTCTCCCAGGTGTCCACTTCGTAGCCGGGCAACGCCGCCTGTAACGCTGCCAGGGCCGTGCCATTCTGCCCCACATTTTGCAGCGAGACGGCGACTTCGGTTACTTGATCGCGCAGGTTATAGAGACTTTGCGCCTCAGACAGGGTGATAAAGACCGTGCCTTTTTCAGCATCCGGCATGTTGAGGTCATAGATGCCGACCACCGTCATCGTGCGCTGGCGCATAGTCTCATTCTTGCGCCGCCCCACCAGTGTGACGCGGTCGCCGGCATTCACCTTGAGCAAGCGCGCCAAGCCCTGGCCGATGACCACGGCGTCGCCATCCGCTGGTTGCAAAAAGCGCCCGGCGGTGATATGTTCAGCCTGGATGCTCAGGGGCGCTTCCACTGCCGGTTCAATGCCGGTGATAGCGACGGGAAACGCGCCTTCGCGGCTGCTGATGAGGCCGCCGGTGTTGATGCGTTTGGCCGCGGCCACCACTTCCGGTTGCGCCTGCGCCGCCGCCACCACCGCATCCGCATCCGCCAACGGCAGCAAAGGCAGGCGGGCGATTTTGGCCCGAAAGCCGGGACTATGCACCTGAATGTTACCGCCGTAGAGGCGCACGGCATTGCCAAAGATCGCCTGGTCCGAGCCTTTGATGAGACCATCGATCAAGAGCAATAAGAAGAGACCCAACACAATGGCAACGAGCGCGATGGTTGTGCGCCGCCAGTTGCGCCAGACATTGCGCCAGGCCAGTTTTAGATAATTACCCATGTAATTTACTCCCTCAGACAGGTGGAGAATGAGAGATTCAGAGATTCAGAGATTAAGCCATGACGAATCACACAATCTCTCATTCATTCCAGCCACCGTTTGGTTAACTCAAGATCCAACAAGGGCAGCGCGCCGGGGGCTGCTCCCAAAATCCGTTCGATTGCTTGCTGATAGGCGATCACTTTGCGTTCGAGAATGACGACAGCATCCGGCGGCGGATGCAGGATCAGTAACGCCAGCCCTTCGGATAAACTTTGCAGTGTTTTGAAGATAATCTCCGCTGTTTCCAGTGCATAGGCAGTGATGAAGACGCCTTCTTGCACTCCTTGCTCAATAATTTGCGCCCACACCGGGATAATCTGCGCTGCGCCGGAGATGACCAGGTTGTGCCGCAAGCGTAAATTTTCGTCTTGATAAAAGGCGCCCAGCAGTTGCAATAAGACCGCTTTATGTTCAAATTTCCACTGGTGCGCCTGGGCAAAGACTTGTTCAAATTTCTGACACGCGGTGAGGGTCGGATTGGTCGCAATCACTGTAATCAACGGCATAATCTGTTCGCTCATACGCTCGACCAAGGCTGCCAACAGCGTTTCTTTGGAGTCAAAATAGTGGTAGAAGGTGCCTTTGGCAATGCCGACCGCGCTGAGGATTTCCTGGATCGCTGTTTGCTCATAGCCTTTTTGATAGAAAAGCTGCTGCGCTACATCCAGAATCTCGTTGCGTCGGACATCATATTCTTTGACAACTCGCGCCACTGCCACTGCTCCTTTTTGCTACCATTAGTATAGACCGACCGTCGGTCGGTACAGTAATAGCATAAGCCTGCACCAAGGGTTTGTCAAGGGGATCATGGTAGTAAATCAGGCGCAATTTTGCTCAAGCGCGACAAAGCGACAGGAATACCTGATTTTTATGGCTACTTGCGATCAAGAATTGTCAACGATAGAAAGTCAGGGCTGGTGAGTGGTTTAACGGAAAGGCGAAGGATATGGCAGTAGGAGAAATGGCAACGAAGCACAGCATCAACAACTGGACTTCGTTGCCAAAAGTGCGTTTTTCAACCGTGCGGGGTTAACTGGTCTCGGCCAAATCAACGCTAATGGTATAGACGATCTCTGACGGTTCTAATTGTTCGGCGCAGGTGGCAATCGGCTGATCGGACGGACATTCGACACCGGGAGCGGGTGTCCACTCAACCTGCACAACGGCTAACCCATTGGCAATCACGTTGTCATCGCGGCGCAGACCAAGGATCGTGCCGGTGGGGCTGTCAGCGACATATTGGGGATCAGTCGCCCAGCCTTGTCTTTGCAGCACGGCGACCAAATTGTTGGCGACATCCAGAAAATGGGTAAAGTTTTCGCCTGTGCCGGTGGCGGTGAGACGGCAACTGATGCCGCTGCTATTATCGATGATGTCTTGGAAAGCCGTGTTCTCCTCTTGCTCAACAGTCACGCTCAATGCCTGGGCAACATTGGCCCGCAGAGTTTCACAGAGCGCCCGGTCGATGGCGCGGTAGTCGCCCGTCGCGTCGGCGGTCTGCGCCGTTGGCGGCGGCGGCGGGACTGTGCCGCTGGGCGGCGGCGGGACTGTGCCGCTGGGCGGCGGCGCTGGGAAGGTGATAACACAGCCGCTAACCATCAAGACGACCCCGGCCAGAGTGGTCAACCCCACATTGCGCAATATGCGGCGTCCGCTGGTGATCAACATACAAAGCCTCTTTCTCTTTTCAGCTATGATAGGAGTTACGCAGTTGGACAAGACCTGTCAGGTTTGCGAAACCTGACAGGTCTCTGGTAGCGCCCGTCAACTGCGTAACTCCTATATGAATTCAGCTATGAATAGTGGGAAGGGCGATGGTTGTCAGCCAACCACTGCCTTTTTCCTTGCACCGCCAACGACTGCGGGCAACCTGAATTGGTAGGGTAAAGAGGTAGGGGTGCTTTGGGTATTGATCAAGGTATAAAGCAGAGTCATGCCTCAAGCACAGATTATGTTGGGCCTATTGCCTGAGTTGGCTACAATCTGTCTTTGTCATTTTGCCGATGTAAGCCATTACGTACGAACGCCCAATAACTACGGGAACGATTTGTCGATAGCAGACGTTTGATGGTATTGTTGTATTTGCTGGCGAATAATTCTTGCTTATCTTGTACTGTTTTATTGGTACTGGGAGTGGTGGCAAGGGCCAGTCGATTTTCTGGAAAGTTATCAACCATACGCAATGCACATCAAGCATCTATCCAGCCGGTTCGCGACGGCGCTATGTCTGGCGAGCCTCGTCTTTTTGTGGTCTATTGGCGAAGCGGCGACGGCATGGCACAGCAGCGCTCGTGCGCAGAATGACCCACCCCCCACCAGCGGCGATGCCACCGAACCGCTCGACGTGGTCGTGGTCCTCGACGATTCGGGCAGCATGGCGACCTGTTGGCCCTGGCCGCAAAAGGGGCAACCCTTTAACCCACCCTGTGGCTACCCCAGCGAAAATCCACCCAGCGACCCCGAAGAGTTGCGCTATAGCGCCGCTCGCCTGCTCTTGCAATTGGCCGATGACAATGACCGTATCGCCGTTGTGCGCTTTGACAACCTGGCAGGCGGCGTCGGTGATTTGGGTGTTCTCCAACCGGTCGGTGCGGGCGAAAACCGACGCCGACTGACCGAAGCGCTCCAACCGCCCGACGAATATTTTACCCGTGGCTACACCCGCATCGATCTCGGTCTGCAATCGGCCATTGACTTGTTAAGCGGCGCACGTGAACCGGGGCGCAGCCAATATATTATTCTCCTCACCGATGGTGAACCAAGCCAGCCCACTGGCTCCGTCAGCCAAAAAGAGCGCGTCACGGCGCAGATTGAACAGATAAACGCGGCCGGCATCTCAGTCTTTCCGGTGGTGCTTTGTAACCCAACGGCCGGCTGCGCTGGTGAATTTCTCAAGGCGCGCTTTGCTGAACAGGGGGTGCGTGAGGCGGCCAGCGCACAGGATCTGGTGCGTGTCTTTAGCGAAATCTTCGCCACCATGAAGTCGGATCGCTCAGTGTTGAGTGGGCGCAATGCCAAGGGCTTGTTGCAATTTACCACTCGTGCGCCGCATGGCGTCCGCAAGATTGCCCTGGTGACGCCACGCGGTGGGTTGGTCAGCTTACAACGGGATCAACAGCCGGTGGAGCCGCAAGCTGTTCTCAATGATCCCAATATTGATGTCAACTGGCTCGAAGCTGAAAATCTGGAAGCCGGCGTCTGGACAGCGGAGACCAACGACTTTAGCGGTTTTGCCGTAGTACAGACCAACAGCTACCCCGAATTGCTCAACCCGCCCCCCAGCATTGCCACCAATCCGGCTTCGGTGCGCTACTATCCAGCCGGTCGCCCGTTGTTGTTAGTGACCCGCAGTAGCGGCCCTGGCGCAAACGAAGCGCTCTACTTAAACGGCAAAACCCTCTTCAAGCCGTGGGGTGACAGTGGTCTCAAAGCCTTGCAATTGCGCGAAACCAACGGTGAAATTCGCTTACAACTAGGCGACGACAAAACACCGCTGCAACTCATGCGCACCTTCCGCCTGGAAGCCCGCCGCGACCTGCCCAAAGCCGAGATTCTTTCGCCTAGCGCCAAGAGTTCAGGCATCTTGGAGAATGGTCATGTACGCCTACAGATCGGCTTCATGGGAAGTAGCGGGATCAGCGAGATGGCAGCCACCGTCTTTGTCACTGATGAATCCAAAGATGCACAAGGAGGCGGGCGGCTGGTCTACCAGGCCAATCTTGTCTGCAACGAAAGCAATTGCACCGACGAAAACTTTGTGCCAAGCGATGGCCGCTCCTACAAAGTCACCTACTTGATCCAGGCGCTGAAGGACGGTCTACGCTTTAGCGACTGGGGCGAGAGTGAATTTTCGCTCAAGCCGGCAGTCTATGTCCGTGGCTTGCCCACCGTCTTTGACCTGACCCAAATGACCGCCGAGGGCTGGCCGCTGGAAATCGGCTCTGGCACCACCGAAGCGATTGGCGCGCTCACCGCCCAACTGACTATGCGCCGGCTGGAAAGCGATGACGAGGCGCAGGGTGCGACCATCAACTTTAGCGTCGATGTGCCAGAGAATGGTTCGACCACGGTCCCGCTGCTGGTCGATGGGTTGCAACAGTTGCGCCCCGGCACCTACGAGGGTGAGATCACCTTTGCTGTGCAAGACCCCGCTGGTCGCCCAATGAAAAACCTGGACATCCGCCCGACAACGGCCGTCCCGGTCACCTTCTTTGTGCCGCGACCGGTGGCGCGTGTCGATGTCGAACAGATCGATTTTGGCGAAACGCTCTTTGACACCTCGCCCAACTTCCGCTTAGGTCAGGAGAAGCCGCTACCGTTGATCTTTGAAGGTAACCCCTTTGAATTTACTGTCGCCATCAAAGAAAGCAGTTGCCCCGACATTACGATTGCCCACGGCGCGTTACAGCCGCAGGAAGGCAAGCGTGCGGTGCTGCCACTCCAATTGAGCAGCCGCGGCCCAATTCAACCGAGCGTTTGTAGTGGCATTTTGACCCTCAGCGGCCCTACGGCGGACTACGATGTCTTTCCGCAGGAGATTGCCTGGCATACACGCATCAACAACATCGAGTGGTCGGTGGTGAGTACGGCGCTCGATTTGGGCCGTTTCCAGGATGCCGGCGCACAGGTCAAGGCGACCTTGTTGGTGCGCTTTAGCGGCAAGACGCCCTTTGTGCTACAGATGAACGAAGTCAAGGTCAACGGGCGCAACCCCGACGGCGAAGTGTTGTTGAACAAAAGCGAACTGGAAATGCCCCCCGTCGAAGTGACCGGCGAACCGACCGAGGCGGGACTTTACGAAGTGCCGGTGACATTTGTCGCACGACAACCGATCCCATTTGACCCATTGCGCGGAACCTTCTACAATGGCGAATTAACAATTGGCGTGGTTGGCCTGGCCGACGCGCCGCAGCCGATCCGGCTCTCGTTTCTGAGTCCAGGGCTGGCGCAACGCTATCTCGCGCCCTATCTGTTGCCGGTTTACAGTATGCCGTGGGTAATCTGCACCGGGCCGTTGACCCTCTTCCTGGTGCTGATGGTGATGGCGCGGGTACGCGGACGTGATATTGACGAAGAAGAATTGGAAGAAGCCGCGACCGCCAGCACCTTTGCCGCCAGCAGCGTCCCGACCGAGTCGCTGCGGAGTGATGCGCCGGCCCTTGCCATCGACACGCCGGTTGCCACCACCGGCATGGGAACCAAAGAAACGTGGGGCGGAGCCGAATGGGGCGGCGCTTGGGGCGGATCGAATAATGGGGATACGAGTTACACTGCCTCGAACAGCACTGGGAACAATAATGACAATGACCCCTGGCGTTCGAGTTGGTAAGACCAAAGAAACCAGGTTTCTGCCAGAAACCTGGTTTCTAAACGAGTAATTATTTTACAAGAACTTAACCAGTACAACTGTCGAATGATCCCGCTCTTCGACCAGGGGTATCACTATATCAATATACGAGTAACCTAGTGACAACAACCAACGCAACGAACCCTGCCCAACAGTTTGAGAAGCCGACCATCTACCCCACCATGGTGGTCGGCGTCGGGGGGATGGGCACCAATACGGTGCGGGCGGTGAAACGCCGCTTCCGCCAGGTCTGGAACGGCAACCAACCGCCGGGAGCCAACCGCGGCCAGGATAGCCTCCCCGGCATGATCCAGTTGATGGCGCTCGACACCGAGCCGCTGGTCAACCGACTGGATCAAGAGCCGCTCTTTGCCGATGAATTTGCCTACATGGGTAAATTCGACGCCACTCGCCTGATCGCCAACCTCGATCAACATCCCGAAATTGCGCGCTGGTGGAACTACCCGTCGATTCCACTCGGCTATATTCATAATGGCGCCAAACAGTTGCGGCCCATCGGTCGCCTCTGTTTCTTTCGCAACTATGTCACCTTCAAGCAATTGATGGAGACCAAGCTCGCCAACCTCGACAAGATCCGCGACATGGAGGTGGCCCAAAACCGCGGCTTCCCGGTCGTCGGCAACCTGCAACTGATCTATGTCGTCGGCAGCCTCTGTGGCGGCACCGGCTCCGGTATGTTTATGGATGTGGCCCACCGCATTCGCGCCCAGGTGCGCAACAATGCGCGCGTCGTCGGCATCTTCTTCCTGCCCGATGTCATCGAAGCCGAGTTGACCAGTGACCTGCAACGACGACGCATTCGCGCCAATGCCTATGCCGCGCTGAAAGAGCTGACCTACTTCCAGGAAACCCAACGCTTTAGCGCCCTCTACCCCAGCGAACAGCGCGAATTGCCCGATACCCCCTACGCGCCTTTTGACTTTATCTTTTTGGTCGGGCGCACCAACCGCAACGGCCACAGTCTGGCGCGCAAGTCGGACGCCGAACAGATGGCTGCCCACCTGATCCAGATGACCGCCATCAGCCACCTGAGCAGCGAAATCCTGGGCATGGAAGTCAACGTGGTGCGCGAGCGCATGTTCGACCTGACCAGCGCCGCCGGTGAAGCGATTGAGCGCCACCATCCCCACAAGAATGGTGTGGCTAATGGTGCGGCGGCCAATGGCAGCCACGGTAGCCCGACGGGCAAACGCAATCGCAACTTCCTGGTCTACAGCAGCTTTGCCACCTCGGCCCTGGTCGCGCCCCATGAGTCGTTGGTCGATTTTTGGCAGCGCGCTTTTGTGGCTGATCTGGTGCGCCGTTTTGCCGCCGGCCCGGCCATGACCGACCCGCGCGCGGCGTTACCCGAAGGCGATCAACAGCGCGTCTTGAATCTATGGCAGGGGCTACACGCCCAATTACTGGCGCGCTACTCGGCGATGGAAAATGACAAGCTGGACAAAAGCCGTGACGAGATCGAAGAGTTGCGCGGCATCTGGCCCAGCTTCTGGGAACCGGTGGTGCAGACCATGCACCAGGCGCTGCTTGACACGGGTATCCGCGGCGCGCTGGCCCTCTGTGACCTCATCGGCCCGACCAATGGTATGGGGGCGGCAATGGAATCGTTGCCCCGGCAACGGCTCTTCCTGATCGACGGTCATCCGGTCAACGAGGAGAATCGTAACCAGTGGCGGCGCTTGTTGGCGCAACAAGGTGGTTTGGGTGAACAGGCGCAACAACTCGCCAGCACGATGGGCGATCTATTCATGGTGGCGCTCAACCCACGGCGGGCGCGTGAACGGGCGCGCGATATGGCGTCACGTAAAGCCCGTTACAAACTCTACCAAAAGCGCGATGCGGTGGAGCAGGCGTTGGTGGTGCAACTGGGCAAACAGGCCGGGCGGTTGCGTGAAGCGCTGCGCAGTCAACTCAACGCCTGTACGCTAACGCTGGCCAAAGCCAACCAGGAAGCGGCGCGCATGGCTGACCGTATCGACCCGCGCGTGCCGGATGGCTACCCCAGCACCAGCACCTATTATGAACTGGAAACCGGCGCGGTCGGGCGCGATTATCTGCCTTCCTTTGTGCGCAATGCCAGCGCTTGTGTCACGCCGGCGGATTGGCACAGTGCGCTCAACCCGATCTTCCACCAGTTGTTGCACAGCGTCAACGCCGTCGGCCCGGATCAGATTTATCAACACCTGTTAAAGACGGTGAGTGATAACAGCGCTTTGCTCCATCGCGTCCACGCCACCGTAGACATTAACCACATCATCGGCATTCAGTACAGCGAAGAAGTCAAACGCATCCGCCAGCGGCCTGACAACCGCATTCACCAGTGGCTCGACCGTCTTCACCCCTACATCCGCTGGGACGCCGACCGCTACAGCTTCCATGAATCCAACCTGGAGCATATCCGATTAGCGGCGGTGCCGGTGAGCCGGCAGGCCGATACCAAATTGCAGGCGGCGACCGTCGGGCAGGAAGACATTAAATGGGTGCCGACCGGCGATGCCACCCGCATGGACGCCGTTTGGATTGTCCACGGGCTACCCGTCACCCTGTTGGAACGTGTCGAAGAGTATCGCGCCCAGTATGAGAATCGCTTTGACTTCAACATCCGTGATGAGTTTCATCTCAATCCCGAATGGAAAGATCTGCCGGAGATCACCCCGGAAAATGAGGAACGCACGCGCCGCCCGGCGACGATCCCACGGGTAGAAGTGATACGTCCTGAAGTGCCGCAGCGGAGGGCGTAGTGATTTTAAGTTACGCCCATTCGCGCGCGGCGATTCTCTGTTTTGGCGGCTGGGGGATGCAGGTGATGTATCATCTGCTCCCCCGGCTGCAAGCCGCCCAGGAACAGCGCGCGGCGCTCTCGTCCAACCCGGCGGATCTGAGTCGGTTGACCAGCTTTGGCGCCGTCATCGCTGATCCGTTGATCGATGCGCAACAGCGCGCCCACTTCTACATCCGCCAGCCGCGCCTCGACCAGCCCCTGCCCCCCTTCTATGTTGAACGGACGCTGGGCCGGTTGGAACGTGAATTGCCCCGCGCCTTTGACGAGCAGACTGCCGGGGTGATGACAGCGGCGGAAAAACATGCGACCTTGCTCTTTCAAGCAACTGAGTCGATGTTGCAGCCGCTGGAAGTGCCTGGTCGCCCCTTCCATCTGCCCGTGACCGGTCTGACGCCGACCATGCCCATACCCAATGGGACGAACGGCAATGGTCACGCCAGGTCACAAGTACGTCGCGCCACGCGTCAGGAGATGTTTCAAGCAGCGTTGGCCCACACCGTGCCGATTGCACGCCTGCTCGAAACGCATCTGCTCGACCCCATCCGTCAAGATGATCTGGTGGCTGAAGATCCCTTTGTGCAGACGACGCTCTATGTAATCGCACCGCTCTTTGAACCGCTCACATCAGCATTGATTTGGCCGCTGGTGGCGCAATTTATGGAGCGGGTGGGGCAGCGTCATGTCGCCCAGGTGACAGCGTTCTTTGCCACCGGCAGTTACGCCACCGATCTCACCCGCCCGGTCGAAGACGCCACCGCCTTTGCCGCCCTGGCCGAGTTGGAAACCTTAACGGGTTTGCAACGCCATCCCGATCAACAGATGACGGTTACGCTGGCCCAGTCGATGCAAACCTACGCACCCCATCTGGCCGAAACCATTGGGCAGCCGCTCTTTGATTATGTCTATTTGCTCGACCGAGAGAAGAGCAATCAGGGGTTGGCCCAGAGCAGTCATGAACTGGCCGTCGTCACCGCTAATGCGCTGGAAGCGCTGATCGTGGCCGGCGGCAACCTCTATGTCCAGGAGCAGTTGGGTGTTGGGGTACACACCGGCGAGGGGCGCGCCTATAGCCTAATCGGCGCGGCGGGGGATTATGTCCCGTTGGCGCAAGTGCTGCATGCTGTCAATCGTCAAGAAGAAAGCCGGCTGGTGCGCGAATGGGTGCTGCGCAACAGCGACAAGGGTACAACAAACCTTGCCGGCACGTTGGCGCAGACGCCATCCGCCAACGATCTAGCCGGTCTTGACCTCACGCCGCAGAGCGTCCTGGCCCAGTTGACGCCCCACCTGAATGACTTGCTCGTCAAGCGCGATCCGACAACCATTGATGAGTTGAGCGTCGCCGAACGCTTTGTTGTCCCTAACGCTACGGCCCAACAGTTGCGGCGAGTGCGTAGCGACCAGTGGAAAGACGCCTTTCAAGGCCATTATCGCGAGTTAGACGAATATCTCCAACTAGCCGTCGGGTCAAAATTTTTGGATGAAGCGTGGGGCGTGCAAGCCGTCGAGCCAGGGCGGGAATGGTTTCTTTACGAGGTCGATGATCGCCTGCTGCCGGCGACGGTTTCCCAAATGCAACGCAAGCTGCTGGACATTTTAGCCGCTTCCCCCGCCGGTCTGACTCGCGCCCAGTTGCAAACTGAACGCTGGCTGCATGAGATTGACCAGCAGCGGCAACGATTACAGAATGTCGCCACCCCGAACGCCCGTCATCTGGCGCGTGTTCAGCGTTTGCTGGCGTTGCGCAACTGGGAGATCAGCCACCTTCAAGCCACTTCAACCGCGCCGGAACTGTGGGCGATGCTGGCGCGTGCCGCTGGTGTGATTGTCGTTGCCGGGTTGATTGCTTTTCTCTATTTATTCTTCATGCAGCAGAGTTGGCGTCACAGCCAGGATACACTGGGCTTACTTGGCTTTGCCGTTGGTGTATTAGCCGCAGCCTTGATCACCTATCGCATCAAGGAACGGCGGGTACGCGCCCTACGCCGTGAACGGATTGCCCTGGCCCAAGCCGCGCTCACCACCCAGTTGCGCGAAGCGGTGAGCGATGGGCTGGTGCGCGTCTATGGCCGGTTGACCGAGTTGGTCAGCACCTGGAACCGCATGTTGGCCGAAGCCGCCAGCGAGTTGTCCACCCTCAGCACGCCGCCGACGATTCCTTCCGTGCCGCCGCCGGGGGTGCCGTTGCTGGCGATCCACCAACCCCATCTCAATGAGCAACTCTGGCAGCGCTGTCTGGCCTATCTGCGCACGCAGTTGGACACACAGGGTCAACACAGTGAAGAGCGATTGACCCGCATCTGGGGGACGCCCAAGTGGTTCAACGAGATGCGCCGCATTTTGAGCAGCAGTGCGCCCGGCAAGGGGCAATCCCAGGCGCGCACGGTGGCCCAGTTTATTCGTGACACGGTGCGTGAATCGGTCGCGCCGGTCAACCTGGAGCAGACCAACCCCGTGCGCGCCGAATTAGTGCGCGGGCTGGCCAAAGAATTTAGCATTGAGCATCTCCTTTGGCGCGGGGCGTTGGAAGAGCAGGAATTTAACCGACGGCTACGCATGTTGGAGTTGGGCATGTTGCCGGTGACGCCGCTGGAAAAGGCGGAAGGCGCCCCCGTGCGCCGTTATGTCGAGCATGTCTGGCATCGCGCCAAGCCGACAGCGAATTACGAAGTGTCGAACCGGCTGGCAGTCTATGGCATGACGGTTGAGTTTGTCGCCGCCCCCGGTGATCCGGCCAGCGAATTGACCCGCACCTTGCTGGACGACTTCAACCTGACCCTGCTGCCGACCAACAACCCCTTTACCATCCTCTTTGTCCGTTCCCTGCATGGGTTGGCGCTGGGCGATCTCGAATCGATCCGCCGCTACCAGACGGAGTTGAGTTATCTTTCCAGCGCAGAACGGAAATTGGTGCTATTGGCTGATTTCTTCACAGAAAGCGTTTATAGTCGCGAACTCTATGCCTCGCCCAAAAAAGATCCAAGAGCGGCGCGTTTTGCTAGTCCAGTGGGGTGAAGCGTTTGTTGTAGATGCTCTCCCGATGGGCCTTGACGATACGCTCACTGATGCGGGCGCGCTGCATAGCCTGGCTGATGATCCTTGCGCCCGCGCTACAAAGCGCGCACTGATGAGCAAAAAAAACGGCGTCGCCCGCAATGCCGGCGTGCTCTAGAGCAGTAGGTCATCGCCTCCGGCGTGACAGTCAAAATAACCTATCAAGACTTAGTTGACAGACCAGGAGTCGTGCGGCTGACTGTGCCTATTACAGTCAGCCGCACGACCACTCACCCCTTCACCTTGTCACCCTGTCACACGCAATCCAATGGCCGGCGCTGCCCGTTTGGGACAATAGCAGCATTTTCTGGGACTTTTGCCATTGCATTGCCTCCGGCCCTTCTCTAGACTAAAGAGAGAAATGCAGAACAGGTTACATGTCTTCGACACCAATAACGATGAAAATACAACAGAGATTTCGTCGATTTCACAGATTTTTCTCACTGTTAATCTGTGTAATCGGTGAAATCCCTGGTATTTTCATCGGAGGAGAAGAGCAGTTTCACCTGCCGGAATGCAGATGGTTCTACTTGTTCTATCTATTCACAGGAGGCAAACATATGAATCCGCAACAAATCGAAATTGTCCAACAGACCTTTGCCCAGGCCATTCCGCTGGCGAGCCTGGTGGCCGAACGCTTCTACCAGCGGCTTTTTGAACTCGACCCGACGCTGCGCCCGCTCTTTCGGGGCGACCTGAAGCAGCAAGGTGAAAAGCTGATGACTATGCTGGCCGCCGCGGTCAACGGGCTGAATCAACCCGCTGCCATTGCCGACACCGTGCGCCAGTTGGGGCAGCGCCATGCCGGCTACGGCGTACAACCGCACCACTATACCACCGTGGGCGAGGCGCTGCTCTGGACATTGGCGCACTTCTTTGGGCCGGCCTTTACTCACGAGGTGAAAGACGCCTGGCTCGCCGCCTATACCCTGCTGGCCGGGCTGATGCAGGAGGGGGCCGCACCAGTCACAGCCGCAAACTAGTACAACTCTTTTAGCCGTTGCAGCCAGGTCATCCATTCCTGAAACCAGTTGCCGCCGCTCACCTCCTGGCGCACAGCCGGCGACGGCATCCCACCCGCCGGTGGATCTTCCATCACAATGGCGCGCACCAGTTCAGGATGATGCGCCGCCACCAGGAATGCCGTCACGGCGCCATTGGAACGCCCGATCAGGGTAGGCCGCGCCAGCTTGAGTGCGTGAATCAGCCCCACGGCATCTTCAGTCAGAATTTCCGGCGTGAAGCCCGTTTCACCGCCGTCCGAGCGACCATGCACCCGCGCATCGGGCATGATCACATCGTACTGTTCCGCCAATACCCTGGCGACATTCCTCTTTTCTGGGTCTTTGGCGCGCATAACAATTCAACCGGACTTACGGCCCGTGCGTAAGTCCGATTCAACGAGTTACGTCCCTGTTCCTTCCCGCCGTGTTTAGTCTCTTACAGTCGCTCAAAGACTAAACACGGCGGGAAGGAACAGGGATACGGTGCTTGTTGATCCCTGTTTTTCCCTTTCACGCAGTAGGCGCACAGCGCCGTCCGTATCTACTGCCTTGGCCGTTTGGGCCAAAGCCTCGTTAGACAGCTACACTTTAGCTATCCAATCAACTGGCCGGCTTAGGAATATTGATCCCGACCACATACAGATGATCATCCCGTACATGTTGGAAACCTAATTTCTCCGCCACCCGTTTGCTGGCAATGTTATCAGGCGAAGTCGTCCAACTGGGGATACGACCACGGGCGCGAATCTCTTCACACAGGGCGCCGCTACAGGCGACGCTCACCCCCCGTCCACGAAAGACCGGCTCGGTGACAACGCCGATCTCTTCGTACTGGTCGCCCAGGAAAAAGCTATTGGCGACGGCGGCAAGCTGATCCCCGGCAAAGGCGCCCCAGGCGTAACCGCTGGCCGCCAGCCCGGCAGGTCCACCCCAGGTTTTGCTGATCCAAGAGGATTCATCGCTCAGGTTTGCCAGGTGACGGGCATCGGCGCTGGTCAAACGGCGCAGCGTAAAACCGGTGGGTTGGCGATAGATTGGTGCAGCGGGCAGCTTGTAAATCACCCGATCCCAGACCACCAGATCGGGGAAGACTTCCTGGAGCAGCGGCACAAAGGCCGCCGGCGCTTCGATAAAGCCGACCACGACATCCCGAATCATCGCCGGCGTGAGCGCAGTCGGATCGCCGGCCAGCGAACCATTTTGGGCTGTTTCGACATAGATGGCCTGCGGCGCCGGCCAGCGATCGGCCCAGGCTGTGCCGTGGCCGCCATTGAGCAGATGCAGGCCGATCAAAGGCCCCGGACGGTCGGGGAGAAACCAATCACGCAAGGTGGCGAGTTGTGGGTTGGTCAGTTGAATCATTGTCCTGCTCCTCCTTGTTGGTGAAATTGCGAATGTTTGATGACAGCTTGTCAACGATAACCGTTAATCGAGAATTTCCTCCGCCTCCCACCCGTCTTCAAACGTCATCAACTGATCCCAGCGCGCCAAAATCGGTTCATACGCCGCGAACCAAGCCTGATAGGACGCAAAGGCTCTGGTTGTCTCCCAAACAGCTCGACTAGGCCAATGCTGAAGCGCAAGGTAGGATCGGCTACCGCTGATGCGCTGTAGCTCAAGCCCCACACTCCCTGAGAGCCTAGCATAGTGCGGGGCAATTTCGTTGCGCACCAAAGCGACTAGGTCGGCTTCTTCTTTACCATCTTTCAACCGCCAGCGTTTGTACGTAACAAATTCCGCCATCTGAAACCCCTCATTAGAATTGAGCATCTTTTTGCCGCGCCATCCCGGCAATAAACGCTGCCGGTGCAGTGGTAAAGCGAAGTTGTTCATAATCCTGCCTGGGCATCTGTGCTTGCAAGAAGGGTAAACACTGCTCGATGTGATTGTCTCGCTGCCCGATCCGCTGGTCGGTCAGTAGCTCAAAGCCAAAGTCTGAATAAAGTTTGATCGCCCGAAAGCTTTCCGGCTGGGTGTGCAGATAGATAGGCAGATCGGCGTCCGTCACCCCCTGGAAGAGGATGGAAAGCAGCGCCCGCCCAATGCCGCGGCCTTCGTAGGCTTTGACCACTTTGAACCAATGCACCGTGTTGAACAGGCCGTAGGCTTTCCACAAGAAACAAGTGCCGACGATCTGGTCATTCGGGTCGCACACCACCAGGGTGCGGGCAAAAAAGGTCGCTTCCTGCGCGGCATAGGTAATACGGAAAAACGCATCCATGTACGCTGCCTGTTCGGCGGTGTAATTATCATCAAAGGGCATGGCCTTCCAGGTGTCCAACTCGTCCTGCCGCAAGGTGCGCACGGCAAAGCCTGGCGGCAAGGACGAAAACGCCTGACGATTTACCTGTTTACACATCATAAAAATATTGCCATCCATATCGTTCCTCCTATGCTAGTTGCACCATAATATCATTGCCTTGCACGATACCATCCTCCCAATCATGATCCGCCAGTTCATCCTCCAGGTTGCGTAACGCTGGGAAGAGATACCCACCCAGACAAATCGTTGATCCTAGCAGGGCGGTAGCAACAAAGAGCAACCCGCTCCCAGCGCCAGGGCCGACGCCAACTAGCCAACCGAGCGGCGCTGCCAGGAAGCCGCTTGGGGCCAACGCCGGCCCCAACCAGTCATCGACGAGCCAACCACCCAACAGATAGCCAACCGGAACAAACAATTGGCGGGCAGTGTGGAACAGGGCAAAGAAGCGACCTTGCATGGTGGGCGCAACCTTTGCTTGTAGGATCGCCATGTTGCTGCTATCCATCAGCGGCACCGAGAGTGCCGAGAAGATGGCGGCAACCAGCCAGTGCGGGAGGGTACGCCCCATGCCAAAGAGCAGATCGCCCAGGAGGAAAGAGACGCCGGCGCCCAGCAAAACCCCATGAATCTTGCGGCGCGGGCCACCCCACAGAGTGACAAGCAGACTGCCCACCAGCGCAGCGCCCCCCAAGGTTGATTGTACCACCGCTAGGGCAAATTCATCGCCGCCGCTGCGCCCTAGGATGAGCGCCGGCAAGGTGGCGTAGAAGGTGAGCGCCGCGACAAAGTTGATGAGCATGTAGAAGATCAGCAGCCCGGTCAACCCCGGTCGCACCCTGATGTAGCGCAGCCCTGCGCCAAAATCCTGCCAGAGCGACGCGCCGGCCCTTGTCACCGCGGCTGTCACCCCCAGTTGCGGCACGGCAACCGCGAACAACGTCGCCACCGCCACCACAAAGGTAGCCAAATCGATGATTAGAATGGCAGTCAACCCCACCCAAAGGAGGAGCAGCCCAGCCAGGAAGGGGGCGATCACCTCCGCGCCGTTTTGCGCCAACGAACGCAGGGCGTTGATGCGCGCATATTGGCCCTTGTCAACCAGCAGGGTGGTGGCGGCGGCATACGCCGGGGTTTGGAAGCACTCAAAGATGCCGGCCAGCAGTTGCGCGCCATAGAGATGCCACATCTGCAACTGATCGTTGAGCTGCAGCCCCAGCAAGAGCGCCGTCATCACCCCTGCGCCCGCATCGGCCCACAACATCACCTTGCGGCGATCCAACCGATCCACCCAGACACCTGCCAGTGGATTGAGAAGCAGGGCGGGCAAGTAGGCGAAGAGGCCAAACAACGCCACATCCATTGCCTGTTGGTTCTGTTGATAGACCCAAAGCAGTAGGGCAAAGCGTGTCAACGCCGTGCCGATCTGCGAAATAAATTGACCAAACCAGATCATCAGAAAGGTTTTCATCGACCTTTTTCCTTTGTTGCTTTCATCGCTTTCCTCCTGGATAGACCATAACAACCACAGTTAGCTCAGTTTGGCCGCGCTGGGCAGTTTTTTGTTCGACCATCTGAAAGCCACAGCGTTCGTAAAAGCTGCGGGCGTTGAGTGTTGCTTCCAGGAAAACCAGGCGAGCTTCGTCCCTTTGTGCCAGGGCGATGGCGTGGGTAAGCAGTTGCCGCCCCACGCCCCGCCCCGTCCAATCAGGATCGACAAAGATCGCAACAATCTCGCCCACCACGGCATGACCAAAACCAGCTAGCTTGCCCGTTAGCGCTGCCACAAACATTTCCTCTCGTTCGATAGCGGGCAAGTAGCCAGCCGGTTGGCGGCGACCGATCCACTCAGCAATCTGCGACGACGTATAGTGCGACCGGCAGAGCGTTTGCACCGAGCGGGTATGCAGGTGGTGGATGGCTGGCGCGTCGGCTGGCTCGGCGGTACGGATCTGGACTGTTGATTGTATCATGGGTATGCTCCTAAACCTTGACGGCTTCCCATTGACGCCAGGCATTATCGGCATCAAACCAGAGGCGGCGGTCGATCATTTGGTAAATGTCCTCCCCCTGCGGTTCGTAGATATGAAAGTTCATAACCGGTGTCAGGTAGACATGCACCGTCGCCGCCCATGCGCTGGTGGCGTTGGTCATGGCGTGCAGTTGGGTCGCTTCGTCGGGCAAAATCGGGGTGACGGCGCTTTTCTGCAGCGTCATGCTCTTGCCGGGGAGCAATTCCACCTGGTTGCCATGCTGTGAGAGCCGATAATATTTGGTTTCCTCCGTGACGCCTGCCAAGGCAGCGACCGCGCCCACCGTCTCTTCATGATCATGAATCGGGCTGCGACTCCCTGGCCCCCACAGGACAACGACAATCTGAAAGTCATCATCAAACGAATTCAGCAACAGCCGAGTGTAGAGACCCTGGGAAACTTGATTGAAGTTGAGCGCCTGGCGGTTGGCCGGGTTGCCGACAAAGGCGCGCAAGACGCTCGTCAAGTGTTTGATACTTTGTTGTGGCGCAAGGTCGGCGCGCTTGATGCGGCGCACGGCATGGATCAATTGTTGGGTGTTCATTCTATTTTTCCCTCTGTAATTTTTATCATTGTATCTGCTTTTAGCATACCGATGGCGTGTTGGCGCAGCGTCCGTTGACGCGTCGGCTGGCGCGTCGTCTGATAAAAGAGTTGAATTTTTTAGAAATTGGGGTAGAATTGACCCTACCAAGCGCCGTGACCACGACAGTTGGGAGGTCTAGATGGCTCAGATCAAACTTTATCTCTTTGGCCCGCCCCGCCTGGAGCGCCAGGGACGCCCGATTCCGATCAACCTGCGCAAGGCGCTTGCCCTGCTCATCTACCTGGCTGTCACGCGCCAGCCCCATAGCCGCGACGCCCTGGCAACCCTCTTCTGGCCGGAGAAGGATCAACAGGGCGCCCGCGCCAATCTGCGCCGCACGCTCTATGATCTCAGTCAATTGCTGGATGCCCAGTTACTGGCCATCACCCCCGAAACTGTGACCCTATCCCCGACCGCCCCGCTTTGGGTGGATGTGGAATGCTTTCAACGAGCACTGGCGGATCACCTGCCGACGACCTTACTGACCGCGGGGGTTCCGGCGGATGCGTTGCCGGCGTTAGTAGAGGCAGCCGACTATTACAGCGATGATTTCCTCGCCGGCTTCACCCTACCCGACGCGCCGGGATTTGACGATTGGCAATTCTTTCAACGGGAAGCGTTGCGTGGCGCCTTTGCCCGCTTGTTGCAACAGGTGATCGCAACCTACGTCGCCCAGGCGAAATTTGACGAAGCGGTGCGCTATGCCCGGCGCTGGCTCCTGCTCGACCCGCTGGAAGAAGCGGCCCACCGTCAGTTGATGCAACTCTACGCCCAAGCCGGTCAACAGGCCGCCGCCGTCCGCCAATACGATGAATGCGTCCGCATCCTGGCCGCCGAGCTAGATGTTCCCCCGGCGGCGGAGACGGTCGCGCTGTATGAGGCCATTCGTACGCGTCGCTTCCCCGTCCCTGACAAGGTGACAGGTGCTTCTGTAGAAAAATCACCTAGTCACCTAGTCACCTTGACACCCCCGCACCCTGTCACGACCGCGCCGCCGCACAACCTACCGCCCCAGAACACCCCCTTTGTCGGGCGTCAGCAGGAGGTGGCGGAGTTGATCCATCGCCTGGCCGACCCGGCGTGCCGGTTGTTGACCATTGTTGGCCCCGGCGGCATCGGCAAGACGCGATTGGCGATGGCTGCGGTGCAGCAGATGGTGCAAGCGGTAACAGCACCGCAGCAGTTCAAGAATGGTCTCTTTTTTGTGCCGCTCCAGCCGGTCAGCGCCCCTGGCGGGGTGATCCCGGCGATTGCCGATACGCTGGGGTTTCACTTTTACGGGGGCGGGTCGCCCCAGGAACAATTGTTTAACTTTTTGCGCGAAAAGCAGATGCTGCTGCTCTTGGACAACTTTGAACATCTGCTGGCGGCGGCGGATCTGGTAGCGGCGCTGCTGGCGGCGGCCCCCGGCGTCAAGGTGCTGATCACGTCACGCGAAGCGCTCAAGTTGCAAGAAGAGTGGTTTCACCCGCTCTCCGGCTTACGCCTGCCGCCCCACGAGCAATCCTATGCCCCAGGCACGACTAGTGAACCTACGTCAGCGCCAGCCATGCTTGAACAGTATGACGCCGTGCAACTCTTTGTCCAGACGGCGCGACGCGCGCTGGTTGGCTTTGACCCGGAGCAGCAGCGGGAAGCAATTGTACGAATTTGCCGGTTGGTGGATGGGATGCCCTTGGCGCTGGAACTGGCGGCGTCGTGGCTCAAAGTGCTTTCGTGTGCGCAGATCGCTGACGAGATTGCACGAGGCGGCAAGATTCTGGTGACGCGCCATCAGAATGTGCCGGCGCGCCACCGCAACATGCAGGTGGTGATGACACAGTCGTGGCAACTGTTAGATGAGCCGACGCAGCAAGTCCTCAGCCGCTTGTCAGTCTTCCAAGGTGGGTTTGACCAGGACGCAGCCGCCGCGGTGGCCGCAGCCGATCTCCTGACGCTGGCCGAGTTGGTCGATAAAGCGTGGGTCTACCGCACGACCGGCGACCGCTATCAGATGCACGAACTGTTGCGCCAATTTGCCGCCGAAAAGCTGGCCGAAACCGGTGTAGATCAGCGAGAAACCGCAGCGCGCCATACCACTTTTTATCTCCAACAGGTGGCTGAGTACGAGCAGGCGCTGATTGGGCCGGCGCAACGGGCAGCACTGGATGCGCTCAACGCTGAAAGTGATAATATCCAAACCGCCTGGATCCATGCCGCCGACCGGTTCGATTGGCATTTGCTCGATAGCGCTTTACCAGCCCTGTATCGCTTCTACTACATGCGCAGTCGCTATGGTGAAGGAAAAGAGCATGTTACCTATGCCTTACAGCAACTAAGGCAAGTAACCAGTGGCGAGGAAACCGGATGTCGCCGGTTTCGGCGGCGGCTACAGGCGCGCCAAGGCGCTTTTCACCTGGCGCTTGGCGAGCTAGATGCCGCCGAGGGTGCGTTTGCCGTTGTGCTGCGTGAAGGTGCAGAGCCGCAGGAGTTGGCTTTTGTTTACGCCCAGCTTGGCAATAGCCTGCGCTTGCGCGGCCAACGTCAAGCCGCGCAAGTGGCGCTCCAGCAGAGCCTCACCCTGGCGCGCGCCTCTGGTGATCGGAATCGCATAGCGAAGGCGCTCCTTGGGTTAGCGGATATTGCTTCCTCCTTTAGTGATTTTGCGACCGGCGAAGGGTACACACGGGAAGCCCTGGCGCTTTGCCGCCAACTCGAGCGACCGGATCTCACCGCCCATGTCCTGGCCTCGTTGGCGTGGGCTGTCAATTCCCAGGGCGCCTATGCTGAGTCGGCGCGCTATTATCACGAAAGTCTCGCCATTGCCGAGACCATCGGCAATCCCTTTAGTATTGGGCTGGCCATTCAGTTTTTGGGGTGGGTGGCCTTCTGCGAAGGTGGCGCACGTCTTGCCGAAGCGCTGATGCAATATGAAAGAGCCATTGCCATTTTTCGCCAGATCGGCGACCAGTTCCACCTATCGATGACCTTAGGGGATTACGCCTTGGCAGCCAGTGAACATGGCGATTACATAGCGGCTTTCCAGGCCGCGCAGGAGGGTTTAGCCATTGCCGAAGCGCTTGGTCAGCACAGCATGACGGCCTACAACCTGAATGGCATGGGGATCGCGGCGTGTGGTCTCCAGGATCTGGCGGGTAGTCGGCGCTACCTCTGGCGCTCCCTGCAAATCACGCACACGACCCAGATGTATGACCATGGCGCGGTGGCGCTCTATTGGCTGGCCCACCTGATGCTTAGCGAGAGTCAGACTGCGCCAACGGAAGCGCAACGGTTGGCAAGCCAATTGCAAGCGCTGGAACTATTGAGCCTGGTGAACCACAGCGCAGCCCCCTGGCAACTCTTTCGTGAGCGCGCCCGGCGCGTCCAAACGGCGCTGGCGGCGACGCTGCCGGTGAAGTTGGCCGCCGCTGCCATTGCCCGCGGCCAACAGCGCCCAATCGCTGATGCCATCACCGCGCTCTTGCAGGAGGGGCAGCGGGCGTGACTTGCGGCTGACCAAACGCTCCTGACGCCTGACCGGAAACCGGCCGCCAAAGGAAGAACGCCCCGGCGATGATCGTGCGCATTTGCAGCAGAAAACTACCGGGGTCTGTCTCGCCATAGAAGGCGCGCACGGCTGGACTTTGCCAGGCCGCATAGTAGCCAAAGGCAAAGAAGAGCATAAAGCGCGTCAAAAGCTTAATCGCAGCGCAAAGAAGGGCTAGAAGATATGTTCTGCCTGTGAATAGCGAATGCGGCAGATGGGTTTCTTTCAACCATTAGCTGAGGAGAATACATGGATGATCTAGAGCTAAAACAGTTACAAGCGGCGATCCAGCGTGCATGGTCACACCCGCCCAGTGACAAAGTTGCGCGTTATATCGACAAATTCTTTGAGTGTCAACGCATTGGATCGCGTATCAGCGGACGCGTAGAGGGAAATCATGGCATCTATCGAGTTTCGATCCGCGCCACCAACGAAGGTGTTGATTCCGCCTGTAGTTGTTACATTGGGAAAGGCGGTTACTGCCATCACTGTGCGGCGATGGCAATAACCTTTCTCCGCAATCCTGCCGCATTTCCCGCCATCGAACGAAAAGAGCGAAAAGATGTCCAGAGCTTGTCTGATTTGGGTCAATATTTGGCGCATACCACATTAGCTTCACTGTTGGAACAGATCAAAGCGCAAGGCATCTCGGTTAGCGATTTTGCCCAAGCCATTGGCAGCAACACGCAACGTTTGACCGCCATGAAAAAAGGCGAACAAAGCAACCGTGTTAATCGCGAACTAGGCGCTGTAAAACTGGCTTGCCTCTGGGTAATGGAGCATAAAGACGAATTTGTCCGTAAGAAAAAGTAAGTCATCACCGCTTTTCTTGTCGTTCAGTTTGCCTGTCTTTGCTGGTCAGTTCATACTCAATTCGCCGTTGCCGCCAGAAACTGTTCCAAATCGGCCACAAAGCGTTGGGGTTGCTCCCAGTGCGGATTGTGGCTGACCTGGGCGTAGATGTCCAGGATGGCCTGCGGGATCAACGCCGCCAGCGTCTCCTGGTCGCTACGGGGGAAATACGGATCTTGATCGCCCCACATAATCAGCGTCGGTGCGCTGATCTTGTCGAGATCGTGCGTCGTCTCCTGTTGGACAAAGCTTGCCATCGTTTGCCGCCAGACATGGGCCGGCACTTTCAGACTTTCGGCAACGACTTTGTCCATGAAGGCGGACGCAATCGCGTTGATCTGGGTGCTGGTCTGGAAGTCACGGACAAAGGCTGGGTCGATGGGATCGGTCAACGTTTGCACCGCCGCATTGAATTCCAGCACGCCCGGATTGCCGCAAACGGTCATTGAACCGACGAGCACCAAACGTTCGACGCGCGCCGGGTGTTGGATCGCCACCAGTTGCGCCACCATGCTACCCAGCGAGTGGCCGACCACCGTGGCCTTGGCAATGCCTTGGGCGTCCATAAAGGCGACAACATCGGCGACAAAACTCTCGACAGTAAAATCATCGGCGGTTTTGCTCGATTCGCCATGCCCGCGTTGGTCGAGGGCAAAGACGTGATAGGCCGGCGACAGCAGCGGCAAGACCAGGGCATAGGTGTTCCACGAATCGGTGTAGCCGTGCAGCAGGATGACCGGTTCACCTTGTGGGTCGCCTTGCTCCAAATAATTCAATGTCACTCCCGTCGATAATACAACGGCGCCCAAGCCCCACTTTGGCGCCGCCGCTTGGGTGACGGGGGCATATCCAGCCGTAAGTAGTGCTGATGTCATTGGCATGTTCCTTTCAATTGGTTTGAGTATAACGGTTTTCGTAACGATTCAGCGAAGCTTCACCTCATCCTTTAGCAAGCGCAGAGTCGATGAATCACCTCTGTGTTCCTTCTATCCGTGTTTAGTCTTTTCAAGTTGTCCAAAGACTAAACACGGATAGAAGGAACACGAAAATTCTGGATAATCAGACGACAGTTGCCTCTTCTGAGAGGGGGCCGCCGAGCCTAGCGGGTGACGAGCGGCAGGAAGATGCGCGCCGCCCCCTCCACGCCACCGGGATCTTCCGGGGTTGTGTTTTCCTCCTCATCGCTAAAGTCGGTACCGGCCATGCCGCTGCGACCGACAGCGATATTGTCGATGGACAGCGTGCCGAGGCCATTAGCGCCGCCATCAAAGCGCAGGGTACAGGCGCTCACCTTGACATCGCTCCCCAACGCTTCCGGCAGACAGGTGACGACATCATTGCCGTCGCCGGCCAGCGTGATCGGTTGGCCCTGGCTGTTGACACCGTTAATGTCAAAGGCGCCGGCCATGCCCAGATGTACGCCATCTACGTCCACGGAGAGGGCCGCTGCATTCTCGCCGGGCGGAAGCAGGCCCAAGTCAGCGCCTTCCAGGTAAAGGCTCAGGGTGCGGTTACTCTCCACTCGCAGCAAGTCGGCGCCATTGGCGCTCAAGCCGCCATTGGCACTGACCGGGCCAACGGTGCTGAGGACCAGGTGGCCTTCGGGCGTGATGGTAATGCCGTCAATGTCTTCATTTTCGTCGCCGGCATCCAGTCCCACAGCGGAACCGTTCATGAACATCTCAAAGCCGCCGGCCGTCGTTGCGCCTAGGCTGGTCGGGATAAAGCGTACAATATCCTTATCGGTGACAGCGCCCACCCCCGGCAAGGTGGTATTGACGTTGAAGCTCATCAACACGGTCTGGTCGCTGCGCCACTCGAAGGCGTCAATGTCGGTGCCGCCGAGGACAATGTCCGAGCCGTCGATCAACAGACTCCATTTATTGGTGGCCGGGTCAAAGGCCAGCATATCCTTACCGTCAAAGGCGATGCCGCTCACTTTCCCCACCCCGGTGGGGCTGACATAGAGCAACTTCGGATTGGCCACGAAGCCATTAGGCCGGAAGCGGGCCAGCGCCAACCCTGAACTGGCCGCCGGGGCGGGGATCGTAATCACCCGATCGCCGCTGCCAAAGGTCACGGCGCTGCGATGACCACCGACCAGATGGAGCGTGCCGTCAAGTTCAGCCGTCAGCCGACTTTGCTCGAATTTGCCTTGCACGGTCTGCCCGAAGGAGGGCGCAAAATTCGCATTCAGCCCAGTGATAAAGGCCGTCGCATTGCCTCCGTTACCGTTGGGCAATTGTATCGTCCCTGACCCGGCGCCGACGGTCAACTGGGCGCCCCGGAATTCACCGGTAACGTAGACGCTTTCGCCAACGCCTTTTGCATCGCTGGCCAGGCCGGTGAGAAAGTCCAAGCCATCCCCGCCGATTTGGGTCACGCCGTTAATCGCGCCGTCAAACATGGAGTATTTGACGAGAAAGAGATCCCGTTGCCCACGGCTGGTTAACGCTGTTGTGCCAATCGTCAGCGTGTTCTCAAAGGCGCCGGCGACGTAGAAGTGGGTGCCACCCTGGACGACACGCAGCGCGGACTCGGAACCGGCACTGCCAATCTGCTTGACAAATTTCAAATCACCGTTATCAAAGTAGCTCGCCACAAAGCCATCGCTGCCACCCACGGCAGTGAGTTGGGCCGGCTTCAGCCGATCGGGAAAGCGGGCCGTGCCGCGAAACTCACCCACCACCATGATGGTTCCTGACTTGAAGCGCAGGCTGTGGCCTTCGGCGCCGCCGCCACCGGCTTTTTGGGCAAAGATCAGTTGCCCCACCTGACTATACGCGGCGACAAACATATCATCGCCGTTCACAGTTTCTGTCAACAGGTTCTTCCCCGTGTTGAACGTCCCGATAAATTCGGCGGCGCCTTGAAAACGCCCGGTGATCGCCACGTTGCCACGCGCATCCACCAGATCATTAACCAGAATCACCTTGGTGCCGCGAATCTGGTTGGCCCACTCGGTGGCGCCGGTCACCAGGTTGAGCCGGGCGATAAAGCCATCGGCGTTTGAATCATTCGACAGCAAAACCGGGCCGCCGGCATTGAGCGCATTGACAAAATGGCCGCCCAAATACAAGCCATTGGTCGTTACGTCGGCGGCAATGCCCGTCGGCGTTACACCAGGAATGCCACCACCGCCAAAGTCGCTTTCAAATTCCTTGACCCAGACCAACGTCCCCATCACGTTGTATTTGGCGACGAACAGATCATCGGTGCCATTGAGTTGCTGGCTGTTGGCGCCTTCGCCAAAGAGAACATCGCCGCTAAACCGCCCGGTGACGTACCGATTGCCGGCGCCATCAACCGTCACCCGTTGAAAGCTGATGCTGCCGTTGGCGCTATCCTCTGCAATGACCTGATCGACCTGCTGGGCATAGGCCGGGGCGACGATCAGCAACGCCCAAACCGCCATGACAAGCGCCGCCCATCGTTTTAGCCAGGCGTAGTCCTGTCGTACTTTACTCATTTTTTCCTTCTTTCTTCTGTTTTCGCAATAAGTGATTCCCGTTTTCGTTACCCAATGGAGTCGTTGGGTCGTTACGTACTGTGACAACTTCATCAGGACTCCCCTGACGCCGTCGTCGTTGATGCATCTGCTTTTAGTATAGGGATGGGCTGTTGGCGCGGCGTCGTCGGTGGCGTCAGTTGGGGCGTCCGCTGGCGCGTCCTTTGGTGAAAGAGGCGAGATGGGGATGGGCAAACACTGTAGAAGAGTATAAGAAGAAGTAACTTGTAAAATTTGATTGACAAGGCTACTATTACGTGGTATGATACCGGTATGATGAAGCAAAGTGCATCAATTGATGCTTCGTTTTGGATCAACGCCTGCCGTGGCGATATTATCCTCTATGTAGCAGACTATTTTCATTTGTTTTCACCAGCAGTAGTTGCAGCAGAAATCCGCTACCCACTAACCGTACTAGGCATTCCTGCACGTAGTTCAGTCTTATTTGATGCGTGGCTAGAAGCAGGGAAGGTGGTGATCCAAGAGCCGCAAAAAGCAGTGGCTTGGTTTCATGCGGGTGAAAACGCAGCAATTGCATTGGCCATTGAACACCAGTATTTCTTGTTGATCGACGATGCAAACCCGTACCATCGTGCGCGATCGGCGGGGGTACAGGTTGTGGGTACGGCTGAGTTTACTGTCTTGCTTTTTGATCACGGTCGCCTTACTTATATGTTGGCCGTCGATGCCATTAATCAAACAAACGCTGGTAAGCAAATGAAGCGTACTGCGTTAACCATGTTGGAAACGGTGGCGCGGCAGAAAGGAATTTGATATGAACAATGCCACTACTGTGACAAAATCCGTTCGCTTTGATCAACAAGAGAGTGCATTGCTGGCGCAGATTAGCCAAGCAGAAGGAATTTCGGAAGCAGCACTCATGAAGCGGTTGATTTTGGCCGGCATCGCCGACTATCAAATTGAGCGCGCAATAACTGCCTACCAACGGGGGGAAGCAGATCTCAGCGCGGCGGCGCGTTATGCCGGGATTAGCGTCTATCAAATGATGGCTGAACTGGAGAAGCGCGATATTACACCGCCGGCTGCCGCCCAAAAGTTCACCCAAGGCTTGAAAACGCTGGTCGAAACCTTTGGCGGCAGCCCAGTACTGCAACAACTCGTTAGCGATTCAAAGGCTTAAAGCTGCTTCAGTAGCTCCTGACACGCCCTGGACACAGCTTCTTTGAGTGATAACGGCTCGACCACTTCACACGCCGCGCCCAGACCGAAAACCAACATCTGGGCCAACTGGTCGGATTCCATCTGAAATTTGATGGTCTGCCACCCTTGGGCATCTGTGCTAAGGATCAAATTGCGTCCAGGGGTTAACCAGCGCGCAAAGTTGATCCGGTCTGGATGGATGCGCAAGGTGAACTCATATTCGGAAAAAGCGGTGACAAACTCATGGAGATGCGCTTGCCAGTAGTGCGATACTTTTCATCCAGCGCAATCCCACCCCCATGCCCGCCTTCGGTGTAGAGGGGAATCCCAGCAAACGAGAGCGCCTCCACATCGCGCAGAATGGTGCGCCGTGACACTTCCAATTGGCGGGCTAGGTTGTCCGCGGTCATTTTGCCCTCTCTTTGCAATAATAAGACAATGGAAAGCAAACGGTCGGCGCGCATAGTTCCTCATCCTCCACGAAAAAATAGCTCTTCACAAGCAAACTATTGAGTGACAGAAGATGTCACCCAAGCCATTGTATACTAAGAATGCTTGCGTAAACAAAACGTTCTAGGTAACAAGCAGATGCGCAAAAGGAGGCGCAATCGTATGACAACAGGATACTTTGATCTGGGTGATGGCAAACTCTATTACGAAGTTGCGGCAACGGCAGCGACAGAGGAAACGGTGGTTTTGAGCCACGCCGCCTTTTTAGACAGCGGCATGTGGGATGACCAGTGGGCAACCTTGGCCCAGCACTACCGGGTGATCCGCTATGATATGCTAGGGTACGGCAAATCCGACCCGGTTACAGGGCCACGCACCCGCCGGCACGATCTCTACCGCTTACTGCAATATTTGGGGGTTACGCGCGCTCACCTCATCGGTTGTTCGATGGGCGGCGAGATCGTCCTAGACCTGGCGCTCGAATACCCGACATTGGCCGCTTCGCTGGTCATCGTCAACAGTGTGCCGAGCGGCTTTGAACTCCAAGGGGCGCCGCCGCGCTATCTCTTCGAGATGATAGCGGCGACCCAACAGGGCGACATTGCCCTTGCCTCGGAGTTGCAGTTGCGCATCTGGGTGGATGGTCCACACCGCCAACCAGAACAAGTGGCGTCGGTAGTACGGGAACGCGCCAGCCGCATGAACCGCATTTTCGTCGCCAATGGCACTTGGGCGATTGCCGATCTTCAGCCGCTCAACCCGCTAACACCGCCAGCCGTTGGTCGCCTGAGCGAGATTCACGCGCCGACATTGCTCGTCACCGGTGCATTGGATCATGCCGAGAATTTGCGCGCGGCCAAGGTGATGCAGGCTGGCATCCCTGGCGCAGAAACGATCAGCATCCCCAACACGGCGCATGTCCCCAACATGGAAGCGCCTGAAGCCTTCAATCGTGCCGTATTGACATTCCTGGCCAATCAATAGCGGATTCTGCACCATGAGGAGTTCGCAGGCCCTCGTGCGAACCAGCCAGCACGCCGACGTGCTGGCTCCTCATTTGTGCAAGATTCGAGCGGTGCGCATCATACCATGCCGACAAGTTGGTAAGCGGCTATGACACCGCAGGTTCGCGCCATTCCTCGTTGACTGATACGCGTCCTGGTTGCCCCAACCCAAGCAGGCGATTGCGCAACTGGCCGGCGATCTGCTGGAAACGCTGTTGCCACTGGGGCTTTGGCGCTGCCGCCCACCACGATTCGGTCACATGGAAGGCATTGTTCTGCGTCTGTTCATCACAGATGGCACGCGCTAAGGTAAAGCTTCGTGGGTCTAACATGCTCTTATTCCTTTTCTGTGTTGTTCCACAAGATTAGACGATACTCGTGACACCGGCATAATCCGGTTTTCGTTTCTCCAGAAAGGCAGATAGCCCTTCACGCCCTTCGGGTGAATTGGCGCTGGCGGCAATGGCCTGACGCGCCAGGTGCAGATGCTCTTCCAACGTGTGATAAAAGGCGCTGTTCATCAACTGTTTGGTGCGCGCCAGGGCGTCCATGGAACGCTGAGCGGTCTGTTCCGCCAGTTGTTGTGCGGCTGCCGCTACCAGCGTATCCGGTACAACTTTGGTCACCAGGCCCAGTGCCGACGCGCGGGCCGCTGGGATCGGCTCGTCGAGCATGGCGATTTCCAGCGCGCGTCCCAACCCCACCAGGCGCGGCAACAGAAAGGCGCCCCCGGCCGGGATAGAAAGGCCATAGGAGGTGTTGGACTGTTTGAGGTAAGTCCCCTCGGCCATCACCCGCAGATCGCAGGCCAGCGCCAGAAAGAGGCCGGCCCCCGCCGCCGGGCCATTGATAGCGGCGATAACCGGCTTGCCCAGGTTGCGAATCTCGGCAATGGCGGCATGTAAGACCTTGGTCAAGGCCAGAAAGGAGTCGCCCGGCTGTTCCGGGTTGGCCGCAACGGCAAAGCGCAGATCGCCGCCGGTACAGAAACCGCGTCCTGCGCCGGTCAAAATTACGGTGCGCACGCGCTGATCCGCACTTGCTTTCTGCAACGACGTTTTGAGCAACGTAGCCATCTCCATATCGATAGCATTCAACACCGCCGGGCGATTCAGGGTGATTAGCGCAATGACGCCCTTACGCTCATAGAGGACGGGTGAATTGCTCCGCGAGACAGGGTTACTGCTTTCTTTGCTCACTGTGGGTCGCGGTATGCGACCTGTCGTTGGCGCCATCTCGTACCAGTATGGATAACTTTCATCAACCAGCTTTACCGGTTGCATTGCGCTGGCTACCGCCTGCGGCTCGTTTTGCTCTCTTCCCTTGACGGCGGTTTGCTTTGTTTCTTCCTTGACCACAATCCCACCACCGGAGGTGGCATAGACAGTAAACATGGTTGTTTTCTCCTAAACTCCTGCATCCCTACGGAAAATACCAAAAAATTTAGTTGACAGTGGAATTAGTTTGTTCGGTGAGCTACCAACCGACCAACCCAAACCAGTTCTATCTGTTTGCCACGTTTACCCCGATGGTGAAGAAGAGCGGAAACAGGTAGCGGCTATACCAACGTTCGGTTGCGCGCCACTGCTGCTTGCGTTCGACGGCTTTGACCAAACGCGCGCGTTCGGCTGCTCGCCGGAGGTCGGCATAGCGTTCTTGCTGTACCAAATAGGTTACTTCTGAGAGCAACATGGTAAATTCCTTTCGTTAAGAATTACGCTGGGCGAGGAGTACGCTCCGGGCAACGCCGGCACGCTTATGGGCTGCCGCAAGTTGCAGCTTTTTTCCCCACCACAGCAACCAATGCCCGACCACCTTGACACCACGCCCCAGCCCCATCATCACCCAGGCAGCATCCGCCTGCGCACTCCGGAACTCGCTCGCCTTTGCCTGGAGATCCTCCTCATACTTTTGCACCCATCCATAATCCGAATACATAACCTATTTCTCCTTATCGTCTATCTTCTTGTCTTCTGTCTTCTCTCACGCGCTTCGCTTACGCGCCGGACAACCCAAACTCATCCACCGACACCAGGGTGGCCCGCCCAGCGTATGAAACTGAACATCGACCATGCCGGCGGCTTGTAGCCACTGCTACGACTCTTGCCGTATTACCAGATGCAGCCCCCATCGCGTTACCCGCGATAAACCAGTTCAATCACAGCCGTCTCAACCGGACCGCGTCGGATCAGCTTCTGGCCTAGCCGTTGAAAACCATAGCGCTCATAGCTGCTCGTTCATGCCTGTCATCGGCTAGCTCCAGTATAGGCGGCAAGCGTTGGGGCAGCGTCCGTGCTGGCGTCCTCTCATGCGTTTGTTGTAGGCATTGTCACAACTCGCGCTATATCCAGTTTACAGACCCAACCCACGTTCCGACCAGAGCCGAAAGTTAGGCGAGTGCGTTGGTTTTGATCGGTTTGGGGTTGGGTGCGGGTTTAGGCGGGTTGGTAAAACAAAAGTTGAGATTTTTGGAAATCTGCGTAGAATAGAGGTCAACCACCGCCGACTGAGCCAATAAGAGGTCAACGATGGGTACAAACAGCGCAGGTCAATGGAAACTCTATCTATTGGGCGTCCCCCGGTTAGAATGCAACGGGCAACCGCTCACGGTCACGCTACGCAAAGCGTTGGCGCTCTTGATCTACCTGGCTGTCACCCGGCAGGCGCACAGCCGCGATGCCCTAGCCACCTTGTTCTGGCCGGAGAAAGACCAACAAGGCGCCCGCGCCAACCTCCGGCGCATCCTCTATGATCTAAACCAACTGTTGGATGCGCAACTCCTGACCGTTGGCACGGAAACAGTCTCTCTGCAAGGCGACGCCCCCCTAGGGATCGATGCCGTCGCTTTCCAACAGGCGGCGGGTGCATATCTATCATCTGCGTCGGCAAGAGTTGTGGATGATTCTGCGCTGCCGGCTGCCGGCGCTAACGTAGTTGAACTCTACACCGGCGACTTCCTGGCCGGCTTCACCCTGCCCGACTGCCCGGCGTTTGATGACTGGCAATTTTTTCAACGCACCGAGTTGCGTAGCGTCTACGCCCAACTACTACAACAGTTGATCACCGCCTATGCCGCCCAAGAAAAGTTTACCGAAGCGCTCCACTACGCCCGCCGGTGGCTACTCCACGACCCGCTGGAAGAAGTGATCCACCGCCAGTTGATGAGCCTTCACGCCCAAGCCGGCGAGGTGACAGCCGCGCTGCGCCAATACGAGGAGTGCGTTCGCATTCTCCAAGAAGAGCTGGATGTCCCCCCGGATGAAGAGACGACGGCGCTCTATGAAGCGATCCGCGCCCGGCGGTTTCCCAAGCCTGACAAGGTGACAAGTGACAAGGTGACAAGCGCTACTGTCGCGCAATTACCCAGTCACGGCTCGGCTGATCTCGCCGAACGTCCTGTCACCCTGTCACCCCCTCACCCTGTCACCCCTTCACCCCCTCACAACCTGCCGACCCAAACCACTCCGTTCATCGGGCGGGTGCAGGAGTTGGCCGATATTCTGCGCCGGCTGCACGACCCGGCCTGTCGGTTGCTTACCCTGATCGGCCCTGGTGGGATTGGCAAAACACGCCTGGCGCTCGAAGCCGCTCACAAAATTTTAGATTCCGTAGGGGAAGACAATCCAAAAGCTAAAATCCAAAAGCTAAAATTTAATGATGGCGTTTTCTTTGTCCCGTTGCAGTCAGTTACGACCGCCAGCGGGTTGATTGAGGCGATTGCTGAGGCGACAGGGTTTCGTTTTTATAGTGCGGTGCCGCCGCAACAGCAGTTGATGAACTACCTACGTGAAAAGCAGATGTTATTGATTTTAGATAATTTTGAACATCTACTGGATGGCGTTGGGTTCGTTGCCGAGTTGCTGCCGGCGGCGGCGCAGATCAAATTGTTGGTGACATCGCGGGTGGCGCTCAATTTGCAGGAAGAGTGGTTTCATCCGTTGGCCGGGATGGGGTTGCCGCCGGTGAATGGCAAGAACCACCGTTTGGCGGCTGGGCAAGGGGCGAACGGCAAGGAACGGGTGACGGATGCCGTCCAGCTTTTTGTCCAGAGTGCGCAGCGGGCGCGTCCCAATTTTGCCCTGGCGCCGGAACAGGAACAGGTGGCGCGCATCTGTCGCCTGGTCGATGGTGCGCCGTTGGCGTTGGAACTGGCGGCGGCTTGGGTCAAAGTTCTCTCCTGCCGGCAGATTGCCGAGGAGATTGCTAATAACCTCGATATTCTCACCACGCGCTACCAAAACATCCCCAGCCGCCACCGCAGTATGCGCGCCGTGTTGGAACAGACCTGGCAACTGTTAACCACAGACGAGCAACAGACGCTCCTGCACTTGCCCATTTTTGAAAGTGGGTTTGCCCAGGAAGCGGCGCGGGAAGTGGCCGGCGCTTCCTTGTTGACCCTGGCGACACTGACTGAAAAAGCGTTGGTGCGCGTGAGCCAGGACGCTGCCGGACAGAACCGCTATCAGATGCACGAACTCTTGCGCCAATTTGTGGCGGAGAAGTTAGCAGCCCAGCCGGCAGCAAATGCGGCCATTCGTGCGCGCCATAGCCGCTACTATCTGCATGTTCTCCAAAACCGTGCACCGCAGCTTACGGGAAAAGAGCAACAGGCGGCGCTCCAGGCCATCGGCGGCGAGATTGACAATGTGCGCGCCGCCTGGCATTGGGCGGTTGAGCAGCGTGACGTGACAAGCCTACAGGCGGCGGTCGATCCGCTCTATAATTTCTATCAGATCCGCAGCCGCTACCTGGAAGGGAAGGATCTCTTCGAGCAGGCGGCCCAGCAAATACCGGCAGCCGGCGGCGCCGAGATCGCGGCCCTGCTGCACCTGCGGCTGCGCGCCCGTTGTGGCGCATTCTGTCATTTTCTCTGTGACTATGAGACCGCCGACAACCATCTCCAAGTCTGTTTAGCGCTGACTGCACAAGTTGACCAGCCGGCAGAGCGGGCCTTTGTTCTGAACTTTCTGGGCCAACTTGCCATGTGGCGCGGTGAAAAGGCGCTGGCCAAGCAACACTTGAGCCAAAGTCTGGCGATCAGCCGCGACATGGACGACAAAGCCGGCATGGCGAGCGCGTTGGAGAAGCTGGCGAATCTGGTCGATGCCACGCTCGGTGAATATGCCGAAAGCAAAAAGTTGGCGACGCAAACCCTCCACCTCAGTCGCGACCTGGGGCGACCGGACTGGATCGCCTATGCGCTGGATACGCTGGGCTTTGTCACCTTTGCCCTGGGCGAATATGCCGACAGTGAAGCCTACTATCGCGAGAGTCTGCACCTCTTTGAGCGCATTGACGATCAATATGGCATGGCGATGGCGTTGGGTGGACTGGGCCTGGTCTACTGGGCGCTCGGCGGCGAACGCTTGACAGCGGCGCATGACTATTTCCAGCGGAGTCTGCTGATTTGCCGCGCCATCGGCCATCAGGGGCAGGTGGCGGGGCGGTTGGCCGGTCTGGCGCGCATTGCCAACGACCAGGGCCGCTATGTAGAGGCGCAAGCCTTTGTGCAGGAAGGGCTTGCCATTGCGCGCGAGCTAGGCAGCCCGGTCTATCTGGCTCATCTGCTCAGTTGTCTCAGCGAAACGGCCTATCGCTTGGGGGATCTGGCGACCGCCCGCGCCTATCTGGTCGAGGCGATGCAACTAACCGCCGCCAACGAACTCTTCGCCCATTTGGCCATTGCCGTCTATCACTACGCGTCGCTGCTGGTAGCCGAAAGTGAAATCAGGCCGGCGGAAGCCAACCAGAAGCGCAACCAGGCAGCGGAACTGTTGACGCTGGTGCAAAGCCATCCCGCCACCTGGCAGATGTACAAGGCGCGCGCCGCCGAGCGTATCGCCACGCTTTACGCGCCTGACCAACCAATCGAGCGCCAAAGGCGTACCCTGAGCGAAGTTGTAACAACAATTGTTGGTGAGGTATGATGAACACTTGCAAATTATACCTTTTCGGTACGCCGCGTCTGGAACAGCAGGACCGTCCCATTCTCATTGCCCTGCGCAAGGCCGTTGCTTTACTGGTTTACCTGGCCGTGACCCGCCAACCCCACAGCCGCGATGCCTTGGCAACCCTCCTCTGGCCGGAGAATAACCAGACCGGGGCACGCGCCAATCTACGTCGCACGCTCTATGATCTGAGTCAACTGTTGGGGCCGTCGCTCAGTGATCAACTCCTGGTGATTGAGGCAGAAACCGTCAGCCTGCGCACGGATGCACCCCTCTGGTTGGATACCGTCTACTTTCAACAAACGCTTTCGACCCATCTGTCGCCGGAACGAGCGACCCAAGCGGTGGATGAGGCCACCCTGTCGGCGTTGACCACCGCCGCCGATCTCTACACCGCCGATTTTCTGGCCGGCTTCACCCTGCCCGACTGCCCCGACTTTGCCGACTGGCAATTTTTCCAGAGCGAGGAGTTACGTCACGCCTGTCTGCGGTTATTGCAGCGGTTGGTGATCATCTTTACCGAACAGGAGAAATTCGACGACGCGATCCGTTATGCCCGTCGCTGGCTCCAACTCGATCCCCACGACGAAGCCGTCCACCGCCAGTTGATGCGCCTCTACGCCCTGACCGGTCAACCCGCCGCCGCCCTGCGCCAATACGAGGAGTGTGTCCGCCTCCTCTCCACCGCCCTCGATGCCAAACCCTCTGCTGAGACCACCGCGCTCTACAACGTCATCCGCGTCCGGCGTTTCCCGACGCCGGAGCAGAAGACAGGAAGACAGGAAGAGAAGAAAGGGTCTGCACAGGCGGAAGAGATAACGCATGCAACACTTCTTGTCTCCCCATCTTCTTGTCTTCCTGCCTTCTCTACTCCTCCGCACAACCTACCGACCCAAAACACGCCCTTCGTCGGGCGGGCGCAGGAGGTGACGGAGATTTGTCAACGGCTGGCGGATCCGGCGTGTCGCTTGTTGACGCTGGTCGGTCCTGGCGGCATTGGGAAAACGCGACTGGCGCTGGCGGTGGCTCAGCAGATTTTGGATTCAGCGTCAACGCTACCGGATAATCCAAAATCCAAAATCCAAAATCCAAATTGTAAGGATGGGGTCTTCTTTGTACCGTTACAGCCATTGCGTGCGGTAAGTGAGATTGCACCGGCGATGGCGGCGGCCATCGGGTTTCAGTTTCACGGGAGTGCGCCGCCGCAACAGCAACTGCTGGACTATCTACAGCACAAAGAGTTGCTCCTGGTGCTGGATAACTTTGAACATCTGCTGGAGGGGGTGGATCTGTTGACGGTGATCCTCACCAGGGCGCCCGGCGTGAAGTTGCTCGTGACGGCGCGGGAGGCGTTGAAACTACAGGAGGAGTGGTTTCACCCGTTGGCCGGGATGCAGTTGCCACCGCTACGGCCCGCCGGGATTGCCCAAGCGCAGGCCAACGAACGAGCAGACGGCTTTGCCAACTATGACGCTGTGCAACTCTTTATGCAGACGGCGCGCCGGGCGACGGCCAATTTTCAGCCGGCGGAACAGGCGGCGTCGATCATCCGCATCTGCCGTCTGGTCGATGGGATGCCCCTGGCGCTGGAACTGGCGGCGCTGTGGCTCAAGGTGCTGACCTGCGCCCAGGTAGCTGACGAGATCGAACGCGGCATCGACATTTTGACGGCGCGTCACCAAAATGTGCCGGAGCGGCAACGCAGCATTCGCGTGATCTTTGACCAGACCTGGCGCCAATTAACCAGCCGAGAGCAACAGGTGTTGGCCGCACTATCGGTCTTTCGCGGCCCTTGGGACGAAACTGCGGCGGCTACAGTAGCATCTGCCACGCCGTTTCTCCTCGTCGGGTTGACTGAGCGCGGGCTGTTGCAAATGACAACGACCACGCCAGTGCGCTACACCTTGCACGAGTTGATCCGCCAATACGCCGCTAGTAAATTGCAGGAAGAGCCGGCGACCGCGACATCGGTTGTCGAGCGTCATGGCCGCTACTACGCCGATCTGCTTCGCCGGCTGGAAGGGACCTTTCGCACAGCCGACAGCGCCGCGGCCTATCAGGAGGTGCAGCACGCCTGGACGAATGTCGTCGCCGCCTGGGAGTGGGCAACCGACCACGGCAGTGCGGCCATCTTGGATGGCTTTGTCAATAGTTTGGGCCATTTTCATCAGGCCAATAACTGGTTTGTCGACGGTTGTCACTTTCTGCAACCGGCCATTACTCGTTTACAAACAGAGGCGACCACCGATCCGGCGGGAACGGCGGTGTTGGCCAAGCTCTTGGGCTGGCAAGGCGATTTTTACCTGGTGTTAGACCAGACGGAGCGTGGCGAGGCGTGTCTGTTGCAAGCGTTGGCGCTGGTGCAACAGGTGGATCAACCGGCAACTAAGGCGCGCATTCTGGGTAAGCTGGCCGATTTTGCCCACAGCCGCAACGATCGCGCCCGCGCCCGCAGTTGGGCCCACGAAGCATTGGCCATCTATGAGCAACTCGGCGATGAGATCGGTGTCGGCTGGCTCTTGATTCGTCTCGGTAAATTTGCCTTGGATGCGAATGATTTCCCGCTGGCCCATGAGCGCTTTCTTGCGGCCCTTCAGCTTTGTCGCAAGCATCAGTTTCATGCCAATACCAGCATCATTTTGGGCTACTTGGGGCGTATGGCATTGCAGACCGGCGCCGCCGATGCCGCGCTGCGCTATTTCCAGGAGGCGCTGCAGGCCCACGAGCGCGCCGGGGGCGCCTATTTCCGTGAAGAATTAGTCGAAGGGTTGGGCGCAGTAGCGGCGGTGCAGGGCGATTATGCCAGGGCGCAACACTACTATGAACAGGCGTTGCGCTTCTGTCGGGAGAGCGGCGGCGCCTCTGATGTGGCCCATGCGTTGGTGCAGTTGGCAGAACTGGCCCGCAAACAAGGGGACTACACCGCCGCCCACCGTGATCTTGCAGAAGCACGGGAACTTCATCAACAAGTGGGAGAGCTGCGCGGGCTGGCCAACGTCTACTACCGGCTTGGCCTGCTGGCACAGAGTGAGGGCGTGTATGCCACAGCGGCGGAACACTTCAACACCAGCCTCCACCTCTTTACCGACCTGGCTGCGCCTTTGGGTCAGGCCCAGGCGCGGCAAGGTCTGGGGCAGATCGCGCAGGCGTGGGGGAAGCATGATCAGGCTTATGACCACTATCACGCTGCGTTGTGCCTGGCGCTGCCCCTGGATGCCCAGCCGTTTATCCTGGATCTGTTGGTGAGTCTGGCCGACCATTGGCTGGCGACTGGGCGCACGGTTGATGCGTGCATACTCCTGCTCTTTGTTGGACGGCAAGGCGCCGCCACCTATGAGAGCCGCGCAAAAGCGCAAGCGTTGCTGGGTCAACCAGGCAGCGTGACGCCCGATCTGATTACGCAAGCGCAACAACAAGTGGCTGGGAAACCCACAATCAACCAAATCTTGGAAGCAATGGAACTTGTGCTGTAAGTGGTGCAGCAAAGTAATACGTAACTAGCCAATGAAGCTTCGCCGCAAACCTATGCACCTCCGTGTTCTTTCAATCCGTGTTTAGTCCTTTGTTACCCAAAGACTAAACACGGATTGAAAGAACACGGAATCAGTGGAATTTACACTGTTTACATAAATTTTCGGTTACCATATGATGCTATAGCGTACCGGTATTCACAATAGCCTTCGGTTGCCCGCGGTTGGGAGTCAACCAACGACGCCGGCCAAAGCGCTGGAAAACGCCATTGACCACGAGAACACCCAGTAAAATGAGCGCACCACCGATGGCCATATTCCAGGTGAACGCTTCCCCCAGGATGAACACGCCCAGGATGGCCGCTACAATCGGCACCAGGTAGCCGATCATTGACAGATTGGTGGCGTTCATGCGCTCCATCACCCAGTAGTAGATCACATAGGGCAGCGCCGTACACCCAACCGCTAAAGACAGCACCGCCAGGCTGGCTGCTGCCGAGGGCAGCGCCAACGTCGTGGGCCGTTCAATGACCCAGGCCAGCGGCAGCAGGTAGAGCGTGGCGCAGGCTAATTGTGCCAACGGCGTCACCAACGGCGGTTGACCGCGCAAGGTTTGTCGGCTATAGACGCCCCCCACACTGTAGCTAATCGCCGCGGTGATCGTCGCCGCCAGGCCCCAGGTGGTCGCCTGCACGCCGGCCAGGAGCGCCGGCGCCAACAAGATCAGTAAACCGCCAATCCCCAAGAACACCCCCACCCCTTTGGCCGCGGTGAAGCGATCATCGGTGGTGAAGTGGTGCGCCAACAGTACCGTGGAGAGCGGCGTCAGCCCCATCAGCATCCCGGCTAGGGCGCTGTCGATATACTGCTCCGCCCAGCTAATCAGCGTAATAGGCAGTGCGATCGAGAAGAAGCCTGTGATCGCAAAATGCAACCAAACGACGCCAATGCCAGGCAGGCGCCGCCCTTGCAAGCGCAAGATGGGGTAGAGGATCGCCACGGCCAGGCCGACCCGTAGCGCCATCATGGTGATCGGCGGCAGCTCATGAATCGCAACTTTGACTAACAAAAAGGCCGGCGCCCAGAGCAGGGCTAACAGCAGTAAGTAGAGAAAATCTTTCACTTTCATTGGTTTGCCTCTTCTTGTTATGTAAATCGTTTTTAGTCCAGAGTCCTGAGTCCTGAGTCGAATAGCGCGACTGCGGACTATGGACTCTGGACTCTGGACTCTGGACTGCGGACTTACTTTCATTCGTCGTCACTGAGCAAGGTGATCACGCGGAAGGCTTCGGCGTATTCCATCGCCTGGCCCTGCGCCTGCACTTTTCCCCAGTGGCGGACAAACTGTTCCGGGTCGATCTGCTGGACCTGGCTGACATGTTGTTTGAGCGCCGCGATTTTCAGATCGATGGTCTCGGTAATGTCAACGAACGTGTCGCCGCCGAGCCAGGCTTCGACATAGAGCTTGCGCACCTTGTGCGCCGCTAACCCTTCTGCCGCCAACTCCGCAAAGAGATGGGGTTGACCGGCGGTCGGGAAGACAGCCGCCAGCGCCGCCTCGGCCGCGGCCCGGTGATCGGGATGGTTGACATAGGTCGGGCTGAACCAGACCAGGGTTGGGTCGCCGCAGATCACCGCCTCCGGCTGGAAGCGGCGAATCTCGCGCACCAGCTTTTTGCGCAGGGCCAGCGTGGGTTCTACCAAGCCGTCCGGTTCACGCAGGAAGACCACTTCCCGGACGCCGATCACCGCGGCGGCGGCCCGCTGTTCCGCTTCGCGGATGGCGATGACTTCTTCTCGGCGCATAGCAGCCTCGGCAATCCCGGCGTCACCGCTAGTGCAGAGGACGTAACAGAGTTGCGCCCCTGCCCGCACCCAACGGGCCACAGTGCCGGCGACCAAAAACTCAATATCATCGGGATGGGCGGCGATGACCATGGCCCGCTTGGGTCGATAGAAATCGTTCATAGGTTGCCTTTCCCGTGTTCAAAACGCGCCAGGTGTGGCCCATGAATGGTCAGCCTGCCGCACCAGGCCAGCAGCCGACGCACGACCGACGCGATGGTCAATGGCTGTCGTGGCTGTCCGGCCTGATAAAGCCGGTAGTTGCGTTCGGCATTAGCGACGCGCTGTTTGTATTCCCACTCATAACACGCACTCAACATTGGATGGTAACTCATCATAAATCCTCCGGCAGCACGCTGAGTGCTGTCATCGTTGGTTGTAGTAAAGGCTGATGAGAGTTACATAAATAAATCGGTAACGAGGAGCCAGGCACGCCCGGTGCCGACCCGGCTTTGATTACCGAAACAATTCCCTAACTCCCATAAGTCTTTACTACCGTTCAACTCACGGGCGCGCTTCTAGCACCATATTAAACGGGGTCTCTGTCGCCCGGCGGAAACGAGTGAAGCCACCCGCTGTCACCACCTGGCGCAACCGGGCCTCACCAGCCTGGGCGCCCAACGCCAACCCGACTTCCTGACTAAGCGAAGCGGGAACGCAGACCATGGTCGAGGCGGCATAATAGACACGCCCGACGGGATTGAGATTCCCCGCTAAAGTGTCCTGCGCATTCGGTTCGACAATCATCCACACGCCATCGGGTTTCAGGGTGGTGCGCACATGGGCGGCGGCGCCCGCCGGATCACCCATATCATGCAGCGCATCGAAGAAAGTCACCAGATCATAGTCCTGACCGGAATATTCTTTGGCTTTGGCGACCGTAAAGGTGACGTTTTGGACGTTGGCCTCAGTGGCCAGTTGACGCGCACGCGCAATCGAGGCGCTGTGAAGGTCGAATCCATAGAAGTGGCTCTGCGGAAAGGCTTGCGCCATGACAATCGTCGAGATGCCGTGTCCACAGCCCACATCCGCCACTTTGGCGCCGGCCTGGAGCTTTGTCACTACGCCATCCAATGCCGGCAACCAGCTTGAAACCACATTGGCCCGATAGCCCGGCCCAAAAAACTTCTCCGTGCCGCAGAAGAGACAGTTACAATGATCGCCCCAACTCATGCCTGCGCCCGTGCGGAAGGCTTCCGTCATGGGCGGGACAGCTTCATAGGCGGCTTGCAAACTGTAAAAGCCGCCGGTCATGAGGACCGGGCTGTTGGGATCGGCAAAGACCAACGCCTGTTCCGGTGACAGATAAAAACGCTCGGTCTGGGCATCATACGCAATGTAGCCGGAGGCGGCCTGGGTGGCCAGCCATTCACGCACATAGCGTTCGCTGGTGCCCGTCGTTTGCGCCAGTTCGTGCGAGGTCAGCGGACGGTTGGCGGCCAACGCTTGATAGAGACCCAGTTGATCGCCAATGATCACGCTTGCCCCCGTCCAGGCGGCGCCCAATTCAGTGACCATTTTCCCCAAAAGTTCGTTGAGTTTTGCTTCGTTCATGAGATTTCTCCTTGCAATACCATTACCTTGTTCGTGATTGTTTTGTGCTACCGATTCTGCTTGTAGCCGGTCCGTGACCGGCGTCGCAATTGCCGGTCACGGACCGGCCACGAGCGGAATCGGTCATTTTGTGTACGAGAATTTCCGTCATTCAACCGGCGCGCCGACAGTTTGCGACCCATATGCCGACAAGCTGTCAGCGCGCCCAGCGATTAGTGATGCAAATCGTGACCGTGACCAAAGGCGGCTTCAATCGATTCGGGGAGGAGACCGTAGTCGGTGCGCATATCGATCGTGCCCAGCACTTCTCCGCTGTGAATATCGACCACCATCAGCGTACCGGCGTTGATCCCTTCCAGGTTGAGCAGGTTATTCTGCACCACCACCACTTCACGCCCCGACTTCGTCGCGAAGAAGCTCATATGGTGAGCGCCGGGACCGGCGGGCAAGGTGCGCTTGAGCGGCAGTGCGGGCAGCGCATCCAGGCTATAGACATTGATCACTCCCGGTACGCCAAAGCTGACATACAACTCTTTCTCGCCGGCATGGCTGGTGTGAATATAGAACTCCAACGCCACGCCCAACCCTTCTTTCTCGCTATCGACCACTTTGACAAAGTCGCCAAAGGTTTTCGCTGCTTCGTCGTAGGGCGCAATCCAGATGTCGCCGCCGACAGAGGTGGAGACCAGTGCATGGGGCGGCAGATCGTCGCGCAGCAGCATCACCTCAACCGGTAATGACAGATCTTCGGCGTTGTCGGCCACCAACTGGGTCTTGATCGGCTGGTTGGTCTTCAGGTCAATGGTCGTGACGGTATTGCCAAACTGTGTGCCGGTGGGCGGTTGCGACGATGTCACCAGCAGCAAGCCTAATTCCTCGTTGGCCGAAATGCCATGCGGGTAGAGGATGAAGGGTTCACCACTGGCTGGATCAGCCGGTTCGGCGGCACGGATCACTTCGATCAATTGATCGGTTTTGGCATCAAAGACACCTACGGTGCCATCGCGCTCGCCCCCTTGGCCGGCCATAAAGGTCATGTAAAAGCGGCTGCCATCTTCGGTAAAGTAGATGTCCTCCCCCACCAGGTTGTCACCCACATCAATCGGTGTAATTTCGGTGATGGTGGGAAAACCATCGGCATCGCGTTCCAGCCCGACTTCATACAACCGCTCGCCACCCAGCGCCGTGTTATAGAGCTTGCTCTGGTCGCGATTGAAGTAGAGATGATGGGGCAAGACGCCCTGTCCCATCTCCACTTGCTGGAGGATCTTGCCGAAATCCGGCGACTCCGGGTCGAGATCCATCAGTATCATCCCATCGGCGCCGCCGTTGAGGTGCCGGTAGTCCACAAAGGTGAGACCGGCGCTGACGTGACTATGCGCCGGCGGCGCCACAGGACGGATACACATGGTCAGGGTAAAGCTGGCGATGATTAAGACGACCAGGACGCCATAGCGCCAACGTGTGCTTCTTTTCATACCTATTTCCTTTCTGTTCCTATCGCTATACAATTCATTCTGTTCTTGTCTTCCTGTCAACGATATAATGCGTTACTGCATAAGTTGCTACACCAGATTTTCTCCAGGCATCACCTCCTTTCTCAGGGTCATTTGCCCCGGTTGGCTTCCTGTTTCTGGCTCAATTGGAAGTCCTAGCTACCGTAGGGTTTCATAAAAAGTAGGGAATGAGTCTGATCGAGACAGATTGCCCATTGGTCAAGCATCGTTCGAGCATATCAAAACCGATCCG
>QWII01000141.1 GCA_021405325.1 Caldilinea sp. CFX5 | reverse complement strand
GATCGGTTTTGATATGCTCGAACGATGCTTGACCAATGGGCAATCTGTCTCGATCAGACTCATTCCCTACTTTTTATGAAACCCTACGGTAGCTAGAACACCTGTCAGGTTTCCAAAACCTGACAGGTGTGGCGGGTCGAAACCTCACACTTTCTGTAGATGAGCGAATAATCTTATGGAGTTGCTGGGGCCAAGCTCTCAACCAAGAGGTGTTTACGAATGAACGCGATGCTCGAAGATATCCGCGCTTATGACGAAGCCAAAGCCAAACTTGTGGCCGGCGAAGAGGTAATTCCCAGCAAAGTGGTCTATGCACTGCTGGATGACGAAAACCCGATTCGGGTCTGGCGTGACTATCGCGGCTTGACGCAACAGCAATTAGCAGAAAAAGCCGGGATTAGCAAGCCTTATCTGTCACAACTCGAATCAGGCAAGCGTAGTGGGACAACAGATGTCCTACGCAATCTCGCACAAGCCCTCGACGTAGGTTTAGAAGATTTAGTTGACAGTAATGATGTTGCCGCTTTCTGAACAGGTCACATGAAGTGGGTTCACCACAAACCATGAAAATTAACCACGAAGATGCAAAGGACACGAAGGGTTTTCGTAACGACTAACCCCTCCCGCGCCTAGAAGCGGTGGCCTACCAGGCGCGCTCCCCTGCTAAGGGAGGGAACGGTCGAGCGCACCACGGTTCCCTCCCTTAGCAGGGGAGGGGTGGCTTGGTAGTTACGGGTTTTCTTCGTGAACTTCGTGGCTTGTGGTTGATTTCCGCACAAATTTATGACAGATCCTACCCCAACGCCTTCTTGATCTGCGCAACATGCACTTCCATGTGACCAAAATAGTCCCGCAACAACTCATGCACTGTCACCGCGGGGCGGTCGCCGACTTTGATGCGGGTTTGGGCGGCGGTATCGGCAGCCATGCTCCCGTAGATGTGGAGCAGCAACCCGTTGTAGGCGAACCAGAGTTGCACCAACTTGCCATAGTCATAGGCGACGTAGTTGGCCGTTGCCATAAAGCTGTTCTGGTCGTAGGCCGGGAAGTTCAATTCCCCGCCGGGGATGCTGCGACAGAGCCGCTGATGATTGTTGCCGCACGAGTCCACCAGATGGCCGACCACCTGTTTCACCGACCAACCTTCTTCTTCGGTCGGGCGATCCGGCGTCGTTACGGCGAGCAGGAGCTTATGCACCTCGCTCACTTTGGCCGCATACGCACCGGTCGCCAGCCCATCGACGGCGCCGCCGGCTGCTTTCCACGCATTGATCCCGCCGCCGAGATGGGCGACCGGTTCTAACCCCATGTCTTTCATCCCTTGCACCGCAAGGGCAGAGCGTCCGCCGCCCGCTCAGTAGAAGACAAACTTCTTTTTGGACGAGAAAACTTGCTTGTGCATAGGGCTGTCCGGGTCCACCTGGAATTCCAGGCTGCCGCGCGGCACATGGATCGCGCCGGGAATTTTGCCCTCCCGCTCCAGTTCCGCCGAGTCGCGAATGTCGATAAAGCAGACATTCTCATCGTTGAGCAATGCCATCGCCGCGGCGGCGGGAATTGTTTCAATCTCGGCATTGGCTTCCGCTAACATGGTTTTGATCTTTTTTGCCATGCCTTTTTGCCTTTCTGTTGGGTTATATGTGGGTTATTTGTACATCTGGATTGCCCACGATTGGTAACCGTGACGCCGGTAGAACTGCACAACGGCGTCCAACTCCTTCACCGATGAATAGAGCAGGAAGCGTGCAATCCCGTTCGCCCGCGCCCGCGCTTCCACCGCTTGCAACAATTCACTGCCGATACCCTGTTGACGGAGCGCCGGCATCACGTAGAGATCCTCAATGGCCAAGTAACGCTCACCTTCTGGAATTATCGCATAACCGGGGCTGATCTGTTCGGTAGCCAGGACAAAGCCTACCACTTCATTCTCTACTTCCGCAACCAGACAATATGCACTCAAGCGCTGGCGCAATTCATCAACGCTTTCAGCAACCAGGCCATAGGCAATCTCCTCGGCGGCAAAAGCTGTGTAGAGCTTTGCAACGGCTGACAGATCAGCTTCATGGCATTGACGGAGATTGGTCATACGTGTTCTACTGATTGACAACTACATTGTGTAAGGGCGTACAATGACCGCGACACAGTCGCCCTGTTGCGTCAACGGGAAGGAGCGGCGGGCAAACAGAATACCACCTGAGCGGGCGGTAACAACCTTTGGCGCGGCAAAAGGTTGCTCCAGGGCATGAAGTTGACCGAGCGGTTGCCCCGTTTCCACGGCATCGCCCATCTCCAAGAATGGCTCATAGATGCCGCTGACCGGCGCCATCACATAATCCTCGCGCCCCTCGGCGGCGACGATTTGGGCTGGTTGGGCCGGCGGGGTAAAAGGGGTGTCGGTCAAGATTTTGTATTGGCGCAAGACATTTTTGACGCCCCGTTCAGCAATGCCCAGCGTCTCCACGCCAAACTGGGCCGCGCTCCCCAGTTCGGTGCCCAACGTCACCTTGCCCAGCCGTTCGCAGTAGGAAGGAAGCAACCCTTCGCCCGCCACATCGCGATAGATAAAGACATAGGGCGCGCCCCAGGCCAGACCGGCGTCGAGCATGGCGCGCATCTGTGTCTCATTCGGCACCCGGTGCATGTTGACCGACGAGAGGAAATGAATCGAGCGCCCGCCGGAGTGAATGTCGATCACCAGATCGGCCAGGGGGATGAGCGCTTGGGTGACATAGTGGGCGATCATGGTGGTGATGCTCTCGTTGACCTGCATTTCGGGGTATTGGGTGTAGAAGGCGCGATTCATGTTGCGCCCATCAACCGAAGAGAGGCGCGTCCCCGCCGCCACTGCCGGTCGATTGAGCATGGGCAGCATAATGACCCGTCCCTGCACCTGTTCCGGCTGGAGCCAGCGCGCCAGGTTCATGAGCGTCACCGGCCCTTCGTATTCGTCGCCATGATTGCCGCCAAAGATCAGGGCAGTCGGCCCCTCGCCATTTTTGACGACACAGAGCGGTAGATAGTAGTTGGCCCAGCCGGCGGTGTTGGTGGAGATGGGAACTTCTAATTGGCCCAGTTGTTTGCCGGCTTTTTCGTAATCAATATCGGTGTAGAGCTGGCTGTTGATCTTCATCGGGAAGCAATGCCTTCCTGCTACGGCGCACGCGCCTTGGTGATTGGTTGGTGAAAATTGCCCAGGGTGAGTGACTACGAATTTTACCCTGGTCTCGCAATAACTACAAAGACACAAAGTTCACGAAGGTTGACTCGGTCGCTTTCAAGGAAATAAGTATCCGTAGGGTACGCCCCTACGGATAAGAATCGATTATGTCAAACAATCGTTTACGACGGCTGGGGTGACTTGTGAATATCCGGCGGGGTATGTAGAACCGTGCCCGGCTTTTTACCAGTGTCTCAACCCCCTGGCGGAAAACAGTTATGCGGCATTGAATGCGCTGGCTGTGGCAGGCGCGGGTGATTATGCTACGCAGGTGAAAACGCGGGCACTGGCATATTTCACGGCATTACAACAGGTTTCCGCCCAGCTTCAGACCCTGGCCGAACCAACCCGACGAATGATGATCGCCATCCGCTTTACCCGCCGCGGGTGCTTCATGTCGCCACCGGTCCGCTTGCCCCGCTCTTTTTCATTGTGGCTACCGATTGCAACAAGGCGCCTACCCGCCGCCACCCACTTGGACTAACACCTTCTGGCTAGCGGCCACGCAGCGGGAGACGCTCATGCTGCCGACCGCGTTTCCAGCGGATTGGCAACCGTCCAGCCTCTTTTCGCCAGTGCCAACACCTAGTCAATAGACACTGACTTACTGTTGATTCGCACCCTGTTTGTAGGATGACTTGCGACACTATCGCAAGTCATCCTACATGCTTGCAAACAGGGATAGTGATGAATTTGACAGTATCTCGGTTCATTAGATACCCTACAGACTACTATATCCTTTGTATTACAAGCGCAACCCAGTAGAAACTGTAGGACAGCCATGCCCAACTCTTTTCGTGTCGGTGTCGATATCGGCGGCACGTTTACTGATTTGATTATTGTCAATGACGCCACCGGTGAATTTGCTGTAGGCAAAACGTTAACCACTCCGCAAGACCCTTCGCAAGCGATTGAAACGGTGTTGGCCGAAACCTTGCAACGAGCTGGTATCGCTGCCGGCGCCATCTGGCATCTGGTGCATGGGACGACGCTGGTTACCAATGCCATTATCGAGCGCAAAGGCGCCCGTACAGCCTTGCTGACCACCCAAGGCTTTCGCGATGCCGTGGAGATTGGCCGAGAAACCCGCTATGATCTCTACGACTTGATGATCGACCTGCCCAAACCGCTTGTCCCCCGCTATCTGCGCTTTGACGTGCCGCAGCGCACCCTGGCCGACGGCAGCACCCTGATTCCCCTCGACGCGGCTTATGTCGAAACTTTGGCGCGGGAACTGGCGGCGAATGGCGTTGAAGCGGTGGCCATTACCTTTCTCAATAGCTTTGCCAACCCGGAGGCTGAACGGGCGGCGCGCCAGGCCGTTGAACGGGGCGCACCCGGCTTACGCGTTGCAATTTCCGCGGAGGTCGCGCCGGAGATTCGCGAATTTGAACGCACTTCGACCACCATTGCCAATGTCTATGTGCAAGGGCTGGTCGAACGCTATTTGCGCGAATTGCAAACCCGCCTGGCCCGTTTAGGCTTCACCGGCAGCTTTTTTATGATGCTTTCCAGCGGCGGCGTGGCGACAGTGGCGACGGCGACCCGTTTCCCGGTGCGGCTGCTTGAATCCGGCCCGGCGGCGGGGGCGTTGGCCGCGGCGCACTATGGCAAGCGCGCCGGTCAACCCAACCTGCTCTCCTTTGACATGGGCGGCACCACGGCCAAATTCTGTGTTATCGACGGCGGTGAACCGTTGCTGGCTCACGAATTTGAGTTTGACCGTGTTTACCGCTTCAAAAAAGGCTCCGGCTTGCCGGCCAAGATCGCCGTGATCGAGATGATCGAGATCGGCGCCGGCGGCGGCTCGATTGCGCGGGTCGATAGCTTGGGCTTACTCAAAGTCGGGCCTGATTCGTCGGGGGCTGATCCTGGCCCAGTCTGTTATGGGCGTGGCGGCGGCGATCCAACGGTCACCGATGCTGATTTGGTGCTGGGCTATCTCGATCCGGCCTACTTCCTGGGGGGTCGCATGACGTTGGATCTGGCTGCGGCGCGCCATGCCATCAAAACCAAAGTGGCGGATCGGCTGGGGTTGACGGTGGAAGAGGCGGCGTGGGGTATCCACCAAATTGTCAATGAGAGCATGGCGAACGCCGCGCGAGTGCATGTGTTGGAGCGGGGCCAAGATCCGCACCGCTTTCCGGTTTTTGCCTTTGGCGGCGCTGGGCCGGTGCATGGGTTTCGCATAGCCCAAGCGCTGGGCGCGCCGACCTTGATCGCTCCCTTTGGCGCCGGCGTAATGAGTACAGTCGGTTTTCTAGTGGCGCCGCTGGCCTTTGACTTTGTACGCACCTGGCGTATGCGACTGGATCGGCTTGATTGGACACACGCCAATAGTTTGTTAGCCGAAATGGAAGCGGAAGGGCAACAGTTGTTGGAAAAGTCGGGCGTTCCGGCCGATCAGATCACCCAACGGCGGGAAGCCGATATGCGCTATGTCGGTCAGGGCCATGAGATTCGGGTTGAACTGCCCGCCGGCGCCTTGCGTGAGCAAGATGTGCCTGCCCTGTTGGCTGCCTTTGAGGCGCGCTATCGTGAACTCTACAGCCGGCTGGGGCCGCCGGTGCCGGTGGAGGTGATCAACTGGCGGGTGACGGCGGCGGGGCCAAAGCCGGATGTACAGTTACAGTTGACAACCGGAGCCGCTCGTTCTCCGCAACAGGCGCAAAAAGGCGCACGATTGGCCTACTTCCCCGAAACGGGCGGCTATACCGCGACGCCGGTCTATGATCGCTATCAGTTGACGCCGGGTGTCACCTTTGCCGGGCCGGCCATCATTGAAGAACGGGAGTCAACCCTGATCGTCGGCCCTGGCGCAGCGTGTCGCGTGGATGAGGAGTGGAATTTGATCGTGACGTTACGGCAGCAGGATCAAAGGTGACCATTTAGGTTCACAGCGATACACAAAGAATTCACAGAGAAACACAGCGCGGTTCATCCATTTGTTCTCTGTGAAGCTCTGTGCCAGATCTGTGCAACTCTGTGGCCTGAACCCTTACCAAAGAAGAAAGTAAACCGCTATGTTCGACCCGATCACGTTGGAAGTTCTGTGGAACCGTCTCTTGTCGGTGGCGCAGGAGCAGCAGGTCGCTCTCATGCGCACGGCCTTTAGCACGATTGTGCGCGAGTCGCAAGATTTGGCCTGCGGTCTCTTTGACACGCAGGGTCGGATGATCGCGCAGTCGCTCACCGGCACGCCCGGTCATATCAACCCAATGGCGACGGGGGTGCGCCATTTCCTGACGGCCTATCCCGCCCCCACCCTAGCCCCCGGCGATGTCTTAGTGACCAATGATCCCTGGCTGACCGCCGGCCAGATCAACGATTTTACGGTCTTGACCCCCATCTTTCAAGGGGCGCGCATTGTCGGTTACTTTGCCAACTGTTGCCATTCGGCGGATATTGGGGGGCGTGTCCTGTCCGCTGAGGCGCGCGAGGTTTATGAAGAGGGGCTGCGGGTGCCGATTATGAAGCTGTTTGACCGCGGCGAACCCAATCACGAACTTTTCAAAATCATTCGCGCCAATGTGCGCACGCCGAATGAGACAGTGGGCGATCTCTATGCCCAGGCCGCTTGTAACGATGTCGGCGGGCGCAGCTTGCTCAAGTTGATGGACGAGTTTGGGTTAGCGAGCATCGACCCGCTGGCCGCCGAAATCATTAACCGCTCCGAACGGGCCATGCGCGACGCCATCCGCAAGCTACCCAAAGGCCGCTATGAAAACGAGGTCTGGAGCGATGGTTTCGAGGAGCCGATTCGCATCAAAGTCGCGGTGATCATTGCGGAAGAAGACATCTACATCGACTTTGCCGGTTCCTCGTCCCAAAGCCGCCGGGGCATCAACGTGGTTTTCAACTACACCCACGGTTATGCCTCTTTTGCCATGAAGGCGGCGGTCAGCCCCGAAGTGCCGCACAACGAAGGCGCCTTTCGCCCGGTGCATGTGAGCGCGCCGCGTGGCTCGATCCTCAATTGTGTCGAGCCGGCGGCGGTGGCGTCGCGCCATCTCATCGGCCACTTCTTGCCGGGCGCGATTTTCGGGGCGTTGGCCGGCGCCTTGCCGGGGCGCTTGATGGCGGGCGGCGCCGATCCCATCTGGTTGAGCATCTGGCGCGGACAGTGGCCGGAGAGCGAAGATCCCTTCATGGTAACGGTTTTCCAGGTGGGCGGCACCGGGGCGCGCGCAGTCAAGGATGGTCTGAACACCACTGGCTTTCCCAGCGGCGTGGCCGGTGTACCGGCAGAGGTGATTGAGAGTTTAGCGCCGTTGATTCAACACCGGCGTACCTTCCGCACCGATTCGGGGGGCGCCGGTCAACAGCGGGGCGGGTTGGGGCAACTGACGGAGATGAGCTATCGCGGTGCGGAACCGTGGAGCATCTCGGCTATGATCGACCGGACGCAATTTGCCGGCCAGGGCATTGGCGGCGGCCAACCGGGCGCGCTGGGTCAATTTCTGGCGAATGGCGAGAAGCCGCTGCCGCCCAAGACGGTGGTTTGGTTTGCACCGGAAACGCATGTGCATCTCAACTTGCCCGGCGGCGGCGGCTATGGCGACCCGTTCACACGCGAACCGGAGCGGGTGTTGGCCGATGTGGTGAATGGCTACGTTTCGCTAGCCGCGGCGGAGCAGGAATATGGCGTTGTGATTCGGTTCTTGGGTCGGCCCGATCAACTGGTGCGGTTGCCGGAGCATTATGTCATTGACCTGGAAGCAACCTCCGCACGACGTCATCAACGATTAAACAAAAGTTGAGGGTACGTTTATTGGGACTGCCAGAAGGGTCCAAGGATGAAACCCCTTCTTGGCCGCTTGACCGGCTTATGCGTAAGGTCTTTATTCGTCCCACTCAATTCCTTGTTCGCGCAAGAGAGCGGCGTAGCGCTCGGCGCGCCGGCGTTCTGCCGTTGCACGTTGAAGGGCTTCCTCAGCGCGCTGACGCTCTGCTTCCGCACGCTGTTGTTCTGCTTCCGCACGCTGTTGTTCTGCTTCCGCACGCTGTTGTTCTGCTTCCGCACGGTGGCGTTCTTCGCGTATACGGCGCTGGGCGCGTTGGGCGCGTTTTTGTTCTTGCTTGGTGCGCTTTTCCGCGGCTTGATAACGCAACAAGACATAGCCCCGATAGACCTCATCCAACGCTAATTCTTCGCTCTTTTTGATTTTGATGTCCCGATCAATTTCGTCTTGATCCGAATCAGAGAGCGCTTCCACACAGAGATCACAGATGCCATGATACGACCGTTCATGTTCCTGCCAGCGCACGGCGTTGTCATGGCGAATGGCGGCCATGATCGGGGGCGTCCCGGCGTGGTTGATAGCTTGCTTTGGGTGAACGATAACCAACACCGTTGCGGCGCTCCACCGGCGGGCTGGTCGGCTGTTCGGTTATCGGTGCTGGTGCAACTGTCACTGCCATTGTCGTCGCTTCTTTCGGCAAATGTGCATGACAGTGTCACATAGATGGCAACAAAAAGAAAGTAACCCTCAACTTTCAACTTTGTGTTTTGCCGACCTCGTCAGTTTGTCCAACCTATGACGGTTGTATATAATCTTTATCGCACCTAACAGCGTGCTTCGTACAATTTAATCGATCTTCCCAAGATAAAAATACCATACCCAAAGGAGCAAACCAGATGAAGCGCTATCTTTCTGCTTTGGCATTGCTAGTGATCATGGCAATGGTGCTGGCCGCCTGTCCGGCGCCTCAAGCCGGCACGGGCCAACCCGCCGCGGAAGCCCCGGCAGCGGAAGCCCCCGCTGCCGCTGAAGGCGAGCAACTCACCTTTACCACCGTGGTTAAAATCGCCGGCATCACCTGGTTCAACCGCATGGAAGAAGGGGTGAAGAAATTTGGCGAAGAGAATGGCGTCAACGCCACGCTGATTGGGCCGGAAGAGGCCGACGCCGCCTTGCAGATCCCCATGATCGAAGACCTGATCGCCAAGCAGGTCGATGCGCTCTGTGTCATCCCCATGGACCCGGATGTGCTGGACCCGACGCTCAAGAAGGCGATGGATGCCGGCATCACCGTCATCACCCACGAAGCCTCCAACCAGAAGAGCATGGACTTCGACATCGAAGCCTTTGACAACCTGGCCTATGGCGCGCACCTAATGGATCACCTGGCCAAGATGATGGGCGAAGAGGGTGAATATGCCGTCTTTGTCGGTAGCCTTGGCTCCAAGACCCACAATGAATGGGTTGACGGCGCCATTGCTCGCCAGAAGGAAGCCTACCCCAACATGGTCTTGGTGGGCGACAAGAACGAGACCTTTGACGATTCCAAAAACGCCTACGAAAAGACCAAGGAACTGCTCAAGACCTATCCCAACCTGAAGGGTTTCCAGGGCAGCGCCTCCACCGACGTGGCCGGCATTGGCCAGGCGATTGAAGAAGCCGGCCTGGCCGAGCAGACCTTTGTCGTCGGCACCAGCCTGCCGTCGATTGCCGGCGATCTGCTCACCACTGATGCCGTCGATCTGATCAGCTTCTGGGATCCTTCGCTGGCCGGCGAAGCGTGCAACAAGATCGCGCTCATGAAGATCAACGGTGAAACCATCGGCGAAGGCGCCAACCTCGGCCTCACCGGCTACGAGAGCCTGAAAGCCAGCGGCAACGTCCTCTACGGTCAGGCCTGGGTTGATGTCACCAAAGAGAACGCGGCGGACTATCCGTTCTAGGTAGATAGGTAGACAGGTAGACAGGTACACAGGGAATAGGACATATCTACCTGTCTACCTGTCTACCTGTCTACCTGTCTACCTGTCTACCTGCCTACCTACCCATGACCAACCCATTCCTCAACCTAACCAACATCAGCAAAGCCTTTGCCGGGGTGCAGGCGTTGGATGATGTGAGTCTGACCATTGAACGCGGGCGTATTCACTGTTTGGTGGGTGAAAATGGCTGCGGGAAATCGACCTTGATCAAGATCATCGCCGGCGTCTACGCGCGCGATGGCGGTGAGGTGGTGATCGATGGGCGCAACTATCAGCAGCTTCAGCCGATTGACGCCATTCGCGCCGGCATTCAGGTCATCTACCAGGATCTGTCGCTCTTTCCCAATCTCACCGTGGCGGAAAATATTGCGCTCAATGAAGAGGTGGCGGCGGGCAAACGGTTGGTGAACTGGCGACAGGTGCGCCGGCTGGCGCGGGAAGCGTTGCAGCAGATCAATGTCGATCTCGACCTGAATGTGCGGGTCGAGACCATGTCGGTCGCCAACAAACAGTTGATCGCCATCAGCAAGGCGTTGCGCCAGAACGCCCAACTGATCATCATGGATGAGCCGACCAGCGCGCTGACCGAGCGCGAGATCCGCACGCTGATCACGGTGATCAACAACCTGCAAGGGCGGGGCATCGCCTTTCTCTTTGTCAGCCACAAGCTGAACGAGGTATTGGCGCTTTCGGAAAAGATCATCGTCATGCGCAATGGTCGCAAGGTGAGCGAGGGTGAACGCCGCGAATACGACTATGCTCGCTTGGCGCGTGAGATGACCGGCCATGAGGTGAGCGCCAAAAGCTACGACTACACGCCCGGCCCCAGTGTACGCCCCTTGCTGACGCTCGACAAGTTGACCGCCCCCGGCGCGTTTGCCGACATCTCCTTTGCCCTCCGCCCCGGCGAGATTTTGGGCCTCACCGGCTTGTTGGGCTGTGGGCGCACTGAATTGGCGCTGGCGCTCTTTGGGATGCACCCCACCAGCAGTGGTACAATCACCGTGGACGGCCAGACCGTCGCCATTCGCACCACTGCCGACGCCATCCACCACGGCATTGGCTACATCCCCGAAGATCGGCTGACCGAAGGCTTGTTTTTGGAGCAGTCGATTGGCCGCAATGTGGTGGTGCGCACCCTGGATCAACTGCTCGACCGCTTTGGCCTGCTCGACCGCAAACAGATGGACGGGCAGGTTGACCACTGGATCGACGCCCTGCGCATCAAAGCCGGCTCACCGACGCTGCCGGTCAAGACGCTATCGGGGGGTAATCAGCAGCGGGTGGTGGTCGCCAAGTGGCTGGCGAGTCGGCCCAAGGTATTGATCCTCAACGGGCCGACGATGGGGGTTGACATTGGCTCCAAAGAGGAACTGCACGCCATTATGAAAGAACTAGCCGGCCAGGGCATGGGGTTGATCGTCATCTCCGATGATCTGCCCGAACTCTTGCAGAGCTGTAACCGCATTCTGCTCATGCGCCGGGGCCGGATCGCCGAAGAGATCCGCCCGCAGCAGAGCAACGAAACGGCCTTAGCCGCCAAATTGACGGAAGCTTGACCCCGTATGTCCAGAGACCTCTTGCGCTCCAACGAATTTCTTGTCGCCGTTACCCTGCTGGCGCTCTGTCTGATCATCGGGCTGATCAACCCGGTCTTTTTTACGGTGGGTAATCTCTTCGATCTCTTGCGCAGCGCTGTGGTGATGGGCATCTTTGCCATGGGCGTGTTGATTGTCATCGTCTCCGGCGGCATTGATGTCTCCTTTACGGCGGTGGCGGTCTTTGCGCTCTATGCTACTACGATCCTGTTGCTGGCCTATGCCCCGGACGCGCCGATTGGTCTCGCCTTTTTGATTTCCGGGGTGATTGGCCTTGCACTGGGGTTGATCAACGCCTTTTTTATTGCCCGTTTTCGCCTGCCGACGCTGATCGTCACGCTGGGGACGTTGAGCATGTTTCGTGGCTTTATGCTCTTTGTCATCGGCAACAAGATCATCCGCGACATCCCGCCCAGCATGACCGCCTTTTCGCGCTGGACGCTGCTGGAAGTGCCGATGGCGAATGGCGGCCTCTCCAAGCTGCACCCGGCCATCTTCTTGACCCTGGCGGCGGCGTTGATCGTCTGGCTGTTGCTCGATTACACCATGTTGGGCCGTGGCATCTACGCCCTGGGCGGCGCACGGGAAGCAGCGGAACGAGCCGGCTTTAATATCGCCAGCATCCAATATTTCATTTATGGCGCTGTCGGCCTGCTCGCCGGGGTCGCCGGGATGACCTATGGCTCATTACAACGTCAGGCCAACCCGCAGGACATTGTCGGCACCGAGTTGGATGTGATCGCGGCGGTGGTCTTGGGTGGCGCCCAGTTGACCGGCGGACGGGGGACGGTGATTGGCACCCTCCTGGGGGTGGCGCTTGTCACTGTCATGAAAAATAGCTTGATCCTCATCGGCGTCCCCTCGGAGTGGCAACGGGTGGTGATTGGCTTGATTATCATTATCGGCACCGGGATCCCGGCGTTGCGCATGAAGCAGACAACCGGTCGCTGGCAAGGAGCAGGGCAACATGCGTGAGAGTGCAGCTTTACCAACCAAGCCAACCAAACCGGCCAGGCCGGGCTTCCGCCTAGGGCGCAACAGCGAAGAGAGTCACTTGCTGCGGCTGTTGCTCATCGCCATCGCCATCTTTGCGCTCTTTAGCTTCCTCCTGCCGACCCAATTCCCCACGGTGCAAAACTTGCAGTCGATGGCCGTGCAATTCCCCGAATTTGGCATCCTGGCGATTGCGATTATGATCACCATGCTCACCGGCGGCATTGATCTGTCGGCGGTCAGCATTGCGAACTTGTCAGCGGTGTGCGCCGCCTTAACCTTAGGCTGGTTGGTCAGTCCGGACGCCACGCTGCTGCAAGCGCTGCCGGGGATGGCGGTCGCGCTCGTGGTGATCTTTGGCATCGGTACAATCTGTGGCCTCTTTAACGGCTTCCTCATTGCCCGCGTGGGCATTACGCCGATCCTGGCGACGCTGGGGACGCTTTCGCTCTATGCCGGTTTTGCCGTTGCCATCACCAAAGGGCGGGCGCAACCGGGGGTGGCGCAACTGCTCTTTCTGGGTAGCGGCGATCTCTTGGGCGTCCCCATGCCGATGGTGATCTTTCTGCTGCTGGCGCTGCTCTTTTCACTGATTCTCGGTCGCACCACCTTTGGCTTTAATGTCTACATGTTGGGGTCAAACCCCACGGCGGCGCGCTTTTCGGGCATCAATACGGTGGGCGTTTTGGTGCGCACCTACTGGCTCAGTGGGTTGCTGGCGGCGGTGGCCGGTCTGATCTTTCTGGCGCGCAACAACTCGGCCAAACCCGATTACGGTGAATCTTATACGCTGCTCACGGTCTTGATTGCTATCCTGGGCGGCGTCAGCTACACCGGCGGCTTTGGCCGGGTGGCCGGCCTGGTGCTGGCGATCCTCTGTCTGCAATTCCTCTCCACCGGTCTCAATATGTTCCTGCTTGATTTCTCCGGCTCCAGCGGCGCGACCTTCTTCCGCCAATTTGCCTGGGGCGCACTCTTGATCCTGGTGATGGTGAGCAATTATCTCAGTAGCCAACGACAAGCGCGTCAGCGATGATAAGTCGGTGGGCGGGCAAACCACGAAGGGCATCAACGCGTTACCGGTTGCCAAACAATACGTTCAAAGCCGACAGCAACCACCGCAAAGGTGCGTAGCTTTAACCGGGCGCCATATTTGGTGGTGAGCGCTGCGCTATAGTCCTGCCCTTGCTTCTTTGCTGTGGCGATCTCTGCCTGTACCGTCGGCAACGCTAATAATTCTTCGCGTGTTTTGGCCCGCACCGTACGCGCGTCCAAGTCCAACGTATTTAACTTCACTAGCTTGACCGTCGGCTTGATCACGGCATCGCGGCCAAACTCAAAACGCTGTTCTTTGACCAGCGCCATATAGGCTTTATTGAGCACGGTGGCCCCCTCGCGCGAGGGGGCTATCAAAAAGCGGATGTCCTGGTCGCCACCGGGGGCCGCGCGTAAAACCGTTTCCCGAGCCAACACGCCGCCGGGGAAGAAGCGGGCGAGAATTTCGTCATTGGCGCGGAATTCATCACCCCCGGTCACCCGTTCAAAATAGGTGAGAATCTCCGGCTGATCATGACCCAGTTGCGGCACATCGGGGATGCCGGCTAAATCTTGATGGCCCCAACCGTCTGCGCCCGGCACTTTGCGCGCCAGCGTGAAGGTCTGATCGACTGTCACCCCTACCGCACTGTGGCACCCCATGCAAAAGCGATGCTCTTCCTCGGTTTGCAGCCGCAGCCGGCCCGCTTCATCTTCAATATAGCCTTGTCAATGTAGCGCACCGTGTGGAGAAACTCAATAAATTTGGGGTAGGCATAGCGCATCACCCGGACATCACTGCGCGCCGACATAGTGGGTCGGTAGGCCACGAATCCAGGTCGCTCGCTCACTGAGTGTGCCATCTACGGATTAACAAAAACGCGGATCAGGGTTAACACTTAGCAAATGATTATTAACAAACAATGCACCTTGCACGCCGGCCTGTCGTAAAAATCGCATAGCGCTTCGGCTATTTGCTAGACAAGCTTGGGCGAAAAGACGTAACGGTCAATTGGTACTCCCTACCTATATACAAACCGCTTGCGATTCGCTACACTACCATAGTGACGGCGGCGCTGACAGATCGCTGTCATCACCAATCGTCGCCTGCGCCAACAGGCTCTTTGAGGTAGTAGCGATGTGTGGACGGCAACTGAACCAGACACAACCCGCGCGCGCTGGTGAGGCAACTCTTGCCCACCAGTGCAGAGCGGTATTATCCTGCCGAAATTACCCAGGGCTGGACAACTTCCGTCCAGCCCTGCTTCTATTAAGCTTCAAATTCTTAACCGCACCAACCTTATGGAATACCAGTGCTAACAGGTTGCCGGTCACTGCTCCTTCTGCAGGTGACCAAGCCGCCTGTACGTTCGCCTTTCCCTTTTCACAATTCACGCAACACGCATCACGCAACACGCAACACGTAACACGCACCGTCTCATCTTCTCATTCGTTCAGGAGTTCAACACCATGAACCAAACAACCAGGCGTAAACCACGCCACCTTTTGCATTGTTTGATCACCCTGGTGGTCATTGGTTGCCAGATCGCCCTGCCCTTGGGCGCACTGATGGCCGCCGTACAGCCGACGCCCCAGATGGCAACGGCTGCGGTACGCCAGATCGGCCTAGGCGATTGGCTCGCCCAGCGCTTCGGCGACTTGACGGCCAAGGTGCAACCGCTTTGGGGTGAGCCGACCAGCGCCCAGGCAGCCACCAGCTATGGCGCCCCAGTCGCGCTGCTCTCCACCACCCACAGCGCCACCATCACCAGCGCCCGCACCGGCTTGTGTACGGTGCTCAACTGTTTTATCACCAACTCGGCCAATGTGGTGGATGCCAATACCACCAACTTTGGCAACATCAGCATTCCGCTGGGGTTGGTAGGCGGCGTCTACTTTGCGGTGGATACCAACGTCACCTTCCCGGCCGGCTATCGCGCCGGTTTTCTGGTAGATAACGGCGGCGGGCTGATTGACCTGAGTCTCTTTAGCTCGTTCAGCATCAAAACCTATCTTGGCGGCGCGCTTCAGGAGACGGCTGCCTCCGGCGCTTTGCTGGATGTTTCGCTCTTTGGCGGGGCCAACAGCAACGCCATCAGCTTTGTGACCAGCAAAGCCTTTGATGAAGTGCGCTTGGAGGCTGGTAGCCTGGTGGGCGCGCTGCTCGATCTGGATGTCTATTATGCCTTTGTCCAGCAACCCACCTATTCCCCGGCGCCTGGTGGCGTGGGCGCAGCGCTAGTCGGCTGGTACAAAGCCGATGCCGGCATCACGGCCACCGATGGACAGAACGTGGCGCAATGGAGCAACCAGGCTACACCTTACCACATTACTCAGGCGGCGACTGGCAGTCGACCGCTCTATTACAGCACGACGGCGGCCAATCTCTTGAACTTTAACCCCGCCCTTAGCTTCGACGGCGGGGATGGGCTAAACAGCACCACACGCCTTCACGCCGCCACCGATGGTTGGCAAGGGATCGTCGTTGCCAAGGACAAACGCACGAACGTGGCGGAATTGCGCGCCCCGCTGGGCTTGGGCGATAACGGCAACGACCCCGGCTTCGATTTACAGACCGATGGCGTCAGCCCCAACGGTTGGAACGTTTGGATGGATGGCAGCAGCCCAGCCGAGTTGGGGGGTGGCGCTTTTGATTCAACGGCCCGGCTCTACAATGGCAACAGTGGCGGTGCGAATCAACAGCCCCAGATCTTTGCGTTGGGGTCGGCGAATACCGCCGGGGGCACAGGCAATATCATCAGCACCATCGACGGCTTTAATGAAACCACCGACATGGACTCGGCGCAAGGGGCCGGCATTGGCGGTGGGCTTTATGTCGGCTCCAGCGGCGGCGAGAATTGGCTTGGCTTGATCGGCGAAGTGCTGGTCTATAACAAACAATTGAGCGCCGCGGAATTGAACCAGGTCAACAGCTACCTGGCGCTCAAATATGGCATTACACTGGATGCCAGCCCCAGCAGCGCCACCCAGAACTTCGACTACGTCCTCTCCGATGGGACGACGGTGGTCTGGCCGGGGACAAGCGATGCCGCTTATCAACCCTATCGCTTTGACATCGCCGGCATTGGCCGTGATGATGGCTCGGCCTTAGATCAGCGTAAGTCGCGCAGTGTGAACGCCGGTATCCAACCAATGATCGATAACGGCGCAGCCTTTGGCGCAAACAAGAGTTTTCTCGTCTGGGGTCACAACGGCCAGGCCGCCAACTATGATGTTAGCTATACCCCCAGCAGCTTTACCCCCGCCGCTGGTTACTTCCGCATGAATCGCGTTTGGAAGGTGCAGGAGACCGGCACGGTAGGCAACATCGTCGTGCAAGGCAGTGGCGCCGATCACCTGTTGGTGAGCAGCGACCCGACTTTTGCCAGCGGCGTTACCGAAATTGATATGAGCAGCGGCAACGCCACGGTAGATTTCAGCAACGGGCAATTCTTCACTTTTGGCAAAGCAATCACTGCACCCGGCGCCGTTGTGAACGGACTGGTCTTTTGGAGTAAAGCGGACGATGCCGGCTGCACCCCCGGTGATGCCTGTGCTAATTGGGCAGATCGCTCGCTCAACGGGAATCCCATCGAAACCATTGGCGCGATGACGCTGCAAGCGGCCGATGCAGCCCATAATTTTCATCCCTACTTCTCCAGTTTCTCAACCGCCAACTACTTCAAAGATGTGAATAGCTCATTTGCCACACCCTGGCCCCCCATTGATGTAACGGAAGTCTCTGTCTTTGCCGTGGCGCGCGCCACTTCTTTGACTAACGACGGCAGAATCACGGGCATGGACAATGATGACAATTTTGCCGGCGAACCGGGCCTCAGCATCGTTGATGGCAGCCCTGCTTTCTACCGCTTTAGCTCCGGCCCCGGCCGCGTAACGGTCAGCGATGATGTTGTCGTCAATACATCCGCCATCTTCGGCGCCCGCACGGCGGGTACACAGTTGACGGTGGGGCTGAACGGCAAGCACACAGCTTCGGCGATTACCGCAGGGGGCGGCTTTGCCGGCGATATCTTCAACATCGGCTATGGCACCTGGGACATTAACGGCGCGTTCCCTGGCGATATTCAGGAGGTCATCTGGTATCGAACTGACGTCAGCAATACAGAACGGCAGCGGATTGAGTCTTACCTTGCCCTCAAGTACGGTATCACCCTGGATCAGAGTACAGCCCAGAACTATGTGGCGGGCGATGGGACGACCGTGGTGTGGGATGCAATCGCCCATGCGGCTTACAGCAACAACATCGCCGGCATCGGACGCGACGACGCCTCGGCGCTGAAGCAGAAACAAGCGACCAGCACCAACCCCGGCTTCCAACCAACCATTGGTCTGGGCACGATTGCGGCCAGCAATGCCGCCAATAGCAACAGCTTTGCCGCCAATCGGAATTTTCTTGTTTGGGGTAGCAACAATCAGGCGGCCAGCTATGGCGTCGGTTACACCCCCACCAGTTTCACCCCCGCCGCTGGTTACTTCCGCATGAACCGCGTCTGGAAGGTACAGGAGACCGGCACAGTCGGCAACGTCGTCGTGCAAGGCAGCGGCGCCGATCATCTGCTGGTAAGTAGCGACCCGACCTTTGCCACCGGCGTCACCGAAATTGCCTTTAGCAGTGGTAGCGCCACTGTGAACTTCACCAACGGCCAATTCTTCACCTTTGGCCGTGACATAACGGCGCCCGGTGGTGTAGCCGCGCCGGTGGTCTGGTTGCGGGCCGACAGCGGCGCCAACACGACAACCGATGGCGCCGCTGTCAACAGTTGGGTGAATAATGGCTCGTCGGGCGGGACGGCTGGGCAATTAGGCACCTGTACCTTCCCCACCTTTACGGCAAATAAGCACAACTTCAACCCGGCGCTTACCGACAACAGCACCAACTGTAACGGCGCCTTATTGCTAAACGATGTCTTCCCCACCTATGCCCATCGCGACCTGACATCCTTTATCCTCAGGAGCCAACCCGATGTCACCCAGCAACGCACGATGATCTCCTACTCCGAAGCGAATAACTTCACCACTGTCGAAAAACCTTGGTATGCTTCCCAATCAGCGAATCAGTCTTGGCTGTGGTGGGATGGCAATTATCAAGCCATCGGCACCTTCCCGGCGGCAGCCAGCCGCGTGAATGGCGTGCCGCAAATCAACGCCTACGCCATGCCCCAGTGGACAAGCGGCACGCACACCGCAAACCTGTACTTGAATGGCGCCAACACGACGGTCTCTGGTGGCGTCAATGCTTCGATTGGGATCGGTAAGCACCTGTTCATTAGCAACGATGCGAACAACGACAATCCCTCCGGTGGCGATACGTCCGAGATCATCTCTTATGACCGAATTCTGAGCGCAACAGAGATGCAACGGATCAATTCATATCTGGCAATCAAATATGGCATCACCTATCTCAACGCGGCGGGTACAGCCGTGCCGGATTATCTGGCCGCCGATGGTACAACCAAAGTCTGGGATGCCACAGCCAATGCCACCTACAACAATAACATTGCCGGTATCGGGCGTGATGATGCGTCGGTCTTGCAGCAGAAACAAGCGAAGAGCAGCAACAGTGGTATCCAACCGATCATCGGCCTGGGGACGATTGCCGCCAGCAACGCCGCCAACAGCAGCACCTTCAGCGCCAACAAGAGCTTCCTGCTCTGGGGCGATAACAACGGCGCAGCAACACTGACAGCAGCCTACAACGGCGGCAGCAACAACCGTCTGGCCCGCGTCTGGAAGGTGCAAGAGACGGGGACGGTCGGAGTTGTCACCGTAGTTCTGCCCCGCTCGGCGGTTCCCACGGTTGGTCTGCGCAGCTTGATCGTCCACAGCAGCGACGCCAACTTCGGCACGGTGGATCGCACCATCCCGCTGACTTCCCAAGGCGGCAACTATGTCGCCACGGTCAACTTTAACAACGGCGACTTCTTCACCTTTAGCAGCAGTTCGACCGTGCCGGAAATCAACGTGACGCCGACCACTATCGACTTTGGCACGGTTAACGTGGGCAGCACCTCAGCAGCCCAAGCGGCGACGATCCAAAACCAGGGTGATGTCAGCCTGAGCCTTACCAACATTGCGCTCAGCGGCGCCGACGCGGCCCGCTTTGCCATCAGCAGCAATAACTGCGGTGCTGCGCTCAACGCCGGCGCCAGTTGTACGGTGCAACTGACCTTTACGCCGACGGCAGCAGGCAACCGGATAGCGCAGTTGGTCATCACCAGCAACGACAGTGACGAAAGCACGGTCAACGTCGCCTTGAGCGGCGCCACCCCCAGCAGCAACGGTGGCGGCGGCAGCACAGGCGCCTACAACCTGGCCGTGACCAAAAGCGCCAGCGTCAGCAACGCCACCATCAGCACGCCCTTCACCTACACGATCACAGTGTTGAACAAGGGAACCATCGCCGCCTCCAACGTCGTGATGACCGACCCGCTACCGGCCGGCGTCACCTTCGGCTCGGCCAACGCCACCGGCGGCGGCAACTGCATGCATAACAGCGGTACTGTCACCTGCACCTGGCCTTCCCTAGCCGGCGGCGCCTCGGCAACGGTGACAATCTCGGTGACGCCGTAGTCAGTGAGACAGTCAATCAGTAAGACAGCAAGACAGTGATTAGTCCCACTGACACACTGACTCACTGTCCCACTGACCTACTGTCTCACTGACCGCGGCTTGGTAGACAAACAAAGGATAATGATTATGCAAAAATCAAGGGTTTATAAACTGCTCACCTGGATTGTCGTCTGCGCCCAGATTTTGATGGTGGCGGGGACGGCGACGGTGGGGGTGGTGCAGCCGACGCCGCCGATGGCGGCAGCGGTTGCCCAAAACGTTGGGTTGGGAAGTTGGTGGGGTACGCTGGCCGGTCAGATGACAGCAGCGCTCCAGCCGTTCTGGGGTGAACCGGCGACGGCGCAAGCCAGCGCCATTCGCGATGTGGGGCCGATGGCTTACAACCAGTGGCTGACCACAGTTCACCCGGAAGAAAACATGGTGGTCAACGGTTCCTTTGAGATGGGGCCGGATGGCTTGAATATTACCAACATCCCCGGTTGGACAGTGACAAGTGGGCGGGTCGATGTGCATGGCGTCTACTGGCACCCCGATGGCAGCACCAGCGAACTCGATCTCGATGGCTCACCCGGCCCCGGCGCAGTGGAACAGACCATTACCGGCCTGACGCCTAACCAGAGCTATTTCTTTGAATTTAGCTATACCAGCCACACCAACACCACTGAACAGGCAACCGTCAAGGTGCTGGATTCAAGCAATGGGGCGCTCATCAACCAGACATTGGTCTCGACCGGCGACTTCTATCACAAAGGGTGGCAGAACTTCCGCCAAAGCTTTACGGCGCCGGCAGATGGCATTGTCAAACTGCAATTTGCCAGTCTAAATGTCAACGGTCTTTCCAGCCACGGCATCTTGATTGACGATGTACGCGTGGCGCATCGGCTGATGAACTATGTGCTGAATGGCTCTTTTGAAGCCGGCCCACACGGCTTGAATACGACCAACATTCCCTACTGGACGGTGGAGAGCGGGCGCGTCGATATTCACGCCGCCTACTTCCACCCCGACCGCTCGCGCAGCGAACTGGATCTGGCCGGTAGTCCGGGGCCGGGGATCGCACGTCAGACGGTCACTGGGTTGACCCCTGGGCAGAGCTATCTCTTTGAATTTGACTATACGCCTCACGTCTTTGCCAACGAACAAGCGCGGGTACAGGTGTTGGATGGCGCGACGCCGTTGATCAACCAAACAGTCACAAGCAATGGCGACGGCAACCAAAAAGGCTGGAAACATTTCCGCCAGAGCTTCACGGCGCCGGCCAGCGGCAGCGTCACCCTGCGTTTTCAGGATCTCAGCACCGATGTCTTCACCTCGCATGGCATCCTGGTAGACAATGTGCGGGTGGCCGATGAGCCGCTCAACCATGTCATCAACGGCGACTTTGAGAACGGCCCGGCGGCGCTCAACATTGCCAACGACGCCATCCCCGGCTGGACGGTCATCAATGGCCCGGTGGATGTCTTCAACCCTGGTTTGCTCTACGAAAAAATGGTTGACCTCAACGGGTCGCCCGGCACGAATGCCCGGTTGGAACAGACCGTCACTGGCTTACAGGCCGGCCAGACCTATGCCTTCCAGTTTAATTACCAGAACCACGCTTCCTGGACTCTGCTTGATTCCACCAACGCCAAGCTTTATGAGAAGCGCGTCAGTTGTAAAGGCCATGTGGTACATGAGGGCTGGTGTACCCTACGCTACTTCTTCACGGCGCCGGCCAATGGCCAGGTCAAGATTGTCTTTGAGAATGACGAAACGGACGGCAACACCTTTTATGGCGTCAACATTGACAATGTCTTGATCAGCCGCGATCTCAACTATATCGTCAACGGCAACTTCGCCTCCGGCCCCACTGGTCTCAACCAGACCAAAGTGCCGGGTTGGTCAACGACCGGCCCTACCGACACCCATGATGGCGCCGGCGGTGAATATCGCTTCCTGATCGATATGAACGGATCGCCCGGTGACGGCAAACTGCGCCAGATCATCAACGGCCTGGCGCCGGGACAGAGTTACACCCTGCGCTACAACTATGCCTCGCATCTGCATAACTACACAGTGAAGCTGGATGTCCAGGTGTTGAACAGCGACCGCACGGACACGTTGGCCAGCGCCAGTCACACGGTCAATCAAGTACCCCATGTGGGCGGTTGGCAGGAAGCGCGCCTGAGCTTTATCGCTCCCGCCAATGGCATGGTGCAGGTCAACTTTATCAACAACGAGACTGACAACAATCTCTCCTATGGCTCTTTCATTGATAATATTCAACTCTGGGGTCAGGCGGCAACCGCCGGCACCGAGGTCAACGTCTGTAACGGCACCATTGTCCTGCCCCGACCGGCGATGGCCACGGCGCCAGGTGGCGTCACCAACGGTCTCGCCTTCTGGGTGCGCGCCGACAAGGAGGTCTTTAGCGACGGCGGCGCAACCGCGGCTGTGGAGGGCGACAGCGTCCAGCAATGGAACGACCAGTCCGGCGCCGGTCTGGATCTGACCCAGACAACGACCGGGCAAAAGCCGACCTACCGCGCCGGCGTGGCCCGTGGCAACTTTAACCCGGCGCTGGACTTTAGTGATGACTTTATCCGCAACACCAGCCGTGTGGTGCAGACCACCGACGATCTCACCTTCGTCGCCGTGGGTGATACCGACGTGACCGGCGGTGTGCGCACCTTGATGGGCATGGGTGACAACTACAACGACCCGACCATCGACCTGGATGGCACCTGGATCAGTCCCTGGTACGATGGCGGCGGCAGCGTTGACCTCTTTACCACCGAAACCCTACCCACCAATCAGGCCATGATCTGGGGGATGCGCGGCGCCAACAGCAACACCAATGGCATGCGCTTCAACTACTCCGGTGAAGAAATCCCGATGAACATGACGGTCGCCAACCAGGCCAACTATGGGCAAAATGTCGGCCTCGGCAGCGACGGCGGCGGCGAAGATTGGGATGGCCGCATCCCCGAAGCGTTGATCTACGAGCGCAACCTCAGCCCAGCGGAAATGGACAAGGTCTACTCCTACCTGGCGCTCAAATATGGCATCACCCTGCGCCTCAGCACGGTGAGCGGCAGCCGCGCCCCCGGCAATTATGTCAGCTCCAAGGGGGAACTCGTCTGGAATTACGACGGCAACAGCAACTATCACTACGACGTAGCCGGCATTGCCCGGGACGACGCCTCTGATCTGCTGCAAAAGCAATCGAACAGCGTCAACAGCGATAACCTGATCACCATCGGGCTGGGCGGCATTGCGGCCACCAACGCCGAGAACATCAACAACTTTGACGCCGACCAAAGCTTCCTGCTCTGGGGTAACAACAACGCCGCCACCACCATTGCCACCAGTGTCAGCGTCAGCCTCACCCGCATGGCGCGCATTTGGACGGTGCAGGAGACAACGCCGATCACCCAGCCGATTGGCCTGGTGACAGTGCGCGTGCCGCAAAGCGCCTTCAGCCTGGGCGCCGGACAGGCGGCCTTCCTCCTGCGCAGTGTTGACCCGGTCTTTACTAGCAGTGACACCATCCAGTTTATGACCTGTGACGGCACGAACTGCACAACCGAGATCAACTTTGCCGACGGCGACTACTTCACGCTGGCCCGCGCCAGCGTGTCACCGGAGATCACGATCAGCCCCACCAGCCAGAACTTTGGCATGTTGGGCACGACCGAAACGTCGCCGGTGCGCAATGTGACCATCAGCAACGTCGGCAATGCCCCGCTCAACCTGACCAGCATCCAGATGACCAACAGCGGCAGTGGGCAATTTGTCAACACGAATAGCTGCGGCGCCGTTCTCAACCCCGGCGCAAACTGTAGTGCCGGCGTCACCTTCACCCCCAACGCCAACGGTGCGCAAAGTGGCGTGTTGACCATTGCCAGCAACGACAGCGATGAAGCTTCGACAGTTGTCAACCTGAGCGGTACGGGCGTGGTGCAAGCGCCGGACATCACCGTGCTGCCGGCCACGCTCACCTTTGGCGACACCATCGTCAATAGCACGGCGCTGGCGCAACGGGTGGTGATCACCAACGTCGGCACGGGCAACCTGGCCGTGCAAAATCTGACCCTGAGCGGCGCCAATAGTGATCAATTTGTCATCGTGCCGCCCGACAGCAGTTGCACGCCCTTGACCAAAGATCTGGCCGGCGGCGCAAGCTGCGACGTGGAAGTGCTCTTCAGCCCCACCAGCACGGGCGCTAAGAGCGCCAGCTTGATCATCGCCAGCAATGATACCGATGAGATCACCACCACGGTGACGCTCAACGGCGTCGGCGTCACCTGTAGCGGCGCGCTCAACACCGTCACCCTGACGGCGGATGACATGGAGATGATTGACCAGGATAACAAGGCGGCGGCCTGTGTGATGATTGCCGGTCTACCCAACCTGACCATCGGCAAGAGCGGCCCGGCCAACACCACCCAGGGGACAAACTTTGCCTACACGCTGGTTGTCACCAACACGGGGACAGCGGCTACCAGCGGCGTCATCACCATGACTGACACACTGGCGGCGGGCTTGAGCTTTGTCAGCGGCAGTGGCGGCGGCTTCACCTGTGCGGCTACCGGTCAGGCAGTCACCTGTACGGGCAGCAGCGCCATCGCCGCCAATAACGGCACGGCCACCATCACGCTCACGGTCAACCCGACTACCGCCGGCGCCAAGAGCAACAGCGCCAGCGTTGTGGGTGGCGGCGACAACACACCGGCAACCTCCAACACGGTCGATACTACCGTGGGCGGCGTGCCGGATCTGACCGTCACCATCGGCCAGCCGGCGCCCAGCTTTGTGAGCGGCGTCGCCAGCAATGTGCCGATGACGGTCACCAACAGCGGCACAGGCGCCACCACCGGCCCGATCACGGCGACAATGACACTGCCGGCCAACACCAGCGCGCCGGCCAACTTCACCAGCGGTTCGTGGAATTGTACGACCGTTGGACAGACCGTCACCTGTACACAACCCGGCCCGCTCAACGCCGGCGCGTCCAGCACGATTCAACTGCCGGTGACGCCGAGCGCAGGCGCGGTTGGCACCCAACCAGGGCCCTTCACCGGCAGTGTGACCACGCCCGGTGACAGCAACAGCGGCAACAACGCGGCCCCGCCGATGACGCCGACCACGCCGGTCAGTGCCGGTACGACAGCGCCCACCATTAATCATAGTGGCGGTGACGTTAGTATTCCTGAGAACACAACGGTGGTGACGACCGTCACTGCCAGCGGCACGGCGCCGATCACCTACAGCATTGTGGGTGGCGCAGATGCGGCTAAGTTCACCATCGACCCGAACACTGGCGTCTTGCGCTTTGTCACGCCCCCCGACTTCGAGAACCCGACCGACAGCGGCGGTGACAATGAGTATGATGTCACCGTGCGCGCCAGCAACAGCGCCGGCACGGACGACCGAACTTTCGCTGTCAACGTAACTGATGTGGCGGGCGATACCACGGTGACGCTGCCGGTCAAGCTCTTCCTGCAAGGGCCATACATCCAGGCGGCGGGCATGATGACCGACACGCTACGCAGCAAAAGTCTTGTGCCGACAACTTCCCCCTACACTGCCACGGCAACAACCACAGCGGGAGTGTTGGCAGTAACGGGTAACGATGCGATTGTTGATTGGGTGCTGGTCGAGGTGCGGAACAATGTGGTGCCGTCGGTGGTGGTGGCCCGCCAGTCGGCGCTGCTCCAGCGCGATGGCGATGTGGTGGCGGTGGATGGGACAGGTACGCTGACCTTCACCCTGGCCGCCGACAACTACTACGTGGCGGTGAAACATCGCAATCACCTGGGCGCGATGACAGCGACGCCAGTGGCAATTTCGGCAGCGACCCCGCTCGTGAACTTCACCACCAGCGCCGGCTATGGCACGAGTGGTCAGGCAACAGTGGGTGGCGTCTATACACTCTGGATGGGCAACACCAGTGGCGATAACCGGGTCATTGGCGCCGGGCCAAGCAATGATCGCAACGCTATTCTGAGCGAAGCGCTCGCGGCCCCCGGCAACACGAATCACAACGCCAACTATATTGTCACGGCCTACAGCGTCGGCGATGTCAACCTGGACGGGCGCGTCATCGCCGCCGGGCCGGGCAATGACATCAACTTCATTCTCTACGTCGTCTTCAGCCACCCCGGCAACGGGAGTAGCGCGGCGAACTTTGTGGTACAGGGGCAGCTTCCCTGACCGAGTGAGGGGGTGACAGGGTGAAAGGGCGCCCCGGTGGCTGAGCTTGTCGAAGCCACCGGGGCGCCCCTTTTTCTTTTAGACGCCCGTCGCCACCAGGATCGGGTAGCTCTGGACGCCGGTAGCAGTGTCGGTTTTTGTATACTTTTCTGTACCTTCCTGGTCTATCTTTCTACTGGAGGTGATGGCAGCAAACATGTAGGATAGGTCATCAATCATAGCTGATAACCGGCTAGAAAGCCTGGATATTTAACTAGAACGCGCAAGAACATCTTCAGCGGATAGGAGAGGAAACCAATGTCGTTCAACAGAAGATCTCGTCTCGATCCCTCCCAGGTTGAGGACCGCCGCGGGCGAGGCGTGGGACGGGCGGTAGCCGTCGGTGGCGGCGGCCTTGGCTTAGTGCTTATGTTAGTGCTCTATCTGCTGGGCGGGAATCCCGGTGACGTCATCGACATTGTTCAGCAAGCGCCCGCAGCAACCACGCAAAGTGACGGCGATTTCACCACCGTGGCAGAGGCGTGCGCAACGGGAGCCGATGCCAATACACGTGAGGATTGCCGCATTGTGGGCTTCGTCAACAGCATTCAGGCGTTCTGGGCTGACGAATTTGCCCGCCAAGGGGGAGAGTATACCCAGGCCAAGACCGTGCTCTTCACACAGGCAACCGAGGCGGCCTGTGGCTATGCGTCCGCGGCGCTGGGGCCGTTCTATTGTCCGCTCGATCAGAAGGTTTACCTGGACCTCGCGTTCTTTGACGAACTGCAAACGCGCTTTGGCGCGCAAGGCGGTCCGTTCGCTGAAGCGTACGTTCTTGCCCACGAGTATGGCCATCACATTCAGTACCTCTCCGGTATATTGGACCAAGCCGCCGGCTCGCGTGCTACGGGACCGCAGAGCATGGCCGTGCAGGTTGAACTCCAGGCGGACTGTCTCGCCGGCGTCTGGGCCTACCACGCCACCGAAACGGGCTACCTGGCCCAGGTAACGGATGAGCAAATCGCCCAGGCCCTAGACGCCGCGGCGGCTGTCGGTGATGATCAAATTCAGCGCGAGACCCAGGGCTATGTCGCCCCCGAATCGTGGACCCATGGCTCATCGGCACAGCGGCAGGCCGCGCTGAAGGCTGGTCTCCAGCGCGGCGAGCTGGCCGCCTGCGAATCATTTTGACGGCGCCTTGTCGGACTGAGCCGGTCCGTTGGCTAGGGTTCTGCGGCGATGCTCCGATTGTACTTCGTTAGCGGTAAGCGAATTACTAGGCAATCAAGGGGATGGCCACTAGCGCGATCAGCACGCCCACCCCTTGTACCGGTGAAATGCGTTCCCGCAGGAGAACCAACGCCAACACCACCGTACTCACCGGATAGAGTGACGACAGGGTGCTGGCAATATCGAGCCGACCCGCCTGCTCAGCTAGAACAAAACAGGCATTGCCGCCGGCATCAAAAACTCCGGCCAGGGTGATCGGCAAGATGGCCTGGCGGGTAGCGGAGAGGACCGAGCGCCTTTGCCCTATCATGAATGCACTCAACGTGACGACCGAGGTGGCGCGCGCGGTGACCAGCGGCCAGAAGATCGCCGCATCTTGGGTCTGCGCAATCAAAACAAAAAAGCCGCCAAAGCCACAACCGGCCACCAGGGCAACCCACAACCCCCGTGTGGAGACATTGCGTTGGGGCGCATACGAAATCAGCATCACGCTCACCCCGGCCAGCACAAAGCCCCCCACCGTGGCGGCTGCCGGCCAGCCCTCAGTCACGATGCCGATGATCACCGGGATCGAGAGTGCAATGATTGCGGTGAGCGGGGCAACCAATGCCATCTGCCCCAGCGCCATCGCCTGATACAAGGCCAGTAAACCGATTATCCCGGCGAGACCGGCCACCGCGCCCCAGAGCAAGTCGCTGGCACGGGGCAAGCTCTCGCCAAAGGCGAAGGCCAGCAAGAGCAATAGGAGCATCCCCACCGCTTGCGAATAGAGTACCACCGTCCAGACCGATGTACGTCGCGTCGCCAGGCCGCCACAAAAATCACCGATGCCCCAGGTCACGGCTGACCCAAGCCCCCAAAAAATGGTTGAGTTCACGAAATAGATTACTCTCTTGCTGATTGACTGAAGCTTACCCACGGGCTTTCAATAGCGTAAGTTGAAAAACTTACTTAGTCTACCCCCAACGCTGTTCCGGCGGGTCAAAGACAAAGCCATGAAAATAGGCGCGCCGCGCCGGTGAGAGGGCGTTATAAAATTCTTTGGAGTAACCCCAATGCTCCTGTGATGCGATCATCCACGGGTGTTCATAGGCATAGTAGAGGATGGTGCGTTGACCGTCCTGTTTCGTAAAAGGGCCGCTGGAGTGCCAGAGCGCGTTGTGAAAGAGGATGGCCGTCCCCGCCGGCGCACAGACCTGGATCGCGCCAGAAAAGAGATCCGTGCGCTTGAGATCCGCCGGGTCGGGGTCATGGAGCGCTTTGTGGCTGCCGGGGACCAGGGTCAGGTTGCCCTGGCCCGGCTCGGTCATGTCGGTCAGATAGTAGCCGATCTTGAGTTGGAGCAGCGGAATCGGTCGCCCCAGGTTGCGATAGCCGTTGTCGTGACCGTCGAGATGCCAGCCCATGCTGCGGCTAAAGAGTTCACTCCCCACTTCGACAATGGCGTCGGAGGCGTGATGGTGGGCTTTGGGATTGAGCAACCCTTTGATGTAGGGCGCCATCGCCGGCCAGTCGAGCATCTCTAGAAAGAGCGGGTCGTCATCCAGAATGTAAAAGATGCGGGTGCTGCGCTCGCCCTTCAACTGGGTCATGCCGGTGTGAGGGATCTTTTGTTGTTGCAACGCGCGTCGTCGTTCGATCACGCGGTCCAACGCTTCCTGCAGCCGCTGCACATGATCGTCGCTCAGAAACTTTTTCAAGACAAGATAACCATTGTTATCAAAGAAAAACCGTTCCGCGGCGCTGGGGGCAACCTTGGCCGCTGGCGCTGCTACATCCTGGGTCGCACTTGAGGCAGACATTGATTTACGCTCCTTCACGTTCCTTGATATGATAGACAGAGCAAAGCGATTTGGCGGACACTATAGCATGAGCCGCCAGCGCTGTCAATCAACCGAAGCGACCCAAGGATTCAGGGAAAGAAGAGCTGTTTCATGCGTGTGCAACCCATCCAAACCCACCCCATCACCACCGCCGACCACGATCTGTTGGCAATTCTGGCGACCTACCTCCCCCAAATAGAAGAGCAAAGCGTTTTAGCGATCACCTCCAAAATCGTGTCGATCTGTCAGGGGCGGGTGGTGGCGATGGCGGACGCCGACCGTCAGCAGTTGGTCGAAGCGGAGGCGGACTATTTTCTCCCCCCTAGCGCCAGCCGCTACCAGGTGACGCTTACCCTCAAAGACAACTTGCTGACCCCCAATGCCGGTATTGATGAGTCGAACGCCAATGGCAACTATGTCCTCTGGCCGCAGGAACCGCAACGGGTGGCGGACGAAGTACGTGCCTGGCTCTGTCAACACTTTGGGTTGCGTCAAGTTGGGGTGATCATCACCGACAGCACGCCGGTGCCGCTGCGCTGGGGTGTGACTGGCGTCGCCATTGCCCACAGCGGTTTTCTCGCCCTCAATGACTATGTGGGGCGCACCGATCTCTTTGGTCGCAAGCTGCGCATGACCAAAGCCAATGTTAGCCATGCCTTGGCCGCCGCTGCCGTGCTGGTCATGGGTGAGGGTGACGAAGGGACGCCGCTGGCGCTGATCAGCGAGCTGCCCTTTGTTCAGTTTCAAGAACGAGCGCCCACTGCTGCTGAGTTAGCAATGTTGCATATTGATCTGGAAGATGATCTTTATGCGCCGTTGTTTGCGGGGGTGGCCTGGCAGGAGAGGGCGAATCGATAAGCATTAATACACACATGGTTGTATGTGTACGATTTCGGTGGTCAACACAACCCAACGGGGTAGTGCAAGAAGAAAAATTTGTGACAACAGCCTATTTCCAAAACTTTTGATTTATCAGGTACATTCTCGTAGGCTGCGCACTTTCCTCAATATCACCGCAATCAAAGCGAGCTAACCCTCACTCAATGGTATCTTTCTGCTGTTGCTGCCGATACGCCTCTGGGCTAAGACCGTAGTGCGCCTTGAATTGCCGGGAAAAGTAAGAGGCCGACTGAAAGCCCACCTCATGGGCAATCTCACCGATGTGCAAAGAAGTATACTTGAGCAGGCGTTCGGTTTGGTGCAGCCGAATCGACACCATCGTCTCGATGATCGACCGGCCCACCTGGGCTTTGAAGAGATGCGAGAGCCGCGAGGGGGACAGCGAGACTTGCTGCGCCAGCGCGGCAATCGTCACCGGCTCGCGATAGTTGGCGTTGAGGCGCTGTAAGACAGCAGCAATGCGCAGGTCGAGCGTTTGTGGGCTAGTACGCTCGCGGTGTTGAGCAATGCAGATCAGGATCTCTTCCAGGGCGGTGGCGGCCAGATCGAGTTGAAAGCGGGTCGAACTGTGCAGATCGTGCAGCAGACGGACAAAGGCTTGTTCAATGCGCTGCTGCATGACGGCATCATCAATGGTGATGCCGCGTAACCCCGCCGTGCGCACCGGCAGTTGCAACCACTCTACCCAGTGCGGACGAGGCAAAAAATGCACCCAGTAAAAATTCCAGGGCTGGGCCTGGTCCAAGGTAGCATAATCGTGCATGGCGCCCGGCTCCAGGAGCATCACATCGCCGGCGCGACAGAGGTATGGCTGGTCGCCTAGCCGATAGCAACCGACGCCGTCCAGGGTAAAGGTTAACAACCAATCGCGTGTCCCCGCTGGTCGCCGTACATGATAGCCGTAGGAAGCGCAAAAATGGTTGGCCACCCAGATGCCCACAGGCGGCGCTGGGGTAATCGGTTGGCGATTGGTTTCGTGAAGCGCCGGATCGAAAATAGCATGATTGTGCATAAAGGATAGCAGGGCCGTGTATAGACAAGGGTTACGATTGTGCGTATGATAGTGCCAGACTCGTAGTATACGTTTACCAAGCGCACTTGACAACTAGCGTTTATTCTTCACAATTCAAATCACAGAGATACACAGAGAGCACGCAGAGATTCGCCGAGAAAAACTAAAAATCTCTCTGTGTAGCTCTGTGAAAGCTTTGCGTACTCTGTGAAGCTGATTGGTCACGATAGGAGCGAACCTTGTTTACTACCGAACATAAAGCCGCCTTTGCGCGCGACGGCTATGTCGTCGTCAAAGGCTTATTCAGTCCGGAAGAAGCTGCCTTTTATCAGGAGCATTACACCACCATGCGGCTAACCGAAAACGCCCGTATGGATCAGCGCATCAACAACCCCGCCGCCAATGATCCCCTGCTGCAATGGCCGCGTCTGATGATGATGCATCGCCACGACGATGTTTCGCTCAACTGGTTGTTGGACGCGCGCATCAACGAATGTCTCACCGGGTTGTTGGGCAAAGAACCGTATGCCGTGCAGACTATGTTCTACTTCAAACCGCCCCAGGCGCGTGGCCAAGCGCTCCATCAAGACAACTACTATCTCCGTGTGCAACCCGGCACCTGTATTGCGGCCTGGATGGCGGTGGATCGTTGCGATGAAGAGAATGGCTGTCTGCAAGTCGTCCCCGGCAGCCAAGAGTGGCCGATTCTTTGTACCGTCAAAGCGGATACAACGCAAAGCTTTACCGATGTCACTGTGCCCGTGCCGGACGATCACCCGGTCGTTTCGGTCATCATGGAGCCGGGCGATGTGCTCTTTTTCAACGGGCAGATTGTCCACGGCTCTCTGCCCAACAGTAGCGACGAGCGCTTCCGCCGCAGTTTGATCGCCCACTACATCGAAGGCGACGCCCATCAGGTCGCTAAGTGGTACTTCCCCGTGCTGCGCATGGATGGCAGCCCGATTGATCTCGAACAAAGCGCCAGTGGCAGCGAGTGCGGCATCTGGGTGGATCGCAATGGACAACCAATGATCGAGGTAACAGGCTATGTCAAAGTCGAAAAAGCGACCGAATAATAAACCGGTGGAACCACGAACCCCCACTCCGCTTGATGATTTTCTCTTTGACTTGCGCGGCTACCTGGTTTTGAAGAATGCGGTTGAACCGGACTTGCTCGCGGCCTTGAACGAAGCTTTTGACAACTTCCCGCCGTTGGCCTATGGCGAGTGGTGGGGCAATGCCCAACGCCGCGACTACACCGGCGACACCGGCTTTGAACTGCACAACGTAGTCGAAGCCGGCGAACCCTTTGAACGCCTGATCGACCACCCAAGCTGGATCAACTATTTGCGCCACTATTGCGGCGAAGAAAAGGGCTATGTCGAAGGGCTGTTTATGGATGAGTGCATCGCCTCGATCCGCCGCTCTGGGGGCCATCATCCGGTTCATTCGGGCGGCTATCAAGGCGCGCTGCGCGGGCGCTACCTTTATGAACATGGTCTCTTCCGCTGTGGACAGTGCAACGTCATCGTGGCGTTGACCGATGTTCACGAAGGCGACGGCCCAACGATGGTCGTGCCGGGCAGCCACAAATCCAACTTTGACCACCCCGGTCGCGGCGACTATGGGCGCGGCGACCGCATGGATGAACTAGAAGGCGCGATCCCGGTTTACATGGACAAGGGCGACGCCCTGCTCTTTGTCGATGGCATCATGCACGGCGGCAGCAGCCGCACTAACACTGAAGGTGAACGCCGCGTGACCATCTTCCGCTATGGCGTTAGTTGGGCCGCCACTCGCTTTGGCTATCAATATTCGCAGGCGCTGTTGGATCGCTTGACGCCGGCCCGCCGCAAGATCCTCCAACCGGTCCCGCCGCTGTTGCCGGGGATGATGCCCCACAAGCGGGGGTAAGGGTTCACTAATGAACGTTACGAAAATAAAGCGGTAACTGTAGGTCATCGCCGCCGGCGTGACAAGTTCCAAGGATTACCGAAACCATTCGCTAACCTTCATCAGCCAGGACGAATCTGAAAAAGTTGTTTGACAGGTTGTGTACGGCCGGCTATAATGACAGCCAATCACAGCGCTTTTCTTTTACGGCGTGCGCCTTTCCCACGCTGCCCATGCCGTGTAACATCACCCCATCATTCCATCAGACAAGGAGAGAACTATGTCCCGAACAAGGAACCGTGGCGCCTGGCAATGGCTTGCCATGATCGTGATCATTGCGTTGCTGGCGGGTTGTGGCGCGCCCGCTGCGCAACCGGCTGAACCGGCGGCGGCGCAACCGGCGCAAGAGTCAGCCCAGAGTACAACCCAGGAAGCGGCGCCGTCCGCCTCCAAAGAAGCGCCTATGTTGGCCGAAATGGTGACGGCCGGGTCGCTGCCGCCGGTGGAAGAACGGTTGCCGGTCAATCCGCTGGTTTTGGAACCGGTGGAGAGCGCCGGTCAATATGGCGGCACCTTGCGCATGATCGCCGGCGATGACAACTTGGGCTGGCTGCGCATGACGGTCGGCAATGAAGGGTTGGTCAAGTGGGAACGTGATGTCTCCGGCACCCGCCCCAATATTTTGGAAAGCTGGGAATGGAACGCCGACGCTACCGAGTTAACCGCCAAATTGCGCCAGGGCATCAAGTGGTCGGATGGTGAACCCTTTACCGCCAATGACTATCTCTTTTGGTGGAATGAGATGGTGTTGGATGAGAGCATCGGTCTCTCGACACCCGCCGGTACGCGTGTCAACGGCGAACCGATGAAGGTAGACATGATCGATGACTTCACACTGAAATTCACCTTTGCCGCCTCCCATCCGCTCTTTGTCGACCTGGCGGCGCGCGGCTTCTATAACTCTTCGCAACATCTGGTGCCGTCGCACTACTTGAAGCAATTCCATCCCAAGCACAACAGCGCCAATGCCGATGCCAAAGAGTTGTTGGCGCGCTATAACAACCCGCTCCAATTCCCGGATATGCCGGTTCTCTTTGCCTGGCGCACGGTTGAATATGTCTCCGGCGACCACATTACCATGGAGCGCAACCCCTACTTCTGGAAGACCGACGCGGACGGCAACCAACTGCCCTATATCGATCGCATTGAAGCCAAGATCGTCCCCGCCGGTGGCAACGCCGCCGAGCTGATCACGCTCAAAGGCATTGCCGGCGAGTTGGACTTCCAGGTGCGCGACATTCCGCTCAAGGACGTGCCGGTGCTCAAGGAGAATGAAGCCAAGGGCAACTACACCGTCAAGCTCTGGAAGCGCGGCGACTACGCCTGGCCTTGGCTGATCCTCTACTACGACTACCCGGATGAAGGCATTGTCGATCTGATGTACAACCAGCAGTTCCGCACGGCGCTCTCTGTCGCCATTAACCGCGAGCGCATTAGCGAAGTGGTCTCGCTGGGCTTGGGTCAGCCCCGTCAGGCCGCCCTTAGCCCGGAAAGCCCCGAATTCCGCAGCGACGCCGGCAAAGAAGTCTATGACCAGTGGGTCAACCTGGCCGCCGCCTTTGATCCCGACCAGGCCAACGCGCTCTTGGATGAGGTCGGTCTCAAGGATGTCGATGGCGATGGTCTGCGCGAACGGGCCGATGGCACGCCGTTGGAACTGATCGTCTCGGTTTCCCAGGATGATCGCCAATCGGTTGACGCTATGGAGCTGATCAAACAGGACTGGGAAGCGGTTGGTCTCAAGACGGTGGTTGCGCCGGATGAATGGAGCACCTTCTCCCAACGGGTCATGGCCGGTGAGGTGATGATTCGGGCGTGGGGTAGCGCTGCGGCATGGGGTCTGATCTCTGCGGCAACGGTTTGGGCGCCAGTGGAAGGCGTCACCTACTGTATGGGCGGCGCGCGCATTGGTCTCTACTACCAGACTGGCGGCAAGGAAGGCATCCCGGCCCGCCCCGGCTCCATGCTGGAACGGCTGCAACAACGCTACACCGAAGTCTTAAGCACCGTTGACCCCGCTGAGCGCGAAGCCAAATTGCTCGAAGCCTACAAAGTTCACATCGAAGATGGCCCGCTCTACATCGGCACCATCGGCGACCACCCCAGCGCGCTGATTGTGAGCAACAACCTGCGCAACGTCCCGGACTTCGGTCTCGTCGCCGGCTGGGATCTCGGCTTCCCCGGCACCGCCGATCCGGAGCAGTTCTATTTCGCGCAGTAGGTAGATAGGTAGATAGGTAGATAGGTAGATAGGTAAACAGGTAGACAGGTAGACAGGTAGACACGTCCTATTTCCCTGTGTACCTGTCTACCTGTGTACTTGTCTACCTGTCTACCTTCCCCAAGGGAGATCGCAAAACCGTGGTCGAATACATCTTCCGCCGCATTTTGGTGGCGATTCCGACGCTCTTTTTGGTGGCGTTGGTGGGCTATGTCAGTATGGAGTTGCCGCCAGGCGATTATGTGACGCGCTATGTGTCGCAACTGGAGGCGTCGGGACAGTCGGGGGCGCGGGATCGGGGGGAAACGCTGCGCAAGCTCTATAACCTCGATGATCCCTCCTATATCCGCTTTAGCCGCTGGTTGGTGCGCTTTGTCCAGGGCGACTTTGGCGACTCCATGATCTATCAACGTCCCGTCCGCGAATTGATCGCTGATCGCTTGCCGCTGACGCTGGCGATGACACTACCGGCCTTTGTCCTCTCCTGGTTGATTGGCGTCAGCCTGGGGGTCTACTCGGCGACGCATCAATATTCGTTTGGTGATAATGCGCTGACGGTGCTGGCCTTTCTGGGGCTGGGGTTGCCTGGCTTTTTGATCGCGCTGATCCTGCTGGTCGTCACCTGGCGCTTGACGGGGAATGTCTATATCGGCCTTTTCTCCGAAGGGATGGCGACCGCGCCGTGGTCGCTGGCCAAGGTAGTCGATTTAGCGAAACATCTCTGGATTCCCATTGGCACGGTAGTGTTGACCGGCACGGCTTGGGTGATGCGCGTCATGCGTGGCAACTTGCTTGATGAGATGCGGGTCAACTATGTCCAGGCGACGCGCGCCAAAGGGGTGCCGGAACGCAAGGTGATCTGGAAACATGCCGTGCGTAACGCTTTCCATCCCTTGATCATGGCATTGGGTGGCGTACTGGCCTGGTTGATCAGCGGCACGTCGATTGTCGAGCAGGTGCTGGGCTTGCCCACCCTGGGGCCGCTCTTTATCCAGGCCACGCTCGAACAGGATATTTATCTCTCCGGCACCATTCTGATCATCATCAGTTTCCTCCTGGTGCTGGGCAATCTGCTGGCCGACATTGCGTTGGCCTGGCTGGATCCACGGATTCGGTTTGATTGAGAACCCCTCCCTACCCCTCCCCAACTTGGGGAGGGAACTGCCTATAGCGTAGGGGTTCCTCCCCTTATCAGGGGGAGGTTAGGTGGGGGTGACATGGCGCGTACTTGAAATATTTATTGGAAAAGAAGTAATGACGGCAACAACGGCACATAGTCCTGCCATCACCAAAGCCAATCAGGAAGAACAACGGGCGATGCTTTCGGTGCGCCAGTTGATGTGGCTGCGCTTTTGTCGCAACCGACTGGCGCTGGCGGGGGGCATTATCTTGATCATCATGTATATCCTGGCGATCTTCGCTGAATTTTTTGCCCCCTACTCGGTGGATCGCACCCATGACAAATATGTGAGCGCGCCACCCTCCGGCCCGCGCATTATCGATGCCGAGGGCAACTGGCAATGGCCGCCCTTTGTCTATGGGCTAAAAGCCGAGACCGACCTGCAAACCTTTCGCAAAGTCTTTACGCCAAACCCGGAAGAGATCTACCCGATCCGCTTTTTTGGGCAAGGCGAGCCATACAAACTGCTGGGGTTGATCCCGACCGATCGCCACCTTTTTACGGTCGATGAGCCGGCAGTGCTTTTTCTCATGGGCACCGACAGCACCGGGCGCGACCTCTTTTCGCGGGTTCTCTACGGGGCGCGCATTTCGTTATCGGTGGGGTTGGTCGGCGTGATCCTCAGTCTGGTCTTGGGCGCGCTGCTCGGCGTCACCAGCGGTTACTTTGGCGGGGCCATTGACAATGTAGTGCAGCGGTTGATTGAAGTGATCTCCTCGATTCCACAGATTCCGCTCTGGTTGGCGCTGGCCGCCGCCGTACCCCCCAACTGGTCGCCGATTCGGGTCTACTTTGGCATTGCCATTGTGCTTTCCTTTGTCACTTGGGGGGGACTCGCGCGCCAGGTGCGTGGCATTGTGCTGGGCTTGCGCGATGCCGACTTTGTCACGGCGGCGCGCTATACCAATTGCAGCACCTGGCGCATTATCAGCCAACACCTGTTACCCAACACTTTTAGCCATGTGCTGGTGATCGCCACCCTCTCGATTCCAGGTATGATTCTGGGCGAGACGGCGCTCAGTTTTCTCGGCTTAGGCATCCGACCACCAATGACCAGTTGGGGCGTATTGCTCAACGAGGCGCAACATGTGCGGGTGTTGCTCTCGGAGCCGTGGTTGCTCATCCCGGCCATCTTTGTGCTGGTGACGATTGTGTCCTTTAACTTTGTCGGCGATGGGCTACGGGACGCCGCCGATCCATTTGCCGGGGAATAGATCAGTGAGACAGTGAGTCAGTAGGTCAGTGGGTCAGTAGGTCAGTAGGTCAGTGAGTCAGTGAGTCAAAGTGACTGTCTTACTGTCTTACTGACTCACTGACCTACTGACTCACTGTGCCACTGTCCTACTTTTCCCTACGAGGAATAATTAATGCCGGGGAAAGATTTGCTGCTGGAAGTGAAAGATCTGAAGACGTACTTTTTTACCCAGCGTGGGGTGGTGCGTGCGGTGAATGGGGTCAGCTTTGCCATCCGGCGGGGGCAGGCGCTGGGGGTGATTGGCGAAAGCGGTTGCGGCAAGTCGATCACCAGCCTCTCGATTCTGCGGCTGTTGCAAAAGCCAGGGAAGATTGTCGATGGCAAGATTCTCTATCACGGGCTGGAGCAAAGCAACGGGCAGCCCGTCGATCTCACCACCCTTGACCCGGACAGCACCCAGATGCGCGCCATTCGTGGCGGTCAGATCGCCATGATCTTTCAGGAGCCGATGACTTCGCTCGACCCGGTCTACACCATCGGCAATCAGATCGTTGAGGGCATCCTCTGTCATCGCGAAGTGAGCCAGACCGAAGCGCGCGAGATTGCACGGGAGATGCTTAAGCGCGTCAACATGCCCGACCCCCAACGCATTTTGGACAGCTATCCGCACCAACTATCGGGTGGGATGCGTCAACGGGCGATGATCGCGATGGCGCTGGCTTGCGGTCCCAGCCTGTTGATTGCCGATGAACCGACGACCGCGCTTGATGTCACCACGGAAGCGCAGATTCTGGAACTCTTGCGCGATCTGCAGAGCGATTTTGGCATGGCGATCATGTACATCACCCACAACCTGGGCGTGGTGGCCGAGATGGTGGAAGAGGCGATTGTCATGTACCTGGGCAAGGTGGTAGAGCGGGCGCCGGTCGAGATTCTGCTCAACGACCCCAAGCACCCCTATATGCAGGCGTTACTACGGTCGATCCCCCGTCTGGGCCAGAAAAGCGCGGCGCGCCTCGATGCAATCAGCGGCATGGTACCCAGTCCCTTTGCCATTCCCAGCGGTTGCGCCTTTCATCCGCGCTGTCCTCACTTTATGCCGGGTGTCTGTGATGTCAAGGAGCCGCCGGTGGTGGCGTTGGGGCCGGGACACGCCGTCAATTGTTTTCTGTACGGTGAATAAAAAACGGTCGGAAAGACTAACCCCTCCCTAACCATCCCCATCCTTCCAGGACAAGCCTTGGGGAGGGAACCTTTACTCCTCCCCCAAACTGGGGGAGGTTGGGAGGGGGTTGGTCTTTACTACGAATAGAGATAAACGAGTTATTGCATGGGTGAGCAGCAAAAGCCAATCTTGGAAGTCAAAGAGTTAAAGAAACATTTCCCCATTGTGCGCGGTTTTCTGCGGCGGGTGGTGGGCCATACCAAAGCGGTGGATGGCGTCTCCTTCACTGTGCCGGCGGGCAAGACAGTAGGGCTGGTGGGCGAGAGCGGTTGCGGCAAATCGACAACCGGTCATTGCATTATGCGCGGCATTGAGCCGACCAGTGGGCAAGTCATCTTCCATGACCAGAAGCTGGGGCCGATTGATGTCGCCCAGGCCGACGAGGCGACCTTGCGCCAACTGCGCTTTAACATGCAGATGGTTTTCCAAGACCCCAGTTCGTCGCTCAACCCGCGCATGACCTTGCTGAAAATTGTGAGCGAACCGTTGGTGGTCAATGGCATTGCGCGTGGCAAAGCGGCGGAAGAACAGGTGGCGCAACTGCTGAAATTGGTGGGGCTGTTGCCGGAACATATGCACCGTTTTCCCCACGCCTTTAGTGGTGGGCAGCGCCAGCGGATTGCCGTGGCGCGCGCTTTGGCCCTACGCCCCAAATTTATTGTTGCCGATGAACCGGTCTCGGCGCTTGATGTGTCGATCCAGGCGCAGACTTTGAACCTGCTGCAAGATTTACAGGAACAGTTTAATCTCTCCTACCTCTTTGTCTCGCATGATCTCAGTGTGGTCGAGCATATTAGCGACCGCGTCGCCGTGATGTATGTGGGCAAAGTGGTGGAGATGGCTGATACCGAAGAACTCTTTCACAACCCCAAACATCCCTACACCGAAGCGCTCCTCTCCAGCGTGCCCAAGCCGGAGACCAAGACACAGAAACAGCGCATTATCCTCAGCGGTGAAGTCCCCAGCCCCAGCAAACCGCCTAGCGGTTGCTATTTTCATCCCCGTTGTCGCTATGCCACGGCGCTCTGTGCGCAACAAGAGCCGCCCCTGACAGAAATTAGCCCTGGGCATGTGGTGGCGTGTCATTTTGCGGATACATTGACGCTACGCGGGGTGGCATAAATAACCGGTTACGACGTAACTTCGTGTTCCCAGTCAGTGATATTGTGGGCGCTTTTGTCGAAGGCAATGCCCAGCAGAATTACGGTTTTGTCGCCGCCGAGAAAGGGTTGCGCATACTTTTTGTCGCGAATTTGATCGAGTGCAATCTGGCCGGTGGTCATTTTGAATTCGAGGATATAGACTTTGTCGGGTAGTACAAGGACTGCGTCAATCCGCCCAATATTGGTCATTCGTTCGGCGTGGATGGTGAAGCCCAATAAGCGCAGCACCAGATAGACCACCGAATGATAATAAGCTTCCTGCGGCAGAAAAAGGCGGCTGGGAATGTCGGCAAAGACAGCTTGCAAGGTGGTGATAAAAGCGTCAATGTCAGTGGCTTGCAATGCCTGTTGCAACTGTACCAGCAAGAAGGCGTTCACCTGATCCGGGTTGGTGTCCAGATAATCAACCAGTAGATGTTGTTGAAACGCGTGGGCGACTTCGTAGTTGGGGTAGCCCAGTTCATATACCTGTCCTTGTAGCGTCCGTTGCACCCGTTTGATGGTCAAATAGCCGGTTTGAAAGAGAAGCGAGACCACGCTGATTTGATTGACATCTGCGCTGTTCAGCAGTTTGGTATCAGCGGTGATCGATTCTAAGCTATAGGCCGGCACCTGTTTTTGCCGGAGCAGCTTGATCAAAAAGGTGGGGGTGCCGGTGGCAAACCAGTGATTTTCAAAGGTTTGCAATTCCAAAAAGAGCAGGGTCGAAAAGGGAACATAGACCCGGTTGACGCCATCCCACGAATAGCCGTTGTACCAGAAGGCAGCTTGACGCAAAATTTCACTGCGTGGCAACTGAAAAGTCTGCGCCAGGCGATCGAGATAGTCGGCAAAATAGTGTTCTAACTCCTGTTGCGTGTAGCCCAAGAGGGTAGCGAAGCGCGAGTCAACCGTGATGTCGATCAAGTTATTGAGATCAGAGAAGATCGAGAGTTTGCCATATTTAGAGACACCAGTGATAAAGGTAAATTGTAGATGCTGGGCTTCGGATGATTTCAGCACCGAATAAAAGTCTTTTAGCGTATTAACGTTCTCTTGCACCTTCTCTGCATTTTCGAGGAGATCGGTGATCGGTTTGTCATATTCATCGATCAGCAGCGTAATTTTACCCTGTGTTGACAACTGGGCGATCAATTCGCGAAATTTCTTTTTGGGATCACCAGCGGAGAGGGTAAAGCCCAGTTCATGGGCTAACTCATCTAAATAATCCATTAGCCCCTGGGCAAGTGATTGTGTCCGGTAACTCACATCATTGAAATTGATCAGAATGACCGGTGAAGGTTGCCACTCCAGTTTGTCTTCGATCCATAACCCGCGAAAGAGATCACGATTGCCCCGGTAGATTTCCCGCAATGTCGTTGTCAGCAATGATTTACCAAAGCGACGCGGGCGCGATAAGAAAACAAAGGGAGCAACTTGCATCAGGTCATAAATCTGCCGGGTTTTGTCGACATAAAGCAAATTTTTCTCACGCAGCCGGTCAAAAAATTGTTCACCAATGGGTAATTTTTGCATAACGCGCCTCTACACGGTCAAACCGCTCGATCTGTCAACACAATGGTATTGTATGCGCTCTGGCACAAAGTGGCAAACCAGCCAGGAAATAGTCGGCTTGAACAAATCCACCAACTGATTGTATCATACAGGGCATTCCTATCAGCCTCAGCGGAGGCAAACAACCATCACCAGCCATCAACAAGGATCAATCGATGAAAATCTTTCTTGCTTCTGTCGCCACCGAGACTAACACCTTTTCCCCCATGCCCACCGGCTTGCAAGACTTTGAGGTCGTGCGCGCCGCCGAGTATGCGCTGGAAAAAGCCGGCGAGATGGGCGAAATCGACACCTTTCGTCAGCTTGTCACCGCGGGCGGGCACGAGTTTGTCTTTAGCCTGGCCGCTTTTGCCCAGCCGGCCGGTTTGACTGTCCGCAGCGCCTATGAGCAACTGCGCGATGAATTCCTAAGCCATCTGGCGCATGAACTGCCGGTGGACATTGTGCTGTTGCCGTTGCATGGCGCCATGGTCGCCGACGACTATGACGACTGTGAAGGCGACATGATCACCCGTGTCCGTCAACTGGTGGGTAAGGAGACTGTCATCGCGGTGGAACTGGATCTCCATTGCCACCTGACCCAACAGATGGTCGATGACGCCGACCTGATTGTCATCTACAAAGAGTACCCTCATGTTGATGTCGGGTTGCGCGCCAAGGAGTTGTTCCAGTTGGCGGTTGATACCAAACTGGGCAAGATCAAGCCGACGATGGCGCTCTTTGACTGTCGCATGATCGGCTTCTATTACACGCCCTACGAACCGATGCGTTCCTTTATCGATGCCATGATGGCGGCAGAGGGCAAAGACGGCGTCCTCTCCCTCTCACTGGCCCACTGTTTCCCCTGGGGCGATATACCGGATTGTGGGGCGCGCATGTTGGCGGTGACGGACAATAACCTGGCCCAGGCTAAAGTTGTGGCCGAACAATGGGGGCGGCGCTTCTATAACATGCGCCACACCGCCACCGCCACCTCGCTCTCCATGCAGGAGGCGCTCGACCGGGCGTTAGCCAACCCCAACGCGCCCATTGTCATCGCTGATCAGGCCGACAATGCCGGCGGCGGCGCGCCCAGTGATTCGACCTTTGTGTTGCGCGAACTGTTGCGCCGGGGCGTCACCCAGGCCGGTGTGGCGATGCTGTGGGATCCGATTGTGGTCAATCTGGCCAAAGCTGCCGGGGTGGGGGCGACGCTGCGGGTGCGCTTGGGTGGCAAGATGGGGCCAATGTCGGGCGATCCGCTCGATCTGACCGTGACGGTGACCGGCATTCTCGACAAGATGGTGCAAGGCTGGCCGCAACTAGGCGCCGACCCGCTGCCGATCCAGTGTGGTGACGCGGTGGCGCTCCACTGTCAGGGCATCGACATCATTGTCAACAACAAACGGGGGCAGGTCTTCAGCCCGGATGTCTTCCGCAACTTGGGCATCGACCCGTTACAGAAAAAGCTGCTGGTGGTCAAATCGACCCAACATTTCTACGCCGGCTACGCCCCCATTGCCGCCGAGATCATCTACATGGCCGCACCCGGTGCAATCACGCCGCGGATGAAAGAGATTCCATTTACCCGCGTCGATCTGAACAAATATCCGTGGGTAGACGACCCGCTGTCGGTGTAAACCGTTGAACCAGATAATGGTTCAATCGGAACGCAGCGGCTTGTCAACCCTTTAGTTTCCAATTGAACCCCGATAATCAACATAAGCCATTTACACGGATAGGAAGAAGCACGGTTCGCACTCCTTTATTCCGTGCTTCTTCCTATCCGTGTGACAATAAAAGGATTATACGCGATGCAATACTTCAAGCCAGCCGGCGATTTCTTTCTTGGCGACTGTATGCCCTTTGCCCATGACGGCGTCTTTCATCTCTTTTACCTGCTCGACGAAGGGCACCACAAAGGCTTGGGCGGCCTGGGCGGTCATCAGTGGGCGCACGCCACCACCACCGATCTCATCCACTGGGAACATCAACCCTTGGCCCTGCCGATTAGCGCCGAGTGGGAAGGGTCGATCTGCACGGGGTCGCCCTTTTATCATGATGGCGTCTACCATGCCTTCTACGCCACCCGGCTGCGCGACTGGACGCAACACCTGGGCCACGCCGTCAGTCATGATGGCATCCATTTTGAAAAGAGTGCGCCTAACCCGTTTGCCTCGCCGCCGCCTGGCTACTCGCCCAAAGATTACCGGGATCCCTTTGTCTTTCAGAGCAACGACGGGCGCTTTCACATGCTGGTGACGGCCAAAATCGAGGAGTATCCGTTGGCGGATCGTGGCGGTTGCCTGCTCCATTTAACCTCCGCTGACCTGTGGCACTGGGAAGTGGTCGGGCCGCTGTTGATTCCCGGCTATGAGCGCGGTGGTGCAGGCGTGCCGGAATGTCCCGATTGTTTTGCGTGGAACGGTTGGTATTATCTACTCTTTGGTTTGCGCCTCCAGACCCATTATCGCATGGCGCGCCATCCGTTGGGGCCGTGGTTGCGACCGCCGGTCGATGTGCTGGATACGCGCTTCTGTGCTGTCATGAAAACCGCACCCTTTGGCGCGAACCGGCGTATTGGCGTCGGCTGGGCCGGCCCGCGCGATGGCGATCAAGACAGCGGGCGGATGCTCTGGGGCGGCAACGCAGTCTTTCGGGAACTGATCCAGCACCCCGACGGCACGCTCGGCACGCGCTTCCCACCGGAAATGACCCCCGGCCAGGGCGACCCGCTCCCGCTCACCTTGACAGTGTTGACCCCCGGCTGTAGCGGTGATAGGCAGCACATTGCCTTTGATGCGCCGGAGACGTTGGCCGTGGCGGCGTTGGATACTCTGCCGGGGAACTGTCGGGTGCGCTGTCGCGTCGAGCCGGGCGTTGGGTGTATTCGGTTCGGTTTGGGCTTGCGGGGTCAAGGCGCTTTTGCGGAAAAGTATGATCTCACGTTTGATCTTCCGTTGCGCACTGTCACCCTGGCCCAGGAACGGATGGAAGGCGTCGCCGGGCTGGATGCACCGTTTACCCTGGAAGTCATCCTGAACGATGATATGATCGATGTGTGCATCGGCGAACAACGGTGTATCATTAACCGGCTGCCCGAATTGCGTGGGAACCGACTCTTTTTCTTTTGTGAAAATGGATCTGTGCGATTTACAGAGATTGAAGTAAATTTATTGTAAATCCACCACATTCCTACAGTTATTCTTTCTACTGAATCTACCTGGATAAGTGAGAATCCAAAAATGAACACGGATAGGGAAGATCACAGATTGAGTAAGGTATCTGTGATCTTCCCTATCCGTGTTAACTACTACGACAATGTTACATTCGCTAATTGATCGCCGCCAGACCGCCGGGAGGTGGCCGGAAATGAGGCTGAAATTCAAGCCATCTTCGAGCCACCTCCCGGCGGTCTGGGTCTACTGTAACATTGTCGTACTAATTGGCTGAATCTTCAGCGCTGGTTTCGTAGGTGCGCAGGGTGTCCAGATTCATCTCAATGCCCAGCCCCGGTCGATCGGTCAGGTGAAGACAGCCTTCACGCACATCCAGCGGCTGGTCGATGAGCAGGTTGTAACCGGAAAGGTCATAGCGGTGGACTTCCAGCTTGTAGAAGTTGGGCACGGTCATCATCACCTGAGCGCCGGCCACCACATTGACCGGCCCGCTGGCGTCATGGGGCGAGATGGGGATGTAGTAAGCTTCGGCCATCGTCGCAATCTTCTTGAGTTCAGAGATGCCGCCCGTCCAGGTCACATCAGGCATGACAAAATCGGCCAGCCCTTCCTCGAAAATGGGGACAAACTCCCAGCGCGTATGGAGCCGTTCGCCGGTGCAGAGCGAAACATTCACCTGTTCGCGCACCTGTTTGAGCGCCTTCCAACTTTCGGGCGGCACCGGCTCTTCAAACCAGAAGATATTATAGGCCGCCATCTTGTTCGCCAAGCGTACAGCAGAGGGGACATTGTACAGCCCGTGGGCGTCGATCAGAATCTCCATCGCCGGCCCGACCGCTTCCCGCGCCGCGGCCAAAATCTCCAACGCTTTGGCTTCTACATCGGCGGGCAGGTCACCATCCAGATAGCCGGCATTACCGCTGCGTAGGTTGTGGATCATCGGGTCCATCTTGAACGCTTTGAAACCGGACGCAGCGATCTCTTTGGCGCTGGCCGTAATGGTCTCCGGCGAGGTCGGTTTGTAGGGATGACAGTAGAGCGGAATGCGGTCGCGCACCGGGCCACCCATCAGTTGGTAGATGGGCAGACCCAACACTTTACCCCGAATGTCCCAAAGCGCAATGTCGATGGCGCTGATCGCCGCCGTGGTGGCGCCGCGCGTGCCGACATAGGTCATGGCGCGGAAGGTTTTGTGCCAGATCGCTTCGATGTTGGCCGGATCTTCGCCCTTGAGCCAGGCGCCGATCTGGTCAACATAGGCGGCGACCGCCCGGTTGGCGACAGGGCCAGGGTAGGTGGTGATCTCCCCCCAGCCGGTAATGCCGGCATCGGTCTCCACCTGGACAAAGATAAAGACACGCGTGCCGGGGTCGCGCACCACGCCGGCGCCGGGATTGTGATCCCACGGCACTTTGACCACCCACGAGCGGATGTTGGTAATTTTCATGAGTTGCTTCCTCTTGGTTTGTGGTAATGAGATGGGGACAGGAAAACGCGCTCTGATCATACCAAGAGGAAGGCGATGCGTCAACCAATGGAGCGGGGGCGCGGAGGATGATAGAGGGAAGCAATCCCCCCGCAAACAGCGAGAAGCCGCCTCAGCGGCTGGGGTCATGTTCATCTAGCCGCTGAGGCGGCTTCAATAAAACCGGTAACGAGGAGTTCGCACGCCCACGTGCGAACTCCTCGTTACCGAAATAAATAACCAACTCTCATCAACTGCCGTTGCTTTTACCGTTGCGCAAAAGGCACAAAGATCCGCGTCACCACCTCAATGAAGTCATCGGTGGTCACGCCTTCGTCGCCTTCGGCCAGCGCTTCGGCATAGTCGGCGGCGTCATAGGCTGCTTCCGCTGCTTCGGCGATGTCACCGCTACCCAGCCCGGTCACTGCGCTGCCTACCACCGTCGGATCGCCGAGGATAGCCAGCCCATCAAGCTGGTTTTCAATGCCGACCGTCTCACCGTCGAGCAATTTGAAGAACGAACATTGGGTCTCTTCCCCGCTCTGGAGCAAGGTGCAACCTTCAATGTCATTCTTGTCACCGTTACCTTGGTTGATGCTGCTGACCGAAAAGTTGCCGCTCAGGGTCAGGTAGAGCTGGCGATGGTTTTGCGCATCCAGGTTGGGATCTTCCCAGACGCTGCGGATGTCTTCGCTGCTGTGGGTCAGCCCGACATCATCGCCATCAAAGTAGAGCGACCAAAGCCCGGTGGCCTCGTCGAGCTTGATCAAGTCGCGATCTTTGATGACTAACTCACCGCCGCTGCTGGGAACTTTGGCCGTGCCGATGGTGCTGATGAGCAAGCTGCCGTCGGCGGCCAGCCCCAACGCGTCAATATCTTCCGAACCCTTGGTCAACCCCACATCGGCGCCCCGGAGCCGGATACCGAAGGCGCCGCAGACGCCGGCGCCGGCGGTGTAGCTCACCACATCCGAATCATCCACCTCGCCCAAGCCGGGGATGGTGAACTTGGAACGCAGCGTGAAGAGGAGCGTGCCATCGTCGGTAATGGCAAAATCATCCAGATTGGCATCGGCCAGCCCACACGCCGACCCGTCAAAGAAGAGCGAGAACGCCTGGGTGGCCGGGGTGTAGGCGACAATGTCTTCATTCTTGTAGCGAAAGTCGGGGATCGTGCTGTTGCCAAATTCGATTTCGTCGCTGCTTTTAAAGCCCAGATAGATGACCGCCGTCGGCGGGATGGTGCCGGGGGGAATGGTGCCGGGCGGCACAGTCCCTTGTGCGCTGGCGGCTTGGGGCGATGAAACGATCAGCGCACTCACGGCCAAAAAGAAGATCAGGGTGAAGACCAGCGGCCCCCATGCAACCTTGGGGCGTTGCAGCGGACCATGTTGATGATCCGTTCCTAGTTCCTCGCACTTGTCCAATGATCTGGTTGTGTTCATCGGTTACTTCTCTCTCTCTTTCTACAATGACGCTTGCGCCGCTGCCGACGCCAGATCCGGCCACCGGCTCTATGCCGGCGCCGTCGTAATCAGTGGGGTGTGCGTGCCGTAACACCCAGGTTGATTGTAGGGAAAAACAAAAGAGATCGTTGGACAAATAACGTTCGACGGACGGATAAAATATTGACGGAAGGGGTACGTCAGGTGACGGACGAGAGATAGTAGGAAAAGTGCGTAGGGAGGCAGTAGAAATATGATAGGGGAATTACTGGAAAAACGTAGGATTTATTGAAAAGCGGTTGTCCTGCTCTTTGTCTTACGGCTGGTAATGTAGGATCACAATGGCGTTGTCAAGCGACTAAGGAACCGCTGGACGGAGCCAATAAAAATAGCCAGAATCAACGTTCCCCCGAAGCGGTAATTAGCCGCAACGTTGATCCTGGCGTGACTCCATGATAACATGGTTGGTGCGGGATGTCAAAAATGAGTTGCGTGCGCGTGCAAGAATGCGCGCACACGATTACAGGTTTGGCCGCGGCAAAGCCATTTGGAATAATAAAGGCGATTGCGGCTTGCTCTTCGAGGCAAACGGCAAGCAAGGATTAGAATAACGCAGTAGCGGCGCACCGGCCGGCGGGGTAGTCTTCAAGGGTCACACCGGGCGAGCGCGCTGTCGATGAAAGGATTCGCGATGAGGGAGCAAACCCGCCGGCGGCTTTGGTTGTTGATCATCCTGTTGGGGTTGGGCGGCACTTTGAACCTGCGGCCCAGTATGGCGCAAGTTCGCCTGACCATTGATGCCGTCGTCTTGCAGGAGGCTAATCTACGTTTTGGCCCTGGCCTTACTTACGCGATTATTGGTAGGGCCAGAGCCGGGCAATTGGTCACAGTGACTGATTACGCCGGCGAGTGGTATCAACTCAGCACCGGCGAATGGATTGCCAAGTTTCTCGTCGCCGCAACCGCCGAAAGTCGCGTAGTGGCGTTTCGCCTGGCGGAGGCGCCGGCCTTCGCCAAGCGAAACGCCAACTTGCGCAGCGGACCAGGGACAACCTTTACCCTGGTGGGAACCGTGCAAGCGGGTCAAGCGCTCCCGGTTGTTGGTCGCAATCCGGCCGGCGATTGGCTCCAGTTGCAAAGCGGCGCTTGGATCGCGGCGTTCCTGGTCGATCGCGTGGCCGTCGGTTTGCCGGTCATCGGCGAAGAACCTACGCCGCTGCCGGTCGCCACACTGGTCGCTGCCCCTACCGCAACGCAAACCGCGGCCACCTCGCTCCTGCCGACGCCCACAGGCAACTAAGGGTTGGCATAGCCAGGGTGGCGCTGCCCTTCTATTTGCGTGCGGCAATGGTTGCACGCTTGACAGGATCGTCGCATCGCGCTTGGATGAAGCGCCGGCAGCGCTAGCTCAATCGGATTGGCCGCCGCCGGTGATGCGCTTGATGTCCGCATCCGTCAAACCGGCAAAATGCTCCATGACAAGGCGATGGATGAAGATGTAGCCGCCACCGACACGTCGCAGAAAGATGCGATCAACACAATGATCGAGGAAGCGGGCATAATTCCAAGGGATACACCTGTCACCAAAAAGCAGCCACCGCAGCACAAAATGCTGAATACAGGTACCCAGCCCGCCAAGCAGCCCGAAAAGCAGCCCACCAACCAGCCCGCTAACCAGCCCGCTAACCAGCCCGAAAACCAGCCCACTAACCAGCCCGAAAACCAGCCCGACAACCAGCCCACTAACCAGCCCATTTTTAAGCGATTGCCTAATTCCTTGGTTAGGCAGCTTCTTTATCACTACCTCCGTTGATCGACTACTGCCAAGCAACCCAACAAGCAGTCCGAAAACCAGCCCACCAACCAGCCCGAAAAGCAGCCCACCAACCAGCCCGACAACCAGCCCGACAACCAGCCCGACAACCAGCCCATTTTTCCATGAGAAATTCAAAACTTCATCTGGTTGAATCTTATCATCTAGCTCGCCCCCCAGCCCGCCAAGCAGCCCGAAAACCAGCCCGAAAACCAGCCCGCCAAGCAGCCCGACAACCAGCCCGCCAAGCAGCCCGACAACCAGCCCGAAAATCAGCCCGAAAATCAGCCCGAAAATCAGCCCAAAAATCAGCCGGTACAGGTATACTTGTCGCCGATTGCGCAACCAATCCGGCTGTAGCCGCTCGATCAGAAAGAGCGATTGCGAACGCTGTACCATCTGCCCAGCCAGCCAAGCGAGCCAGGAAATCGTTTGCGCTTGGTTGTACGGTTGCGCTTGCCCCCGGCGTCTGAACATCGCCTGGATATAAGCGGTTAGGATCTCCCTGCGCCTTGCTTCTGGTGACGTGGCGGCGCGCAATTTTTGGGGGGAGATCCCTTGGTAGGCCAGCATGACAATGCTCAACCACAACGGCGTTTCGACTAACGCCCACAGGCTTGGATCATCACGCAATGCGGCGCGTACCCCGGCTAACGGTTGGCCCAATGCCTTCAAATGTTCATCCGCCTGTTGCCTGGTCAATGGCTGCACCAGCACGGCGGCCTGTAAATGCAATTTCGTTGTCAACAGTTCGTAGTCAGCGATCCGGCTGCACACAACGACGCCACTGAGATGGTGGGCATGGTGAAAGGTGTTGATTGCCGCAACACAGGCGGTGCGATCGGCGGCGGCGACTTCATCCAGCCCGTCCAGCAGCGGGAGGATCTGCTCGTTGTCCACCCAACTTTGGGCAACCTTGTGGGAAATATGGTATTTGCTCTTTAGCTCTTCGACCAACCATTCCGTGAGCGGCTGCCGGTTGGTCGCCCAAGCGGACAGGTTGAAGACCACCGGCAGCGGTTGCCTTTCCTCCTGTTCCGCCCGGTCGAGTAACTCACGGGTCAATTGGAGTAACATGGTTGTCTTCCCCGCACCTGGCGCGCCAAGAATCAGCAGTGAGCCGCCAACTTGATCAAACACCGCACCGATCTTCGTACCGACGGGCAACGGCTGCGGCTGTTGATTCGGCCGCTGCACCTGGGCATCCCATGGACGTGCAATGGCGTCAGGTCGCTCCTCTAACCCAAGCGCGATCAACGCCTCTTGGTAGAGCGATTTGCGCAACACGCCATCGATCCAGTCGAGCCGGACTTGTTTCAGCATCGCCTGGCGATTACGCTGGTCAACGGATCGGGGCGCCGGCGTCGCTTGATCATCCAACGACGATTGGCGAAGGGTGCGCCAGATCGAGATGCCGTTGAGCAAGACAGCCAGAGGCCAGGCGATCCAACGATCGTCTTCCCAGCTTTTCGGCAAAACACCAGTGGCGATGTTGGTAAAAATCGCAGCGAAAAACGTGATAATGCCAAAGAGGATGGTATTCCTGGTGATGGCGCGCCGCCACCGTGGAGAAAGATGGGCTGGTTGCTCTGGCTGTATGGAGGAGGGTGCGGCGGCGTGGATGACGATCTTGTTGCCTTTGACGACATCGCCCTGAATGTTCTGATCGCGTCCAATGAAAGCGCCGCCAGCGTCAACATTGCCGCCGACAGCAGCGCCGCCAGCCGTATTGATGTGGTTGGTGTCTGTTTCGGGGATCATAAGTGTATTCATAAATGGGCGAAATCGTAATCCTCGCAAAACTATAGCGATGGCAGTTTTAGATCATAATACCATTACTGACATAAAAATATGTACTTACAATAAGCGCGCTTAACTTACAATTATCTTGGTCTTTCTCTTGAAAGGAGAGGGAAACAAAAGAAAGGTTCAATCTGGGTTGCAAAGATCCGGCATCCAATAGAAGCCCGAACATCAGCGGCGGCAACCGCTATCGGGTCAGTAGCTTCTTGCAACCCTTATTGAACCCAACAGAATAATGTCAAGCAGTCACTTGACACTTTGACAATCCCCCGCCCTTCGTGCTATGATGTCGGCGTGCTTAGGTAGAAGCGTTCGCTTGACTATCTAGCGATTAAATTCGGGGAGTAGCGCAGCTTGGTAGCGTGCTTCGTTCGGGACGAAGAGGTCGGAGGTTCAAGTCCTCTCTCCCCGACTTAGATGACAGGGATTGCCCCTGGCTTGACTGGTATACCAGTCAAGCCAGGGGTTTTCTTTTACTGGACATAGCACCTCTTCTCCGCCTTGATAAGCTTACAATTGCCTAAGCAATGAGTGAAGGACCCATAGCGTTGGCCTGGTTGCTAAATTGTAAGCTTTGTGAGCAAAGGATCTGCCGCCAATTTGCGATTACTATGATAACCGCACCATACACCATAGCCTACAACAGTTTTCCTACGGCATTTGATTGGAAGAAACGTATGAAATGGCAGAAATTGCTTTTGTTCCTGGCGGGTAGTGGCGCCGCCTTTGGTTGTGTAGTCCTGCTTGGGCCAGTGCTGACCCGTCCAATTCAGTTACATGGGCTTGGGCAAGACATTGGTGCTCCCTTCCGGCACTGGGCAGGGTTTCCCCTCCCAACCGCTGCGCTAGAGCCGGCGACCTGGTGGACGGTTTGCGCCGTCGTTGTGATTGACCTGCTCTATTTGTTTTGGCGCCACCGCCGGCATCGTGGACGAGCTGATCACGAAGTGATCAGCGCACCTTTCCCGGCGCGCGGCTACCTTAGCGCAGATGACTATGAAGCGCTGCTCCGCCAACGTCATGCCGCCTTGCTGGCCCGTTATCAAGATCCGGGGTTGGTGCAATTTCTGCTCAATCGCGAAGCGGCCCGCGCCCAGCGGCTTGAACAATGGTTTGCCGTAAGCGAAGGGCGGGCATCAACGGAAACGAATGCCACGCCTACATCGCTGCCGGTTAGCGAACAGGAAGCGCAACGGCGGGCAGACCGGCCGGCCCTTGCCCTGCTGGCTAACCCGATTGGCGCATGAAGCGTAAACAATAAAAAACGCCGCTCCATGTTGGAGCGGCGCCAGGGGCAGACGCGGATTCAGGCGACGCGAGTCATTTTTCTGGTAGTGAGTGATCCGCGCAAGCAACATCCGCGCCCCGACTTTTACCGCGCGACGACTTTAATCTGTTTGGGTCGGGCCACTTCGGCCTTGGGTACGCGCAACGTCAACACACCTTGTTCATAGCTGGCTTCAATGGCGTCAGCATTGACCGGCACATTGAAGGTCAACCGGCGCTCAAAGGGGCCATGATAGAGTTCACGCTTGAGGAACTCGCCTTGGGTTTGCGGGAATTCGCCCCGAATGCTTAACTCTTCACCCTCGAAGGTAATCTCCACCTGCTCCGGGTTGACGCCGGGCAGATAGGCCGTCAGGACAAACGCCTCTTCCGTGCCAACAACATCCAAGGGTAAGCGCATCTGGACGGCGGCTTTGCTCCCATTCGCATCAGTGGCGCCATTGGCCCTGTTGTGGCCGCCGTTGCGCGCATAGTCATAGGGGCGCTCAAAGGCGCGATTCATGGCATTGGCAATGGTCGCAAAGTCACGTAACATGGTGTTGTATGGTTGGTTTCGCATATACTTTTAACCCTTTCCGTTCATTTGTTAGTTAGTCGGTTGGCTCAGCGGTGGTTCGTTGCTTAGCTCGTTGGTTGAGCTTGTCGAAACCAACGAGCTAAGCAACGAACCACCGCTTGTGCAAGCGCTTATGGTTCTATAGTCTAGCGCCCTTCTGTTAGCTGAGCGCATGTGACTTGTTATCATCAAATATGCGCTTTGTCAGCGCTCTGTTAGCGGCTTGGCGGCAGAGTTGTAGCTCGCCCTGGACGCTGCGCTTGCCGGCCACGCGCTGCGTGAGCCGCAACGCCAGTTGCATCACCGCTTCATCAACCGCCCAGCCGAGCAGGATTACTTCTTCATAACCGGCAATAATATGAATTTGGGCCGTTGCGCCACCCAGGAGTGGGTGGGCCGCCAACGCATCGCGCACGCGCCAGGCCACAATCTGATCCGTTGTCTGGTGATGGACCTTGACCATGCTTTCCTCCTTCAATCCACAGAAATGCTCGTAATCGACGGGCTCCAAG
>QWII01000140.1:30605-52391 GCA_021405325.1 Caldilinea sp. CFX5 | reverse complement strand
ATCGTACCCAGGCTTCCAGTTGTCATACGCACGAACCTTGGCTTTGATAAACATCGTAACCATTGTGAACAAACCTCCCTGTTGCATTGGGCAAACGCCTTGCTTGGGTTATTCGCGATTGGCTGCCAAGCTGTACGCCAGTGTAGAAGCAATCGCTTCCCAATGCAAGCGATTTTTCCACAAAAATTCCACAAATCGCGCTACATTTATTGCTCCTTGAGCGCCACCCGCCCCCGCTCCAACCATGCCCGGCAATCGGGTGTTAACACTTGCGCCGCCTTTTCTTCATAGAGCGCCAGTTCCTCAGCCGAGAGTGCATCCTTCCACCGGACGTTAGCTCCTTTGCCGTAAAAGGTTTGGGAACCCTCCTTGAAAATGTCCGTGATGCCCGGAGCCAGGCGATCAGCACGGACGCGATTCTTGAATCAATCGGCTTATGATATACTTGTGTCTGGTTGTTCGATCTGTTGTCCTTAAGAACGGAGCTTACCTATGTCAGCGGTCAATTCACTTGTTGCCACCATTGCCCCCGATCATACGATCAAGTTGCCTTCATACCTGGCGGTTGGTGAACAAGTGCTGGTTGTGCGAATTTCTTCCATCGATACATTGCTCGATGATGCTGGCCGTCGCGCCCGTTTTGCGGCGACGCGTAAAGCGCTGCAAGCGGCGATTCAAAGCACCCAGGCAGAACAAACGCCTTCCGATGAAGAGATTGTCCAATTGGTCAAACGTGCGCGCCGCGCCACAAAAGAGTAACAACAAGTGATGCGGATTGTCATTGATACGAACTAACTTGTCGCGGCTTTGGTGCGCCCACCGGAATTAGCCACCTTGCTGATGGCTTGGGAATCGGCACGCTTTACCGTGGTGGCGTCGCCCGCCATGATCGATGAATATCTTCGTGTGTTGGCCTATCCTGATGTCGCCAAGCTAATTTACCCCGAACTCTTGCGCTCCTTCCATAGCCACCTCCTGCATGACATCGAACTAATTGAACCACCAGAAGTTCCGCGCCTTTGTCGTGACCCCGATGATAACAAAGTGATCGCCGCTGCGGTTTATGGTCTGGTGGATTACCTGCTCACGGTTGATCATGATCTGCTGACAAAGGATATTGTTGCCAAGTTCAACGAAGTTGGCATTTCATTACTCGCTGGTGACGAGTTAGTTCTGCTGCTCGACGATCTATGAGCAGCGGCAGAACCCTAGCTTAACGCAGCCGAGGCAAAGCCACCCGCCCCTGCTCCAACCACGCCCGACAATCTGGCGTCAACACCTGCGCGGCCTTTTCTTCATAGAGCATCAGTTCCTCCGCCGAAAGCACATCCTTCCAGCGGCCGTTGGTGCCTTTGAAGAAGAAAGTTCCTGCCCCATCCTTGAAAGTGGCGCTCCAACTTTGGTTGAGACGTGCTTCGCGCTCGCGCATGGTTTCGAGACTTACTGTCTGCATGAGCGGAGGCAACTGCTCCTCGGTCAGTGGTATTGCCAGAAAGTCAGCAATGCGACGAAGCTCACCTGGAAAATCAGCCTTGAGGTCGTTGTAGTGGACAAAGAGGATGTTGGGCAGATGGCGGTACTCCCACCAACTTTGGGTGTGATAGAGATTGGGCTGAAAGGGATAACCCTCACTTGTCCAATCAAACCAGCCCCGGCTGATCCAATCGTGCCAGAAGGCGTGGATGTCCTGTTGGGGGTGGGGCAAGGGCGCACCAATCCGTCCCGCTACGCCGTTGTGGAACTCGAAAGCCCCATCCGTCATCCCTGCGTAATGATTCCACATAGACATTGCCACATCGCGGGTGTCCCGTCCCACGACGATGTACTTGACCTGGGGAAAGAAGGGCAGGCCATCCAACGGCAGATGTGTTTTCATAAAACGGCGGTGCTGTTGTGCTTCTAACTTCTCCAGCATCTTCTCGACCGGTGACCAGGGACCATCGGGCCAGGTCGAAACCTGACCCACCGGCACTTCGCTACGCTCTGGGACATCTTGCCCCAGAAAGACCAACTGACGCACGATTTCCAGCATCCAGGTTGTACCCGATTTAAGCGAAGTCGAGATAACAATGTCATCTGGCCGCGGCTGGTAGTGCTGCCAACGTGTGCTGTCCAGCGAGTGGAATTGATAGGTGTGGATAACTTGGGGTAGCTGTGCGGTCATTGCGATTTCTCCATTGCTGATTGACCAAAGTTGACAAAAGTATTGCTGGAACACGATTAACCTGGTATAATAACTTTACGTTTTTCTGTTGACTAATCTCGCCTTTCCCCAATTGAATGAAAGAAGACAACTAAAGTTTCGGGAGTTAGCATGATGATTGTAACTATTCGCGAACAGGTTGCGCGACAATTGACAATCGTTGCCGACGAGCAAGCCCTCTCGCCGGAAGCGCTTGTTGAGAAAGCGATTCGTGAGCTACTACGGGCCGAAGCCGATCGCATTCTGGCACGGGAGATGGCGGCGTTTCGTGTTTTACACCCGACCCTTCTCCAACAGTATCCTAAGCAGTACGTTGCTATTCGTCGTGGACAGCTTATCGATCATGACGCTGATCAACTCGCCCTCTACCTACGGCTAGACGAACAATACCCGGACGAAGTGATCCTAATCAAACAAGTAACTCCTTCGATTGAAGAAGTCTACACGATTCGTTTAGCGCAGATGCCCCTTGAATAAACGGATCTATAGCTATGATTACAATCATGAGTATGACCCGCCCATGCCGATCATGACGGTGGGTGTAAGTCTACCAAAACGAAGCAGCGCCGAGCTTACGGTATCAGCATTACTGGACTCTGGTTCAGACGGCACATTGCTGCCGATCGATTTATTAGAGCCAATTGGCGCAAAACCGGTTGGCCCCGCCCGTGTCCATGGACTATGGGGCGGCAGCCGTTCAGTGAACATGTATCTCGTAAAGCTCTATATCGGTCCGCATCAACTTTTTGCTGTTCGCGTTGCCGGCGTGCGCGCTGAAGATGAGAGCATCGTCGGTCGTAATGTACTCAATCATCTTGTCGTTACACTCAATGGTCATGCCGGTGTTGTTGAAATTGCTGAGTAGCCATACCAACAAAGCCATCCCCTTTCAGGTTGAGCGAAGAGTACGATGGTCCCCTCTCCAAATCTACATCAGACCGGCACAGCCTCCACCACACTTGCTCCCGCCGGCGTGGGAATCACCCGCGTCAGTTCAAAGCCTGTCGCATGGAAGAGCGCCGCATACTCTGTTGCTGTGCGCTCGCGCGCCCCCAGCAGCACCAACATGTGCAGATCCAACCACTTGCCGATAAAGGGGTCCTCCCCTGGTGGCAGCACCAGTTCGATCACCAACAGTTTCCCGTGTTGGGGTATGGCGCGGCGACAGTGGCGGAGGATGGTCATACTGCGTTCGTCGTCCCAATCATGCAGGATCTGCGCAAGCAGGTAGGCGTCGCCGCCGGCTGGCACCGCGACAAAGAAGTCACCGCCGACGGTCGTGCAGCGTTCGGCCACGCTGTTCTGCGCCAGTTGTTCACCGGCAGCGGCGACGACATGGGGCTGGTCGAACAGAATCCCGCGGCACGCTGGATTCTGCTGTAGAATCGCAGCCAGCAAGGTGCCATAGCTGCCGCCGACATCCACCACGCTCTTGAAGGGCGAGAAGTCATAGGCTGCTAGCACGGCGCCGACGAGTTGCGTCGTGTAACCGGTCATGGCCGCGTTAAAGACACGATCAGCGGCGGGATTTTGGCCGAGGTAGGTAAAGTAGCTCATGCCGAAATGGTCTTCAAAGGCAGTCTCACCGGTGCGCACGCTGTGGAGGACGTTGCCCCAAGCGCGGTACTGTTCTTCGGCGTACATGATAGCCAGCGCGGCCATCGAATCTGGCGTGTTTGTGCGCAACAGAGAGGCCATGGGGGTCAGGGCAAAGGTGCGTGGGCTTTGCTTCGGTGAAGATGCCCACGCTGGCCAGCGCCCGCAACACGCGGTGCAGCGAGGGGGCATGGACTTGCGTCGCCGTCGCCAGCGCCTCAACCGGCTGCGGCCCGTCGGCCAGCAGGTCGGCCACTCCCAGCTTGGCGGCGACGTAGATCGCCTGTGAGACCCAATAGCCGGTCATCATCTGGAGCAGGATGGCGGGCGGGGGCGGTGTAGTGGGTGTTGCACTGGGCAATGGATTGGATTGATCTTTTGTCATATCGGTCTCCTTATCATTTTTTATTCAGTCAGCATTGGTTGCATGACGACACTCGCAACCAACGAAAGCGCCGCGGCTATGAACACCATAGCAAATACAACAGTGAACTGCTCTTTCTCTGCGCCGATCAGCACAGTCCAGACTGTAGAGCCGACAATGCTGCCGACATAACGGCTGGTGCTGAAGAGACCGGCGGCGGTTCCGGCCATCCGTTTGGAAACCGCTTCAATGGCGGCGGTCTGCATGCCGGCGCCGCAAATGCCCAAGCCTGCGCCCATCAACATTAACCCCGCAATCAGCATGGGCAGCAGTCGCGCCTGGGCAATACCGACCAGGATGCAGCCAAGGGTCAACGCACCTAGCCCCAGAACCACCGGCGCTCGTCGCCCCATTGTGTCTGCCCAGCGGCCGCCGACTGGCGCACAGACCAGGCTCATTACCGAAAGCGCGGCCAGCGTAAAGCCAACCCAACTGGGCGGCCAGTGCCGGTGACTTGTCAACAGGATCGGCACTGCCAGCAGGGTGACATACATGGCAAGATTGCTCAGCGCCACCGCCGCGTTGGCGGCGACAAAGGTGCGCAGATCAAGCAGATTGCCGCGCAGTCCGTCGAACTTGGCGACTTCGTTTTGCTGCAAACGAGATGGCGATGACGGAATGACAAAGTAGCCCAATGCCAGCGCCCCGGCAATAACGGGGACATTGGTCAGGAAGACCGCTTGCCAGCCCAGCCCCTGTACCAGCAAGCCGCCCACCACCGGTCCCAGTGCGGCGGCGAAGGAAGCCGCCGCACCGACGGTGCCACTCACGCGCCCGCGCCGTTCGCCGGGAATCGCCTCGCGCAGGAGCGCCACGCCATTGGGGAACGCGACTGCGCCAGCCAACGCCTGTAACAAGCGACACCCAATCAACAGCAGCAGGTTGATCGCCAGCGCCGCGCCCAAAGAAGCTACCCCAAAGATCACCAGGCTGCCCAGCATCAACTGGCGTCTGCCCAAGCGATCCCCCAGACCACCCGCCACGGGTTGCAGCACGGCCATGATGAAGAGATAGGTGGGGACAAGCACACTGGCGGCGCTGATCCCCACCCGAAAGTGTGTGGCAATGCTGGGCAGCGCGATGGCGATCATGGTGCTGTTTAAGGGCGCCAGCATCGTGATCAGAGCAATGGCTGCCACCAGCCATGCCTCGCCTGTGCTAACGCGCTGGGTTGATGTCTCGGTCGTCATCGGATTATGCTTTTTCCAGGATGCGCACCATGCCGTTGTCGCCATCGACCTCGATCTGCATGTCATCATAGAGCAGATGGGTCGCAGTGTAGGTACCCACCACTGCCGGAATGCCATACTCGCGCGCGACGACCGCACAATGGCTGAGAATCCCGCCGGCATCCGTAACAATGGCGGCGGCGGTGGCAAAGAGGGGCGTCCAGGGCGGCGCTGTCGTTTCTGTTACCAGGATGTCGCCCTTGCTCAGTTTGCCCGCCTCGGCTAAGGTGCGAATCACTTTGGCGCTGCCGCGCACTTTGCCGGGAGACCCTGCCGCGCCGTTGATCGTGTCGGGATCACCACTGGGTTGAGGCGGCGTGCCAAAGAAGCGTAAGGCGGCGCGTGTGCCTGGGTCATCGGGAGGCGGGCCTTCGGGCATCGTGCCTACCATGAACGGCGGCTGAATGGTGGCATAGTGTGCAGCAATGGCCTGGCGTTCGGCGATGCGCGCTTGTAGTGCCTGAGGTGTGCGCAAGAGCGCCAGCAATGCGTTGCGCACCTCGGCAACGCTCAGGTAGATCACATCCAGCGGATCGGCAATGGAACCGTAAGCGGCCAACCGGCGCCCCACTTCGAGAAAGGCGCGGCGCAGTTGATAGACGGCGCGCTGGTCGATCCAGTAGTTGTGATCTTCTTGGATCACCGTTGCCGCCTGGGCGCTGCGCAACAATCCCTCGAACTGCATGCGCACAGGCTCAGGATAGGTTGCCAGGGTGGTGCGCGCGTCGGCAATCAACTGTTCCCGTTCGGTTGCCATTGCTTGTCGATGGGCGTCGAACGCATCGTCATCGTTGCGCAAGATGTACCCTTGCAGATTCTGAATGGCAGGTGTCGGATCTTCAATCCAGCTTACACTGGTCAACGAATCAAACAGCTCCCCACGTTGACCATACTCCTGTAGCCAACTATTCAGCGCCGACAAGAAGGCGTGACTTTCCGCCGATGCTTGTAAGGCCGTCATCACCTGATTGGGTGGCTGCGTTTCCAGAATTTTCAACACCGCTGGTGTACTTTGGGCCAGGCGGCTAAGGGCATATAAGCGCCGGTCAGCTTCCAGCGACTTGTTATCCAGCCCTTGCAGGAGACGGTAGGCGCCCAATGCCCCTGCGCCAAAAACTTCCTGATAAAAGTCATCAAAGATACTCATGGCGGGCAGCATGGCGTGGGCGATTTCAAAGTGAATTTGCCAGGCGCGCGTTGCCTTTGCCACAAAGTCGTCAAAATAGGTGACAAGCTCCTCAAGCGTGGTTGCGGCCAGATCGATGGCTTCACAAGCGGCCAGGAGTTGCTTTGTCTCCGGCAGCAGTTGATTTTCCCAGATGTTGGCCAGGTTCATGATGGTCTGGAACATCGGGCTTTGGGTCGGATCGGCATCAGGCGGCGGCTGGAGCGGCTTGCCATCTGCCCCCAGCACCGGGGTTGTTGTGCTGTAAACATAGGTGTTCAACACTCGCCACTGAAAGCGCACAGGCATCTCCAGTTTCGCTGCGCCATGATTCATGCCTGGTTCGATAACGGTATCGAGAAAGGATGCCGCGAGCGGGGCGCTGGGATAGGGGAAGTGCATGATGTCGCGCGTCCAGAAGTTGCCTGGGTCAGATGGTTTGCGCCATTCAAGCGGGAAATCGGGCGGGATCGGGATTGGTTGACCCGGCATGGGTTGGGGTGTTTCCATAGATGACCTCCTTGGGTAAATGGTTTTCAAGCGATGGCGTTTAAGCTAACGTTGTGATCGGACGACATTGTAAAAGAAAAAGCTTGCCCTGATGCCAGGCGCATTCGAGATCGACAGCGTAGCCCATCTCGCATTGGAGTGTGGCGGCCAGGTCTGTCATTTCCAGGAGTTGCGTATCGGTCAGGGTGCGCGCCTTGCGGAGCAGCCGCGGCACCGGCACTTCATGAGTCCCGGCAGCGGTGGCTACGGTCATGCGCGCTTTGTCATTGATCTGTGCGGTGATCCTGGGCGGGGGCGACCGGTGTACGATGTAGGTGTCCGGGGTCACGGTGCCGCCGACCACGCTTTCGCCTAAACCCCAACTGGCGGTGATCACCGTTTCCTCACGATTGCCATTGATTGGATTGGCGCTGAAGATCACGGCGCTGACATCCGCAGGAACCAACTGTTGCACCAACACGGCTAACCGAAGGTCGGCGCTGTTGAGGCCGGCTTGTAGGCGGTAGTCGACGGCGCGCGGCGCAAAGGCGGAGTGGAGACACTTTTCCACAGCCGTCAACACGGCGCCCGCGCCCCGCACATTGAGAAAGCTTTCATATTGCCCGGCAAACGAGGCACTTTTGCCATCTTCATCAATGCCGGAGGAGCGGACAGCGACACTCAGCTCTACATGGCCAACCATCTGGCTAAGGGCGGTATAGGCATGAAGAACCCTCTCTTGATGGTCTGCCGGATGCTGGCGGTTCAACATTGGGGCAGTCAGGCAAAAGCCGGCAGGCACAGGATAACGTAGGGCAAGTCTGCCCAAATTGGCCGCTTTCCCGCCCACCTGCGCTGAGTCGCAACAATTCGCCTGCCCAAGCCAACGAATCGGCTGGCCGGCAGGATGGGATGATTGGCCCTCACCATCGGTCACAGGGTCGAGGGCGCTTGCAAGCGATATGTGATTGGGCATAGCTGATCTCACTTACATTCAAGGATGCGATTTTCAAAGACGATCGTTGACACCCCATTCTCATCAATGTGGAGCCGGACGATATCGATCTCCAGCGTGTTGGCGGCCATACCCCGACCAATGAAGCTGAACGAGTTGGTATAGGAGGTTTGATAGGGAAGCTGACCGCTGAAGTTATCGCTGACATGCGTCACGCCGACCCGACGATAGATCGCACCGGTCGATAGACCGACGGCGGTGACATTGTGATCGTTGCCCACAAAGGTGGTATGAAAACCGCCATTTTCATCCATGGTTGTGTGGGCGGCGACATGGAATGCACCGGTGAAATGGATCGCCTCACCGGCACAATCCGAGTAAATAATCTCATCCACGGGAACGGCGTACTTCTCGTGAATGACGGTGGCTTTGGCCAAGGCCGGTGCGGCGCTGCTGAGGCTGATTGCCAGCAGAACCACGACGGCTGCAACCATACTGATGGCGCGATGGGAGTGCTTGGGCTGATTCATTTGGGGTAACCTTTCTGTGCATAATCTGTGCATAAATAGCGTGCGTTTCGCGGTGATGTGCGCGATGGGAAACAACTCTAGCCGTTGCGGCGGCCCAATGCAAGCGATTTTTACACAAAAATTCCACAATTTTGTGGAAATCCGGTTTGTTGACTGACGCATGTTCAGGTATAATTCCAGGCAGCTTTCCCAACGGCCTCTCTGTCACCGTGTACCCAACCAAGAGGAACCTATGGCGCCACGATCCACCCATAGCTCAACCGATCATACCTTTGGCGTTCTACTGAAGCAGTTGCGCAAACGCGCTGGCATGACCCAAGGCGACCTCGCCGCCGCGCTGGGCTATAGCATCGCGCTCATCTCTAGCCTGGAAAAGGCCCAACGCCGACCCGATCTCCAGGCGGTGTCCGAACGCTTTATCCCGGCGCTGGGCTTGCAGGATGATCCCGCCATGGCTGCGGCCCTCATCGAACAGGCGGCGTTGGCGCGTGGTGAGCGTCCACCAGCCTCGATTACCCTCCAGCGCACGACGCAACTCGTCGTCACCGAAACGTTCACAAACAAAGCATCCCGGTTACCGAGCCAACCCGCGGCGTTGCTTGGGCGCGATCAGGCGGTGCAAGCCTTATGCAATCGCTTGCAAGGACATAGTGGTCGGCTCCTCACATTAGTAGGGCCGCCGGGTGTCGGCAAAACACGCCTGGCACTGGAAGTGGCGCGTCATCTAGAATCATTCTTCAAAGATGGTGCGCGCTTTGTGCCATTAGCGGCGCTCGTCGATTCTGAACTGGTTGCCGCCGCCATTGCCGACGAACTTGAATTAGTCGATACAGGTAAGCAAACAGCGCAGCAGCGCTTGTTGCAAGGGTTGCGCCAAAAAGAGTTACTGTTGTTACTCGACAATTTTGAGCAGATCATTGCCGCCGCACCACTGTTGGCAACATTATTGGCTGAATGTCCAAAGTTGTGTCTATTGGTGACCAGCCGAGAACGCTTACATCTGCGTGCTGAACAGCGCTTTCCAGTGCCGCCGCTGCCGGCTACTGTTGCCTCAGCGTTGTTTATCCAACGCGCTGAAGCCGTTGCCCCCGATTTCGTGGCGTCGCCGGAAAATCACGCGACTATTCAGAAGATTTGTCATTTGGTTGATTATCTGCCGTTGGCCATTGAACTGAGCGCATCATGGGTTCACCTCCTCTCATGCGCAGAGATCGCCTGGGAGATTGAACACAATCTGCATTTTCTGACGAGTACATTGCGCGACATACCTGAACGACACCGCTCCCTCTACACTGTCTTTGAGCATTCGTGGGGATTGCTTTCACCGGAAGAGCAGCGGCTCTTTGCTCAATTATCTGTCTTTCGTGGCAAATTTACGCGTGAAGCTGCTGTCTATGTAGCTGACGCTTCTCTATCCGTATTGTCTGCACTGGTTGACAAATCGCTACTATACCGGAATTTGACGGGTGAATTTGAAATGCATGAATATGCCCGCCAATTCGCTGCGGCGAAGTTAACCGAGCGCAATGATTTACAGGAAAGCCGAGCGCGTCATGAGACATATTTTACTGCACAAGCACAGGAAGAATTACATCGATTGAGGACAACCCTGTCTCACGTTCTTGACTCTAGCGAAAACGTAGCAGATGCAACGGACAAAGCAGCAGCCAGTTTAGTTTCAACGAGGTCAAAGCAGAAAGCATTGCGTATCCTTATGCTTAGTTGGGAATATCCTCCTTTCATCACCGGTGGCAGTGGTAAACATGTGGCAGATCTTATATCGGCGCTTGGTCAGGTTGTACTTGATGATAGACCATTGCTAATCGATGTGTTAGCCCCGCGCTTTGCCGGAGGTGAGTTAGAAGAACAGATCACTCCCGCAATTACTGCTTTTCGTGTGGATGTGTACTTGGTTCCACCTTACCCAGTTAGCGGCCTAATTGCCGGTCTTGTACCCATTGTTGAACGCGCCAATGGTCTCATCCAGCAACACCACTATGATCTAATACACATTCAAGATTGGCGATTCGCCAAGATTGGCACTGCGCTAAAATATCGTTGGCATTTACCTTTGCTTGCCACATTCCATTTAATTGAACGCAAACGATATCAACAAGATCCACCCGCTGAGATTGATCAGATTGAACAATTCGAGCGTGAGCTTTGCACCGAGGCGAAGCAGCTAATTGTTTGCAGCCAATTTATGCGCCAGCAGTTAAACGCGCATTTAGGCGCTCCATTGGACAAAATCAAAGTGATTGCGAATGGGATAAAGGTGAAGCGAAAGGAAGACTATCCCCCAGAGGAATTGTCATTGCTGCGTCAGCAATATGCACCGCAAGCGCAGAAGTTATTGCTTTTTATTGGCCCTGCGATCCTTGAAAAGGGGTTGCCTGTGTTAATCCGTGCCATGCCCCATATTTTGGCCGATCATCCTGGCACGCGTTTGTTAGTTGTTGGCAAATATAGCGATAAAATCCATTCATTGTCGTACGAACTGCATGTAGATAAATCAATCGATTTTCTGGGCCATGTCAGCGACTACCACCGCGACTGTCTTTATCAAATTGTGGATGCCATGATCATTCCGAGCTTATATGAACCGTTTGGTCGCGTCGCTTTGGAGGCAATGGCCTTCGGTTGTAATGTAATCGCCAGCAATGTCGGCGGTTTAGCTGAGGTAGTGAATCATAGAGAAAATGGGCTAACGAGCCAGCCCAATGATCCTCAGAGCATTCGGCAGGCAGTGCATTTACTCTTTATCGATCCGGCGGCGGCGCAACAACGGCGTATCCGTGCACTTGATGAAATCCACATATCGTACCAATGGGACAACATTGCCATGCAGACGGCGCAGGTATATCAAATCTGTTGCACAACAACAAGTGCGATCAACCACGCTACGTAGCCTAGGGCGTGGAATATTCCCTGTGAGATGGAAGGTGCGAGCAACTAGATGATGCCACCTTTACCGCCGCTTGGGTTGCCGGTCAAGCCATGCCGCTAGATGAAGCGGCTCGCTATGCCATAGCAGCGCTGCTAACCTGTTGATTCACCGCTTGGGCCGCGAGGGGTTAATACACTTCATCATGTGTGCCAATATCGAGGAGAACAATTACCTCTTGGTTTGTATTCGCGTCCTGCTCGATAGTAAACACAATCCGACAATCGTATCCGCAGGAACAGGCTTGTAAGCCGAACAGTTCCCCACTAAGCTTGTGGGTAGCCAGGTGGAGGGCAAACACATCGGTTTGCATCTGCGTCAAAGTCTCTTCAATGCGGCTTTGTAAACGGGGATTGCGCCGCACAAATTTGCGAAATGCGCGTTTAAATTTAGGGGTGAGGACAAGCGCTCTCATGCTTCGTCGGCTTTGTCTGGTTCATTCAATGCAGCACGTAGCTCATCGATCACGGCTTGCACAGGTTGGGGAGAAAATTGCCCCAGCCGAAAGGCCGCCAATGTGCTTTGGGCATCCTGAGCCATTTCTTTGCGGCGCTGTTCAATGTGGCGGCGGTGAATGATTTCCAGCAACATTTCTTGTTGCGGGTAGGGTAACTGCATCACGGTTTCAATTGCAAAGTTAAGTGTCATGATCATTCTCTCCTTGACCATCGTTTCTTCTGAATTGTACTATAAATGTTTTGGTTTTACAAAAAGAGAACGTTTCGCCACTTGCCAGGTAATATGCGGGGCGCCACAGACCTGCGCGAAGCCCACCAAGATGTCCTCGCCGTGAAGGCATGCAGACGCCCATCGCCGAATGCAGTGATGTAGCTTAGACATCCATCCACCCGCCCCGTTCATACGCTGCCAACGCCGCGTCGATCACCCGCTGTGTCTGCCACCCCTCGTAGAAGCTGGGCGCAACGCTCTGCCCGGCCAGAATGGCATCGACAAAGCTGCGGCTGCCCAGGCCCGGCTGGCGGAAGAGCGCGTCCATTTGCGACCCTACCGGTTGCGCCGGATCAAGCCCCGACAGGTACGCAGTCGGAATGGCCAGTTCCTGAAAGCCGTTGTCGCCGGTGGCAAGTTGCACGGTGGGCGCGGCGGTGAAGAGACCAAAAGCCGCGGTCAACGAACCGGCTTCCCCATGCAGGACGACCGTATGCTCCAGCGCCGGATCATGGGTGCGTGCCACGGCGCTGAGTTCAATGGTGCCCTCGCCACCGTAGCGAAATTTGAGCAAGAGGGTCGCGGCATCCCAAGCGCCGTAGAGCGGTCGGCCATCCAGCCCATTGCGGGGGGCGCTGGTGGTCAGCCGTGCCTGGACCCGCCCAATATCGCCCACCAGATAATGGGCCAGGTCGATCATGTGCGAGCCATAGTCACCAAGGACGCCGCTAGCCCGTTGCGGGTCAAAGCGCCAGGCGTAGGCGGGGTTACGCCATCGCGCAGATAGCGATAGTGCGGCAACCAACGCCAAGTGAAATAGGTCATGTGGCGGACACCCTGCGCTTCGGCTCGTTCGTACATCTGCTTGGCGTGAGCCGCGTTGCGCGCCAGCGGCTTTTCGCAGAGAACATGCAATCCGGCGTCGAGCGCGGCCATTGTCATGGCAAAATGTTCATCATCCGGGGTCAAGATGGCAACGGCTTGTACGTCGCCTTTTGCGATCAGTTCATGATAGTCAGTGAAAACCTGGGGTATGCGATACTTGGCTGCCATCGCCTGCGCCCGTTCCCGATGGCGTCCGCAGATGGCAACCACCTTTGCGCGATCATCTGATGTTAAGAAGGGTAGGTGACCAAGGTCTGCCCACCAACTTGTACCGATCACGCCGATGCGGATTGCTTCCGTCATGGTTCGATTCTCCTTTATTGTCTGATGGCGTAGAGATTGTTGCCGCCTGCGCTTTCGAAATTGGCAATGCCTATGCTGGAAAGCACACGAAATCCCAGACGGGTGAGGAGGGGTTGTATCTCTACCCAAAGGGCATCGCTATGCACTTCTGCGCTAATCTGGCGCACAAGCGGATAATGCTGCTGCGCAATCCCCTGTAATACAGCCAGTTCATCACCTTCGACATCGATTTTGAGGAGATCGATCGCCGGAATGGCTAACTCGTCGAGAAGCGCAGAGAGCGCACGGGTTTGTACGTTGTGTACCTGCGGCGCGTGAAAGATATAATTGGCCGTCTCTTGTCCGAGCACCTCGGTCAAATGGCGTTTCAGCGCTTCCTTACTCTCCGGATAGGCTGTCGTAATACCGGCGGCATTCGGGTAAAAGGTCAATGTACGTTCGGCGCCATCTTCGTTGCCAAGCGCATCGTTATGTGGGTAGACATCGGTCAAGCCGTGCAGCGCGATATTTTTCAACAGGACATCATAGGTGGCTTTGATCGGTTCAAAGGCATGGATGACCACATTGGGGTTACGCAACTTGGCAAAGAGTGTAAAGATGCCGATGTTGGCGCCCACATCCACCACATAGCGACAGTGATCCAGCGAAAGCGTATCGCCGAGATACTCCGCTTTGACAAAGATTTCGTTGTAGATCAGTTGGGTTTCCTGCGCAGCGGAATGGCTGTAACAACGAAAACCGTCGGGAAAGGTGTAAAGCCAGAGTCGATCTTCGATTGCTTCTATACTCGTTGCCATCACAGGTCCGAGATTTTTCTGCGCATTTGATGTGGACATAATTGGTTCTTGTATCCTTGTCGATTATCTGTACAATTCCCCCTGTTTGGCTATCGCGTGGGGACAGTACGCAATGCTAGCAGTTGCTCCGCCCCAATGCAAGCGATTTTTACACAAAAATTCCACAAATTGACTGAACCAATGCTACTTGAGCGCCGCCCGCCCCTGCTCCAGCCATGCCCGGCAATCGGGCGTCAACACTTGAGCCGCCTTTTCTTCATAGAGCGCCAGTTCCTCAGGCGAGAGGACATCCTGCCAGCGCCCATTGGTGCCTTTGTAAAAGAAGGTTTTGGCGCCCTCTTGCCAAAAGTCGATCATACCGGGGTTTAAGCGTTCGGCACGCGTGCGCATTGCTTCCAATGTGGTGCTGTGTAGAATATCAGGCAAAGCGGCTGCGGGCAGGGGCAGCCCCAGAAAATCAGCTAGCCGGTGCAATTCGCCGACCAGATTGGTCTTGAGATCGTGATAGTGGACAAAGTGGATATTGGGCAGATGACGATAGGCCCACCAGGTTTGGGTGTGGTGCATATTCCCCCAATAAGGATAGCCTTCGCTTTCCCACGCAAACCAGCCACGCTGAATCCAATCACGCCAAAACTCGTGAAGATTGGTAGCTGGGGGCAGCGCATCGCCAACGCGGCCTGGGAAGTTTTGCATAAATTCCAAGGCCCCCTTGGTGTAGTTCGCATGATGATTCCACATGGACATGGCGACATCCCGCGCATCGCGCCCAACGACAATGTAGTTGACCTGTGGATAAAAGGGCAGGCCGTCAAGCGCCAGATGGGTCTTGACAAACCGGCGATGTTGCTGCGCTTCCAGTTGCGCAATCACGTCGGCGATCGGGGCAAAACGACTCTCAAGCCAGTAGGAAACCGCGCCCAGTTCCATCGGTTCCGTCGTGGGTGCAGCCTGGTTTATCAAGATCAACTGGCGCACAAGCTCTTGCATCCAGGTTGTGCCTGCTTTGTAGGCGGTGGCGACCACGATATCATCGGGCCGCGGTCGGTAGTGCTGCCAACGGGTGCTGTCCAATGTGTGATTTTGGTAGGTGTGGATCACCTGGGGAAGCTGTTCGTTCATACATCTCCTCCAAACTTTGATTGTCCTAGTGTACCTACTCCGCTCTTAGCCAGTCCGTGACTGGCGATGGAGACGCCAGTCACGGACTGGCTAAGAGCGGACTGAGTAGTTACGCCCTGGTTTGCGCCATTTTCGGCTTGACTACCAGTTAAGCACATGCTATGCTTGGAAACAAGCGCCCAACTCACACAAAAACTCACACAGAAGCTTTCATAAAATTCTCACAAGGTTTGCCCGACAATGCCAAGTGTTGCGAGACCTTTCCCGACAGCGGTTTCCTTTGGCGCTTTGCTCAAACAACTGCGGAAACGCGCAGGGATGACGCAAAGTGATCTGGCCGCGGCCGTGGGGTACAGCCTCTCCCTCATCGGACAGTTGGAACAGAATCAGCGGCTGCCCAATTTACAGGCCATTGCCGAGCGCTTTGTGCCGGCCCTCGGCTTACAGGACGATGATGCCTTGACTGCCTGCCTGATCGAACAGGCGGCCGCCGCACGGGGGGAAAGCACGCCCGCGCAGATCACGCACCGTCACACCAGCCACCCTACCGCCACGGCCCGCCCCGATGCGCGCCCCTTCCTCCGCCATCCACCAACCCAAATCATCGGTCGTCAGGCTGAAATCAACCAGATCTGCCATCGTTTACAGGGTCACCAGGGACGGCTGTTGACGCTGATTGGCCCGCCGGGCGTAGGGAAAACCTCGTTGGCGTTGGCCGTGGCGCACATCTTACAGCCTTCCTATCCCGATGGTGTGTTCTTTGTCGCCCTGGCTGCGGTCAGCGAGGCCGCGTTGATGGCTGATGCCATTCTCGCTGTCATCGCCAAAGAGAATTTTAGCGCCAAACCGCCCAAAACCCGGTTGATCGAATCCTTGCGTCGCCGCGCTATGTTGTTGGTTTTGGATAATTTAGAGCAGATCACGGGTGCAGCCTCTTTCATTGCGGAGTTACTTGCCGAGTGTCCGCAACTGCATATTCTTGCCACAAGCCGTGAACGGCTCCATCTGCGCGCCGAGCAACGCCACAAGGTGCTGCCACTGGAACTTGAAGCCGCGGTAGAACTCTTCTGCCAGCGTGCGCAGGCGGTTGGGGGAAACTTCAGCCTTGCGGCGCACAATCTTGGAACGATTGAACTGATTTGCCAACGGCTGGATCGCCTGCCGCTGGCGCTTGAACTGTGTGCGGCGCAGAGCGATCTGCTCTCGCTTGAACAAATCCATCAAGAAGTGCAAACGCGTCCGCTGGCCTTACTCGTGGATGGCCCCCACGACCTGCCCCCGCCCCAGCGCACGCTGTACACGACGATTCAGCGCAGCTACCATCTGCTCGACGCGGTCGAACGCGCCCTCTTTCGCACGATGGGCGTCTTTGCCGGCGGCTTTGATTTGAGCGCCATCGAACAGGTGAGCCGTTGGCAAGCGCATCTGCACCAGCACTCGCTCATTTCGGTGCTGCGCTCGTTGCTTGGCAAAAGCATGATCCACAGCGAAGCGTTGCCCACCGGCGAACAACGCTATTATCTGCTGGAAACGCTGCGTCAATTCGCCCTGGAACAACTGACGCGCAACGCCGAGAGCGAATTGATGCGACAGCGCCATTTTCACACCTATCTGCAATTTGCCCGTGCCGTGGATGACCATCTGCGCAGGAGCGATTGTCTCCAATGGGCAGCGCGTCTGCATCTTGAGTACGATAACCTAACGGCGGCCTGGCAGTGGGCGCTTGACAGCGGTCATTTTGTCGACGCCGCCTGGCTGGGCCTCGCCCAGAATCATGGCTGGCACATGGGCGCGCGGTGGCACGAAGGGGCCTATTGGTTGGAACAATTGCTGCCCCATCGTCACCACTTTGAAGCCAATCTGCGTTTTGCGCTGCTCGTGACGCTCTACCGTTGCTGGCGTGGTCTCGGCAATTTCCCCGCCATTGAACAATATCAACACGAACTCACGGCGTTGCGCGAAAGCTCTTCTTCGCAGCTCCTGCGGGCGGCGGCCTGGTACTTTTATGCCAACGTCGCCGCCGATGCCGATCAAGCCATTGCCGCCTTTGACACCTGTTTTGCCCTCCTGGCCGAGCCGAAGGGTGCGCACGAGCTTGGTAGCAACTTCGGTTTCTATGCGGACGTAGCCAATTTACAGGCGATGACGTTGGCGCGCCATGCCATTCGGCTGACTGATGAAGTCGGTGACTATGAAAAGGCGGCAAGCCTGTCACAGGCCAGTTTGCGGCTCTTTCATGCGTTGGGGAATCGCGATTTCATCGTCTATGCCCTTGGTAACCTGGGTCGTCTGGCGCTCATCCGCCGCGCGCTTGCGCCAGCGCGCCACTTCTTTCAAGAGGCGGTCGATCTTGCTGCCGCCGTTCATAATCGCATGGGGCTTTGTGATTGGCTGCCCCGCCTGGCCATGGCGACCTTTCATAGCGGCAATAGCACCGATGCCTATCACTATCTCTATGATGCTTTGCGCCATTGCCAGGGCGTGGGCAACGACGAATATGTGGCGCGTGTTCATGGCTATGTCGCCGAGATCGCTCTCGCCGAAGGCAATCTCACGCTGGCGCAGACCCACCTGACTGCGAGCATCAACCATCAAGCCGGCTTGCGCTGGTTCACCATTGAATTTGCCGATTTTCTCTTTGTGGCGGCCCGGCTGGCGGCGCAACAAGCGCATTATTTGCTGGCGGCCACCCGTTTGGGTCTGGCGGAGCAGATTGCCACCCGGATTGGCTACGCCGACAAAACCCCCATGCGACCGCTGATCGACGCCTGCGCCACGACAATTCGTGCCGCGCTGGCCCCGGCGGCCTTTGCCGACGCCTTCGCCGCCGGGCAGCAGATGTCACTCGAAGCCATCTTTGCTACACTGCGGACGAATTGAACGTTTTTTCATACCATTTCACTTACGGCCAAATGACCATGCCTTGGTTGCCAAAATTCGTCCACATGGTCTCAAATGCTCGTATGTCAATCTGCGTTGCTCGCTTGGCCATTGGGTCGAGCGCAATTGCCTTATGATCACCCATCTCCACGAGAACAATTGCCTGCAAGCCACTGCCGCCATGGTGCAAATCCGCCGCGTACACAAAGACGATGACAGGCCAATCGTGCAAGGGATATTCCTGCTGGAAATGGGGAACTTTAAGCCGCATGGATAGGTATACTGAGATCAAAACACTTCCGCCAGCGCTTCGTCGAGGGCGCGGTAGGGACCATCCGGGGTCGGCCCCCGCACAAGATCGCCTAGCTGAAGTTGCACTGTTGCCGCCGTTGTTTGGATCAAAAAGCGGTAGACGGTGCGCCCCGGTGGCGCTACCAGGCGTACCGCGCCAGCCCAGCGACCAACGGCAAATTCATAGGCTGGGCCATGCAGGGTGCGCAACGCAGTGAGCAGTGCGTTGATTGCATCCGGGTCATCAATGTGCGCAACAGGGATGTTCATCAATTATTTTCTCCAAGTGCGGCTCTCCGTTGGCGCGCCAGCGCCGGAATCAAGAGCAGGGTGGCAAGGGTCAGCAACGCCGCCGTCAAATAGAGCGCCTCCAACCCACCCAGGTCGAGCGCGGCGCCCAGCAGCCACGCGCCGCCGCCAATGCCCAGGTCAAAGCCGAAGTAGAAGCAGGCCACTGCCCAGCCGGAACGCTGGGGCAGGAGGGTGACATGATGGGCAATCAGCATAGGGTGAAAGAAACCGCCGCCCGCCGCAATCAGCGCTGCCGCTGCAATCAACATAGGCAGTGAATAGCCATAGGCTGCAATCACCAACCCGGCAGTCATGATCAACGCAGCGATGGCCAGCACTCGACCAAATCCAATCCGATCCAGATACCGACCAAAGAGCAGACGGGTGACAATGATGCTGATGCCGTAAGTGGCAAAGACCGCCGCCGAGGGAATGGTGCGCCGTTCGAGCAGCACCGCAAAGTATTGAAAATACGCGCCGAACCCCGCCCCAAAGAGCGCTGAGACAAACATCGCCAGCCAAAGCTGGCGCGGAAACCGCCATAACTGCGTTAAGGCCAACGATTGCGTATCGTTGACGGCTGGCGCTTGATATTGCAACGCACGCGTCATCATGCCGGCACTGGCAGCAATGCCACCAGAGAGCCAGAAGGCGGTGGTTAAGCCAATGAGTGGCAGCAACAGGTCAGTCGCGCCGGGCGTCATTGTCATGGCGAAGTTGGCGGCCAGACCAAAGTAGGCGATCTTTTTGCTCCGTTCCTCTGGTGTGGCTAATTGACCGACCAGGGCATTGCCGGCGGTGGTAAAGATGACATACCCCAGCGACTGCAAAATACGCAGGGTGAACAGAATTGCTACCTGTGTGGTCAACACAACACCAACTGCCCCGATGGTTAATGAAGTTGCCCCAAGCAACATCATCCGTTTATGCCCGAAGCGGTCCGTCAACACGCCAGAGATGGGCCGCATGAGCAGCGACGCAATGGCCGTCGCCCCCAACACCAGCCCCACCTCCCAGTCGGGCAGGCCGATGCCGGTTAAGTAGCGAGGGAGGGGGACGATGAGCGCATAAAAGGCGATGAAAAAGAGAAAGGTCGCCACCCAGGCGATGGTGTAGTCGCGCTGGGGGTTGGCTTGCGGTACGGCAGTTGCGGTGTCGATGGCTGGGCTGGTTGTGGTCATGGTGGTAGTGTCCTAAGTCGCGTGGTCGTTTGGTCGCGTAGTCCGTCGGCTTTCGTCCAGGTGGTCTGACCAGTAAATAGCCGTGTAATCACAAGGCGACCAGACTAAGCGACTACGCGACCACGCGACTTTTAGACTATTTTACCTGCAACTGCGCCGTCATCAACAATGGCTAAGCCGGGCGCTGTATCCCCAATTGTTTCATCAGAGTGCGCACCGGCACATTACGAAGTTGTGCTAATTTCCCCAAGTTTTTCACACGCTCAACGTCGTGCGCTTCAATTTGATCAATCAACTGTAACAACTCGGCGTGTTCTTCTTCGGTTAGGGTTTCTGCACGCCGTTTTTCGTTTAGCTCTGCAAACCGTGTGCGAACTTCCCAGGCAGTCCCTGATTAATCTTTTAGGAGTTACGCAGTTGGACAAGACCTGTCAGGTTTGCGAAACCTGACAGGTCTCTGGTAGCGCCCGTCAACTGCGTAACTCCTATCTTTATAAGTAACTCTGACTCCGCTTGCGGTAAGCTTGGCGCTCTACGCTGGGCGCGAATCGCCAACACCTCATCGGCAAAGCTCTCCAATGTCACTGTATCCAATTGTTTAACGCCATTTAGCAGTTCAGCAAGTGATACTTCAGAATGAATTTGGATGGTTGTTTTACCCTTGCACTATCAACACTATCTTCTCATATTATAGCAAAAAGAGAAGGCAAAGACCACCAGAATCGGACAATGTATGCGATGACCGAATCGGTTAGGTTACGCCAAATACCCCCAATCCAACGGCGTCCCCCGCGCCACATCTTGCCGGGCGCGTCGACCGATGATGGCATCGAGATAGCGCGTATGCAAGCCATGCCCCGGCCGGATCGACCGCACGTTCTCTGCCGTGAAGGGTTCGCCGGCCTTGACATCCTGCACCACAAAGAGCGACCGGCGAAAGACTCGGCTCTTTTCCTCCGCCGGATCGACGCCGTAATGTACCGTGCCAAGCGCCTGTTCGGTCATGCGCACGGCGTCCACCATTGCCCGAAATTCGTGCGGTTCCAGCGAAAAGGCGCGATCAGCGCTGGGAATTTCCCGTGAAACGGTAAAGTGCTTCTCAATAATGCACGCCCCTAGCGCCACCGCCGCTACCGGCACGGTCGTACCCAGCGTATGATCCGAAAGCCCGACCGGTGTCTGAAAGGCTGCGGCCAGATGCGGAATGGTGCGCAGGTTCATCGCTTCCGGCGGTGATGGATAGGCGCTGGTGCATTTGAGCAAGGCGAGTTCGCGATTACCGGCGGCGCGCAGGGTGTTGACCGCTTCGTCGATCTCCGCCAACGTCGCCATGCCGGTGGACACGATAACTGGCTTGCCGGTGGCGGCGATGCGGCGCAAGAGCGGCAGATCGACATTTTCAAAGGAAGCCACTTTGTGTACCGACACCTTCATCGCTTCCAGAAAGTCAACTGCCGTGGCGTCAAAGGGGGTGGAGAAGAGATCCATCCCCAGCTCATCGGCCACCGCTTTCAGTTTGGGTTGCCACGCCCACGGCGTATAGGCTTCGCCATAGAGATCATACAAATTCCGGCCCTCCCAAAGCGTCCCCTGGATGCGGAAATAGTCATTGCTACAGTTGATGGTCAGTGTGTCAGGTGTATAGGTTTGCAGCTTGACGGCATCAGCGCCGGCTTCCTTGGCGGCTTTGACAATGGCGACCGCTTGGGCAAAATCCTGGTTGTGGTTGGCCGACATTTCGGCAATGATATAGGCAGGGTGGCCTGGCCCGATGGGGCGACCGTTGATCGTGATCGTATTCATCGTTGTGCCTTGTTACTGGTGGATGAGTT
>QWII01000140.1:0-30578 GCA_021405325.1 Caldilinea sp. CFX5 | reverse complement strand
GTGGATGAGTTGTTGCTCAAGCGACGAGAATTAGTATACACGGATAGGAAGGCACACGGATGGATTAAACTATCTGTGTTCCTCCCTATCTGTGTTAACTTTTTATCCGGCTTGTCCCGGTTCCATAAGGGGGGCAAGGATTTTCTGGGCGGCTGTATAGGGGTCAGCGACCCGCTTGTGAATGGCTTGCACCCAGTCGTTGATGTCTGTTTGGGGCAGCGCCGCCAGAATACGCCGGTTGAGTTCGGCGCGTAGAATGTTTTCCAGGGCATGGGCAATCCGCACTTGTTCGCGTATGGCCCACTCGCCGGAACGTTGCAGCCAGTCACGATGGGCCTCGACGCGGTCACGCAGGGCGTCGACACCTTCGTTGTTGGTGGCCACAGTTTTTAACACTGTAACCTGCCACTGTTCTGCGGTCGTCGTTGCGGCAACCGGCTGGTCTACAGCAATGAGTTGGCCGTGATGCCGGATCTGGCGAGGGCTGCCGCTTTCTAATTCCAACATCATTTCCAGCGCTTTGGTGGTGCGATCCGCCCCTGGTCGATCGGCCTTGTTCACCACCAAAAGGTCGGCAATTTCCAGAATGCCGGCCTTGATCGCTTGCACTTCATCCCCTAGCCCCGGCGCTTCAATGACTACCGTGGTGTGGGCTGTGCTGGCAATCGCCACCTCGGCTTGACCAACGCCCACTGTTTCGACAATGATACGTTGGAAGCCGGCGGCGTCGAGCAGCGTCACCACATCGCCGGTGGTTTTGCTCAAGCCGCCCAGGCTGCCCCGCGTCGCCATGCTGCGGACAAAGGCGCCGCTATCGCCGCTGAGGGCGCGCATCCGCACTCGGTCGCCTAAGATCGCGCCACCGGTAAAGGGGCTGGTCGGGTCGATGGCGACAATGCCAACCGTCAAGCTGGCGCTACGATAGGCTTGCGCCAGGGCTGTGACCAGTGTCGATTTGCCTGTCCCCGGCGCGCCGGTGACGCCGATAATGTGGGCTTGACCGCTATGGGGGTAGAGGGCGCGCAACAGAAGCTGGGCGTCGGCCTGCTCATTTTCCACACGGCTGATTGCCCGCGCCAGGGCTAGACGATTGCCGGTGCGCACGCCTTCGATCAAAGTTTCGATGGTTGCCGTCATGCCGGATTCCACACTTCTAGGCTGCTCGACGGGCATGGTCACGGATAAAGTTGCCAATGTCTTGGGTCGAAGCGCCAGGGCCAAAGATGGCGGCAATGCCCTTGGCTTCCAGTTGGGGAATATCCTCTTCCGGGATAATGCCGCCAACTACAACAAGCACATTATCCTGCCCCTGTTCGCGCAGCAGATCGACGACTTTGGGACAGAGCGTCATGTGCGCGCCGCTAAGGATGCTCAGGCCGACCACATCGACATCTTCCTGCAAAGCCGCTTCGGCAATCATCTGCGGCGTCTGGCGGATGCCGGTGTAAATCACCTCAAAGCCCGCATCACGCAACGCCCGCGCCACCACTTTCGCCCCGCGATCATGCCCATCCAGACCAGGTTTGGCAACCAGGACACGAATTTTCTCACCAGCCATTGCTGCTCCTTTCAACATTATTCGACAATAGTTGGCTAGCTGTTTCGATCACTGTTTTTTATCCGTTAAGTATAGCAGAGAGCGCAAGAGTTATGACAACCACAGAAAGGAACAGATGAGGAAATTTAGCGTAAATGAGAACGCTGCGAGATGTTTTCGTCCCGTAGGGACGCTTGAGTTTAGGGGAAAGATAACCAGCCACCCATCAGCCCGCTCGTAGCCGGTCCGTGACCGGCGTCCCAAACGCCGGTCACGGACCGGCTACGAGCGGGTGGACCCCTCAACGCAGGTGTCCCTACGGGACAGGTTTCGTGTGGCCGGTTATTCGGTTGGTGATGATTCGGTGGCGGCTTGGGCCGACGGCCAGAGCCAGGTGGTAATGCGGTCAACCTGGGTGGTGACGCCGCACGCTAGCGCCGTATAACTATCGGCAGTTAAGGCGCCGACGGTCGCTGCACCGGCAGTGGTTGTATTCGCTGTCCAGGCGTAGGCATCACCGGCCAAATCAAGGGTGGCGCGGTAGCCTTGTGTCGTGGCGGTAGCGGCTGTGGTCGCGCCAGTTGTTACCTGGGTTGCCGTCCAGGCGTAGGCATTACGGGCGGCGTTGGCAGTAGCGGTCGCGCCATTGGTCAGCAGATCAGTCGTCCAGTTGTAACTACCGGTCGCCAATGTTGTGACCGAATCGATGCCCGATGCGGTAATCGTGCTGGCACTCGTAGCGCCGTCGATCAACGTTTCTACACTCCACGCATAACTGTCGCTGGCGGCATTTTGCACAGCGTGGTAGCCGCGCCCGGCATAGACCACCGCATCGGTAGCATTGTCTTTGACCACGATAAAGAGTGGTTGTACGGTGTCGGCAACAGTCGCGACAGTGCTATCGACCAGCGGTCGCAATGCCTCGGCGGTGAAGCGCTGTTCGTTCTCATGCGCCATCATCCAGAGCGGCGCGTCGGCTTGGGTGGCCGTGGCGATATAAGCGTTCCAGAGGCTGCCGTTCATGGGCAAAAAGGCTTCAACCCACATCTCGCCGTCAAAGAGGCGGTCGGGCAGCACGCTGGAACGGGTCAAGCCGTTGAACAGCAGCCCTTCGTGATCGATTCGCAGCGAACCGGTGACCGCCAGCGGCGACGCATCGGTCTGAAACCAGTTGCGGATGAACTGCTTTTCCAGTGTGTACAACCCATCCAGTTGCAGATAGGAGGCAGCGAGATCAGGACTCAACAAGCCCGACACATGAAAGTTGACCGCTTCGCTTGCCAGTTCAAAGGGCAGGCCGGTCTGGTCGGTCAGAAACTGGTTGACCAGCAGCCAGTCATCGAGCAGCGCAATGGTGAGATTGCCATCGATCAGGAGATCGAGTTTTTGCGGATTAATCAGCAGCGTCAAATATTGCCCACGCGTCACCGGCGTGTCGATGGCGTGCAACACCGTGCGTTGGGGCGCGCCGGTCGCATCGGTTTGGAGACCAGCGCCAAGCCGCAGGTAGAAATAAGCCTGGTCGGCGGCCAAGGGTAGGTTGAGATGGGTGAGATACTTGCCGGGTTCCAGGCCAATGTCCGCGACGGCCAGGGCGCGTTCAACGCCGTCGGTTGCGCCGCCAAAGGAGGGCCAAGGGATTTGCGCTGTGCCACGCAGCCGTTCGATGGTCTGGTCGGCGGCCAACTGGACGATCATGTCGGTGTCAAAGAGCGCCAATTTGCCCATTGGCGTCTGGATGGTCACATCGTCGGTAATTTTCAGACCGGCCCCTTCGGGCAGCACCCGAATCTGGTCTTGCAGAAAGGTAAAGAGCAAGGATGCGCCGGCCGCCACCACACCCGGCACGGCAATCCCCGCGTCTTTAATGCGCAGGGTGCAAACCCCCTGTGAACAATGAACGCCATAAGCCGTCGGATCAATCGGTTGGGCTGTCAAATCCGTTGTTGTGGGTGCAGTGATCGGTACAGCGAGAACCGGCTGGACAAGTTGCACTGTCAACAAGCTCACCAAAAGGAAGGTAAGCAGGGCAGTGCGCCATTGCAGTCGCATAAATCACCTCGCATTATCGTTTTACACGTACACTAGTCCGATTTTACCACAACTACCGTGCCAAAGCCTGACATTTACCTGATATTTCAACGCTTTGTTGCATGGTTGCCGTCATCGTCTGGTGTCTCCCAGACCTCGTTCCAGACCTCTTCCCAAAGCGCATCTTCCTCTTCTGCCGGCGTTTCTTCTGCCGGGCCGTCAAAGCCAGGGCGAACAAAGGCGCGGGCTTGAGGAAATTCCTGCTCTGTAAGACGGCGAATGCGCTCCAGGTAGGCCAGTAGGCGCAGTGTCTCCACCTCACGTTGTGGAAAGGCGCGGAGGAGAATCGTCCACGCGGCCAGCGACCGATCCATCGCAATCAGCGCAATCTTGGCCGAGCCATCTGAATCCTTGGGGTATTCATCCAACGGATCAGCGGCATCGTCCTCCTTGCCGCTCAAGGCGCGCATCAGTTTGACCTGAATAAAGAGTTGATACCAGCGAATCACTTCCACCGCATCGCGCAATTCGGCGGCTTTGGCTTCGGGATCGCCGCCGGGAAGATTTAGGCGCAAATAGGTGGTGAGTTCATCGGCTTTGGCGGCAAAAAGCGGGCCGGCGCTTTCCAACCATTCATCAACCGTCTGGATGTACATCTCCGCCAGGGCCACCGCCGGGTGGGCTTCGGCCTCCGCCCATTTGCGTTCCTCGTCGGCCTGGTGATGCGCCCACTCTTCATCGCTCAACGGTTGGACGCCTTCCCGTTCGGCAAGTGCGTGCAACAGATCGAGCGTGTTTTCCAACACTTGACCAAGGCCATCCCAAAATTGGGCGTTTTCGGTATCCTGCACGCCAATATCCTCACGCCCTTCCATTTCAGCGCCCATTGCGTAGTTGAGGCAGCGCGCCGTAAAGGGACAGCGTTCGCACCAGCGGTCACAGTAGTTGTAGATGCTGGGGATAAACCGCGGATCATCAGCTAAATTGAGGAGATCGTCTGTGTTCATGCAATTTTTATTTTTAAATACTTGCTTTTTGGTGTAAGTAGTTGTATAATAAGTTGTTTGGCCGTCGAAAGACGACCTGACAAGCAACGATAGACCAGTGCTTGGGTGTTATTGTACCTGATCACCTTGCGGTTGGTCTATTCGACAAATGAATGACTACACATCTTCTGCGCCTAGCCGGTCCGTGACCGGCTAGGCGCAGGCTTGGTAGCCAGAACCAGTACATGACCGAGCTAAGTGTGCGACTTGGCTCACCGTAGCGAGTCCAAGGAGTGACTTAGTGACTTTTGAACAATTTCAGCTTGACGCGCGCCTGCTGACCGCCGTCAAGCTTGCAGGGTATGAAACCCCGACCCCGATTCAGCAACAAGCGATTCCTGAAGTGATGGCCGGACGCGATGTCCTCGGCCTGGCGCAGACCGGCACCGGCAAAACCGCCGCCTTTGTGTTGCCCATCTTACATCGCCTGATCAAAGGGCAGTTACGCCGCCCGCGCGTCTTGATTGTCGCGCCGACACGCGAACTGGCCGAACAGATCCACGAAACCATTGTGACGCTGGGGCAGAAGACCAAAATCCGCAGCCTGCCGATCTATGGCGGCGTGAGCAAAGTGCCGCAGGTGCGCGCCCTCCAACATGGCGTTGAAATTATCGTCGCCTGTCCGGGGCGGCTGCTGGATTTGCACGGCGAAGGCGCTATCGACCTCAAGCAGATCGAAGTGCTGGTGCTGGATGAGGCGGATCGCATGTTTGACATGGGCTTTCTGCCCGATGTGCGCCGCATTATCCGCCTGCTGCCGGCCCAGCGCCAGAATCTCTTCTTCTCGGCCACCATGCCGGAGGACATTCGCACGCTGGCTGACGAGATCCTGCGCGACCCGGCAACCGTGCAGATCGGCATGATCGCGCCGGCCAAGACCGTTTCCCACGCCCTCTACCCGGTGACGGATGGGCTGAAGACGCGGCTCTTGCTCTCTATGTTGGAGAAACTGCAGACGGATCGCGTCCTCATCTTCACCCGCACCAAGCGCCGCGCCCGCAACCTGGCCTTGACGCTCGCCGACAAGCGCCATCGGGTGATTGCGTTGCAGGGCAACATGTCGCAACCACAGCGCATGGCGGCCATGGAGGGCTTTCGCAAGGGCAAGTATGACATTCTCGTCGCCACCGACATTGCCGCCCGCGGCATTGATGTAGCCGAGATTTCGCATGTGATCAACTTTGACATGCCCGATACGGTCGATGCCTACACCCACCGCATTGGTCGCACCGGTCGCGCCCATGCCACCGGCGAAGCCTTCACCTTTGCCATGCCCGACGACGCGCCGATGATTCGCGACATTGAAGCAGTACTGGGAACCCCCATCGAACAGCGCCGGTTGGATGGCTTTGACTACAGCGGCTTTACGCCGGAGATTCGCCTTCAGCGCGGACGGGGGCAGAACAGCCAACCGGCGCCGAGGAGTCAACCGCAGCGGCGTTCGCAGCCGTTCCAAGGCAGAAGTGCGACTGCGCCACGGAATGGCAACGGCAGTAGCAGCCGTACGCCGCGCCGCGCTAATGATTACAGCACGTCCACAACCAACGATCAAGCGGCGACCATACGTCGACGTCCGCAACCACGAAACACAACAACAGCCCGATAATCAGCGTGGACAACTGATGTAGTAGTCAGCTTCTCCGGTCGTTGTGCCATCCACCACTTGGAAGTGGTGGATGGCACAACGACCGGAGTTATGTTTTTCGCCGCGCTTTGTGTCTATCCTCGTATTCGCTGGTATTTATCGTGTTCGAGTAAAGCTCAGTAGACCGCAACACAGCCGAGATCGCAATAACCTGACGCTGGACTACATGACTAAACGCGACTGCGGACTACTGAATCTCTATAAACCAAGAATAAGGCTCAAACCTGCTTCTACCTGTAGCATAATAGACGCCGGCAAATCAGCAACATAGGTGTCGAGCCATGACTTATCAACTGTCGTCAATTGTGTGATATTAATCACAGAATCTTTCTCCAGCCCCGAGTCCACCCATGACAAAGCCACATTGCCTGGAAAGTGTGCGTAGCGCAGATTCGAGGTTAGGGACAACACGATTACCGTAGCCAACTGGCTTTGATTAAAGTGATCCTCTTGTACAATCAGTACGGGGCGTCGGTGGCCCGGCGCTGATCCACGCAGCTCACCTAAATCCGCCCACCAGATTTCACCGCGACGGGGTGTTCTTACCATTCCGCCCCCAACAGTGTGCGGCGAGAAACACGCGCCATTTCGTCTGGTAGGTTGGTGTCGAGCTTTTCACAGGCGCGATTAATTCGTTCAGTCAAATCGTCATGACGATGGGCGCCAATGTAGGTGCGCAGAGCCGTTGCGTAGAGTTCACTGCGACTCAGGCCATGTTGTTTGGCAAAGGCATCGGCAAGAACAAAAAGATCATCTGGAAGCGAGATAGCTGTTTTCATGAGGAAAGTATAACTCAGGTATAACCGAACAGCAAACTCTTGCCGATATGGATCCAAGCACAATTCGCTTTACTTTCCGCTTCGGGGCGGTTGTGTTATACTCATTCCTCGACAGCCTGCGTCGTGCGGCCAGTCCTTGCACCTGGTGTTCACCCGCCGCCATCGGTCATGACCACACTGCAAATTCGGCTCTTGGGCCATTTTTCAATCACTTACCAGGACGCCCCGCTGCCTGGGGTAGACAGTCCGCGTCTGCAAGCGTTCTTTGCCTATCTGCTTTTACACAGTCGTTCCCCGCAAACGCGACAGCAGCTTGCCTTTCACCTCTGGCCCGATTCGTCCGAAAGTCAGGCGCGCAACAATCTGCGCAAGCTCATCCATCAGTTGCGCCGCGCCTTTCCCTTAAGCGATCACTGCTTCCAAGTGAACAGCCGGCAGATCCAGTGGCAACCGACGTTGCCCTACACCCTGGATGTAAGCGCGTTTGTCGATAAAGTACACCAGGCGCAGTCTAGCGCGGTTGCTGATGGGGCCACACGCCTGCGGTTATTTAGCGAGGCGGTGGCGCTCTACCAGGGTGATCTGCTGACCGGTTGTTACGACGATTGGATCTTCGCGGAACGCGAACGGTTGCGCCAACTCCTGATCGAAGCGTTGGAGCAGGTGGTGGGGCTGGCCGAAGATCAGCGTGACTATGGGGCGGCGATCCGGCATGCCAACCACCTGCTGCGCGTTGAGCCGCTCCAGGAAAACAGTTATCTGCACCTGATGCGACTCCATGCACTCCAGGGCGACCGGGCGGCGGCGCTCCAGACCTATCACACTTGTGTCACCATCCTCCAGCGCGAACTGGCGGTCGAACCGGGGGAAGCGGTGCAGCTTGCCTATCAACGGCTGCTCGACCAGGGCATTCCTCCCCGGATATCCCGCCCGGCGCTGCCCCAACCGGGGGCAACGCTGCGTTTGGTGGGTCGCCAGGCAGAGTGGCAAACGCTGCGCAACGCCTGGGCGCTGGCGCTCCGCACACAAGCCCACTTCTGCCTGATTCGCGGTGAAGCCGGCATCGGGAAAACACGGCTGGCGGAAGAGTTGCTGACCTGGGCGGAACGGCAGGGCATTGCCACCGCGACCACCCGCTCCTATGCCGCCGAGGGGGCGTTGGCCTACGCGCCCGTTATCGAGTGGTTGCGTTCGCCGCCGCTGCAAACGGCCTTGGCAACGCTGGCCGATCCCTGGCTGACCGAGGTGGCGCGCCTGCTGCCCGAACTGCTGGTCGCGCGTCCCACCTTGCCTCGCCCTGCACCCTTGACGGATCAATGGCAGCGCCAACGACTCTTTGAAGCGCTGGCCCGCGCCTTTACCAGCGATGGGCAACCCAAACTCCTGCTCATCGACGACCTGCAATGGTGCGATGGCGAGACGTTGGCGTGGTTGCATTACTTGTGCCGGTTTACTCGCAACCACAACGATCACCCTCACCGTCTGGCGTCGTTGCTGGTTCTAGGGACGGCGCGCAGTGAGGAGATCGACGCCGCCCACCCGCTTACCGCCCTCCTGCTTGACTTGCGCCGGAATGACGAAATCACCGAACTACCTTTGACACCGCTCAACGCGTCCGCAACCGCTGAGCTGGCTGCGCAGATCGCCACGACACCGCTCATGGCTGAAACCGCCCAAGCGATCTACCACCAGAGTGAAGGCAACCCGCTCTTTGTTGTGGAGATGGTGCGATCAGGAATGGAAAACTGGCGAACAGGCGACTGGTCCGCAAGTGCTAGCCGCTCGTCGCTACCCCCCAAAGTACAATCGGTCATTCAGCGGCGCCTCAACCAACTGTCACTAGTGGCGCGTCAACTGCTAGGGCTGGCAGCGACGATTGGCCGCTCGTTTTCCTTTGCCTTGTTACAACAGGCCAGTAGCCATCTGGAGGATGAACTGGTACAGCGGCTCGATGAACTCTGGCAGCGTGGGCTTGTGCGCGAACAGGGGATGCTTACCTACGACTTTAGCCACGACCGAATCCGTGAGACAGCTTATGCACTTATCAGTCCGGCGCAGCGCGCCCTGTGGCACAAACGGGTGGCGCAGGCGCTGGAAGCACTTTATGCCGATGATCTGGATGCAGTGAGCGCACAGATCGCGGTGCATCAGGAACGGGCAGGGATACTGGCGGCGGCAATTTTGTATTATCAGCGCGCCGCCGCGGTGATGCAACGCACGTATGCCAATGAAGAAGCCATCCATTATCTCAGGCAAGGATTGGCCTTGCTCAACACTTTGCCCGGTAATCAGGAGCATGTTCGTCAGGAACTTAGCATTCAGATTGCGCTTGGTCCTTTGCTGATTGCTGCTAGAGGATTTTCCTCCCCGGAGGTCGAAAAGACCTATCTCCGCGCCCGCGCATTATGTGAGCAGATGGAAGATCAATCGCAGTTATTCCCCGTATTATGGGGCTTATGGGCCTACTATTTTACCCGAGCCGAACACCAACGGGCCTGGAGGATCGGTCAGGATCTGCTCACCGTGGCACACCAGACTGCTGATCCGGCGCTGCTCTTAGAAGCCCATCACGCCTTGTGGACCTCGGTCTCCTACTTGGGCGATTTTGCCGCAGCGCGCATACATTGCGAACAGGGCGTCGCCGTTTACGATCCGCAACAGCATTTTCCTCTGACCTTTCAGTATGGTGGACATGATGCCGGTGTATGCTGCCGCAACTTTTATGGACCGGCACTCTGGTTTTTGGGCTATCCCGATCAAGCGGTGCAAAATAACCAAGCCGCATTGACTTTAGCTGAAAAGCTGGCGCACCCGTTTAGCTTGGCGCTGGCCCTACACTGGCTTGCGGTTGTCCACCAACTACGCAACGAAGCACCCGCTGCACAGGTAAACGCTGAAGGGCGATCAAGTTGGCGACCCAACATGGGTTCCCGCTTGTTCTGGGCTGGGCATCCAGCATACAGGGGTGGGCGCTGGCGCAACAAGGCTTGGTAGACAGCGGGATTACAACGAGTCGCCAGGGGTTGTCCGCCTACCGTGCGACCGGCGCTGCCGTCGATCAAACCCACCTGCTTGCCTTGTTGGCCGAGGCAAATGGATTGGCCGGGCAATATGGAGAAGGGCAACGCTTGCTGGCGGAAGCGTTGGCTGTTATTCCCCATACAGACGAACATTACTATGAAGCAGAACTCTATCGACTCAAGGGTGAATTTATTCTCCATACGCCATCTATTGGTCTAGCGGCTGACGTACAGCAAGAGGCGGAAGTATGTTTTCGCCAGGCGATCACTATCGCCGACACGCAACAGGCAAAATCCCTGGAACTGCGCGCCGCCATGAGTCTGTGTCGTCTCTGGCAGCAGCAGGGGAAGCGCACCGAAGCATACAATCTACTGGCGCCGATCTATGGCTGGTTTACCGAAGGCTTTGACACAGCCGATTTGCAGAAAGCCGAGGCGTTGCTGGCGACGTTGCGGGAATGAAGTTTGCGCACCCAGAGATGTCGGCAGACGCCCTGATATGTAGCAAGGCAAGACACGACAACGGATGAAGGCGGGAACGGATTCAGTGGCGACAGAGCGAAAGCGCTAAAATAAAAAGTTTCACGCTGAAACCCGACAGTTTAGTTGCTGTCGTTTGTTTATGACCGCAACATCCGTTCCCGCCTTCATCCGCTGTCGTGTTGTGCGCCCCCTAACGCCTTCGCTTGCTACCCCTGGGATGCCGGCAAACGCCACCAGACAACGGCGCGTAGAGAAGTTCGACTTTTGGCAAAAGTCGAACTTCTTTTCTTTTCCCCGCCAACGCTTGGGATCGCTTTGCGGTTTCAAGTGTGAAAAAACTGCCCCTTTCCCGCCCGCTACGGGATCGCTTTGCGAACGGTCGATCTGTTACCCTGAAGAAGCCGTTCGGTCAAAAGAGATTAGCCCACCAGTAAACGTACACGCAGAATCGCCTAAGGTAGATTCGCCATGACCGTTGAATGCAAACACCGTCATAGCCGGCTCTTTACCGTCCGTCTCTGGCTTGAATCCCAGAGTGGTGGTGAAATACGCGGCCAGGCGCAGAGTGTGTTGACGGGGGAGGTGATCTACTTTCGCACCTGGGCTGATCTGGTGACCTTCTTTGAAACCATGCTGGTCGCGGCCCGCCCGCCACCGGCAGCGGAAAGCACGGATGATGATACATCCCAAGTATGTCAAACTAAGAGATCAGGGGGTACACAACACTACAACGGATAAAGGCGGGAACGGATATTTTGCCTTAAAATTCGGTGTAGAAAGATACGGAGGACACCTTGTCTAATCCCCGTATCTTTCGTCAGTTTTGTTCGGCCACCCGCCCATCCGTTCCCGCCTTTATCCGTTGTAGTGCCTTGGCTTGATACAAATGGGTACGAACGACGATAACCCCTTCCTGTGTAACCGCCTGGCCTTCTGCTACCGCGGGTAGCGAGAAAGGTCGGGTTGCTTTTGATAAAGGAGAACCAATGATGAAAGTGCCACGACTGTTGTGCTGGTATCGCCCGAAGGTTGGCGTACTGCCGGTTGTCCTCGTCGGTCTGCTGCTCCTGGCACTGATCCCCGGTTGCACCACGACCATCGACCCGAATTTTGCCGTCAGAGCAGGAGCGTCCCCCATTGCACCGGAGGCCGCACAATGGGAAACCTGGGTGCTGGCCTCCAGTGCTGAATTGCGCCCAGCCCCGCCCCCCGATGCCGCCGCCACCGCTGGCGAGTTGGCGCAACTGCAAGCCCTGCTGGCAGCCAATGATGAGACGACCAAGGCCCAGGCGCTCTACTGGAATGCCGGCACGCCGACCTACCGTTGGGTGGCGTTGGCATTGGAGCGCTTTGGCCGCGGCCCGCCCAATCCGCGCGTCAGTCGCGGGTTGGCCTTGCTGAATGTAGCGATCTATGATGCGGTCATTGCCAGTTGGGAGGCAAAGTACACCTACAACCGACCGCGTCCCAGCGGAATTACGCCGTTGATCGCTATACCGGCCAGCCCATCCTATCCGTCGGAACATGCCGCCGCCGCGGGCGCGGCCGCCGCCGTATTGGCCTACCTCTTCCCGGAGGAAGCAGACTTTTTCGCGGCACAGGCGGACGCTGCGGGCCAATCGCGGCTATATGCCGGTGTGCATTATCCCAGTGATGTGGCTGCCGGGTTAGCGCTGGGGGAAGCCGTCGGCGCCAAGGTGATCGCATGGGCGCAAAGCGATGGGTCAGACGCCGCGTGGACAGATGCGATTCCCACCGGCCCCGACAAGTGGGTGGGGGAGAATCCGGTGACGCCGTTGGCAGGAACCTGGAAACCGTGGGCGATTGCATCGGTCGATGATTTCTTGCCGCCACCCCCGCCAGCCATTGACTCCGATCAGATGGGGGCAGAATTGGCCGAAATGAAAGCGATAGAACGCATCCTCCCCCAGTTGATGGGATCTTGGAGCTGGCACTCGTTCGACCGCGCTTATCCCTGGTGGTATCGTCACATTAGCACGCGCCTCTTTGAAGAGGATCGGATGGATAACATTCCCCTGGCAACCCTGATGTATACCACACTGGCGATTGTCCAGTATGACGCCAATATCGCCTGTTTCCACGGTAAATACACCTACTGGCGGATCCGGCCTCCACACTTGGATTCGGAAATCGTCAACCTCTTCCCCATTCCCAATCACCCCAGCTACCCGGCGGCGCACTCGTGTGGTTCCATGGCTTCGGCAATGGTCATCAGTGAATTCTTTCCGGCGGATGCCGAGATGATCCAGGCCGCCGGTCACGAAGCTGGGCTTTCGCGGATTTGGGCCGGGATTCACTATCCCAGTGACGTAGTGGCCGGTGAGGAATTGGCGAAAGCGGTCGCCGCTGCGGTGTTGGCGCGCGTAGCGGAAATGACGGGACAATAGCGTACAGTCCAACTGCTTTCCTTTCCAGCGACGTAGGTGACGACAAAAGCGCTCACCTTCTACCCTTGGCTTCGCCAGGGTGTAGGAGGTGAGCGCTTTTGTTATGGTACGTTCAAGTAGGTATTGCGATTCCTTGGTCTCACTTCAAGCACCGTGACAACCTTACCCTCATCATTGATTTTGTAGAAAACCCGCCACCCGTCGATCTTTAACCGGTAGCAGCTCATCCGTTCCCATCATTTCGTTCATAAAGGCAACCGGATCATCACTCGATTCATCAACAAGACCGGTCCATTGCTAAATTTTTCGTTACCGCCGCCGTCCGATTTTTAATGTCCTGCATTGATGCAGTCTGCGGGATACGGTTTAATTCGACCATTATGCGCCTCCTGTTAAACTTTCTGCGCGTTGGTACTTCCTTTGACAAGGTATTACCCGATTTTCACTAAAAACCATTCAAAGCAAGCTTACCTATGCAAAAAGTGAACTTTATAGCCATAATAGTAGCACAGCGATAACTATGATGTCAACCATCTGAATTTCGTATCTTTACTGCTACTCCGGCGTCACATAAGCCGCCGTCAACCCGCCATCGACCATAAAATCCGTCCCTGTCACATACGAAGACTCATCGGATGCCAAATAGAGGGCGGCATAGGCCATCTCTTTCGCTTCGCCAAAGCGCCCCATCGGCACATGCACCAGCCGCCGTTGTTTCTTTTCCGGTGTGTTGAGATAGCTCATGAGCAACTCGGTGCGCAGCGGCCCCGGACAGAGGGCGTTGACCCGGATGTTCTCACGGGCATGAACCACCGCCAACTCACGAGTTAAGGCCAGAACGCCCCCCTTGCTGGCGGTATAGGCCAGTTGTGGGGTGGCGGCGCCGACAATCGCCACAAACGAGGCCGTGTTGATGATCGAACCGCCGCCGGCGCGGCGCAGCGCCGGAATGCCATATTTACAACCCAGGTAGACCCCTTTGAGGTTGATATTCATGGTCAGATCCCAGACCGCCTCTTCGGTATTGACGGCGTCGTCGTCGTCATGGCGCATAATGCCGGCGTTGTTAAAAAGCACATTGAGCTTGCCAAAGGTTTCTTCTGCCACCTGCACCATCTTGGCGCAATCCGCCGCCTTTGAAATGTCGGCATGGACGTAGGTGGCTTTACCGCCCGCACTTTCGATCATGCCGACCGTCTCGGCCCCGCCTTTATCATTCACATCGACCACCACAATGGCGGCCCCTTCCTTGGCAAAGAGTAGCGCCGACTCGCGCCCGATACCACTACCGGCGCCCGTAATCAAAGCAACTTTATTTTCTAATCGCATAGGGTCTCCATCAATAAAAATTTGGTAACGATGTAGCCCGCGCCGCACCCCCTAGGGGTTCCCGGTGACCGGTGCGGCGCGGGCTACATCGTTACCTACAAATTAAGATTCTTGGTGCACGGTGGGGCCGGGTTCGGAGGTAGCTGTTGCCTGAGCAGTCGTTGGTTTTGCGCGCAGAAATGACCGACGACGCGGGGCGTTACGCTTGAGATCTTCCCCTTTGACCACACGTCGGTAGGTGACGCGTGGCTTTTTACGTGGGAAACGCCCATCCTGAAAGGGCGGATAATCGAGCAATTTGGCGTGGATATAGCCGCCGAGCACGCGTAGACTGGCAATGGTCGGCGCAGCGAGGAAGGCGCCCAAGATGTTGCCGACACTAAAGCCGACGACCACGCCACAGATCACAATCACCGGATGGAGATGGACGCTATCGCCGACAACACGGGGAACGATGATGTTATTTTCCAGTTGTTGAATGATAAAGTAGATGGCAACGGTAATCAGCGCAAAGCTGACATTGTCAATGCCGTAGGGTCGTAAAACATCACTCCCCTGGATCAGCGCCACGATAACCGCGGGAATCATCGCCATCGTTGGCCCCAAGTTGGGGACAATTTCCAACACACCGGCCAGAATCCCTAAAATCAAGGCGCCGGGCATCCCCGCAACTTCCAACGCCAGCCAGGTCGTCGTGCCAATTAGCAGACAAAGAATAATCTGCCCGCGGAAGAACGCTTGCCAAATCAAACCCACCCGCCGCAATAGTTCGCCAAATTCCGGCTGGTAGGAAGCCGGGAGCAGACTCTGGGCATAGTTGCGAATGGCGGGCGCATCTTTGGTCAGGTAAAGACTCATAAAGAAGGTGATCAAAAAGGTGAAGAAGAACTGGACAATGCCGCCGACCACACTGATGCCGATGACCGCCGTACTGCTGACCACCGTCGTCGTCGTACCGATGACCTGTTGCATATAACTCAGCAACTCGCCAATGGTCGGCATGACCAGATATTGCTGAAAATTATTGCGTACTTGATCCACCGTTTCGGCTATAGAAAAGTCGAACCCCATAAAAGTAATGACATCCGGCCAGTTGTCAACCGTCGTGTTGAGCCAACGTAATACATTGAGGGAAACCACGGTTGGGTTAAAGGCGCCAAGCCGGTTCAACTGCTCCAACAACACCGGCACCAGAAAGACCGGCAGGAGAATAAAGGCCAGGAAGAGCAGCAGGAAGAGGAGAATGGTGCTGATGCTACGGGGGATGTAGACCCGTTCACAAGTATCAACAATCGGACTGAGCAGGTAGGCGACCAGGGCGGCAGTGATGACAATCGGGAGGACAGGCTGGCTTAACCAAAGTACAAAGCCGGCGCCGACGAGCAACATGACAATCACTGTGCGCTTGGTGGCGCGATCCCAACGCGAACTCGCCGGCACGTCAGCGTCAGCGTTGGGCGGAACCGTCGTCACCGCCGTGGTGGCGACTGGTTGCGCTTCCTCTGCTTCTATGCGGTCACTGGGCGCTGTAGCAGAGTCCAGGCGCCCAATGGAAAATTGTGCTTCCGATGCGGTTGCCATAACCTCATAGACGTATGCCGTCTACAGCAAGTTTCAAAGCCGGCTTCAATCACCACTTTTGCCGAAAGATGACCAATCATTGCGGCCCTAACGATGATAGCACTGTTGTGTCACTATAGAAAAACCCCGTTCACAGCCATTGGTCGCGCAACGATACTGTACCACAAAATGCGCCAATCAACCAGCGCTGGCGCGTGCGCGCGACCCTCCGCCACCTACCGCCGCGCCTGCTTGCTCATGATTTTTCGCGTCTGTTGCAGCGTCATCCCCGTTTCTTGCAAAATCTGTTGATAGTAGGCATAAAAACGTTGGCGATCCTGTTGACTGATCACGGCCACCGCATCAGCCGTCTCGACCGCGTAGGGATAGCCGCTGCCGACCACACACTCGGCCCGCACCAAATCCATCACATCGTCGGCACGACCGGCTTCCAACAGCCAGCGGGGCATCTCCACCCTTGCCGGCGGATGGTCGGCGGTGAGGCGGACATAGGCCAAAAGCACCTCTTGATAAAAAGCGGCCTTGCCCCACTTGCTCAGTTCATCTTCCCGCGCACAGACAAAGAAAGGGCTGCGATCTCCCCACTTGGGCAGACGGTCAGCCAGCAGCGTGGCATCACTCATGGGGATGGCGCCGGGGCTATGTTGCACCGTTTCAATCAAAGTGGTGATGTCATGGCTAAAGGAGCGATCCACAAAGCCGACCAGCGGCACTTCATAGCGTTCGGAACATGCCAATAGCTCCTGCACGGCGCGGGTATAGGGGCTGGCATCGGCCATCTTACCGGCAAAGCTGATAATAAACGAGCCGTCAAAGAAACAGAGCGGCTTGGCTCGCGGCGCAGCGGCGGCGTAGCTTGCCATCAATTCGCAGAGCTTTTCACATTCGCGCACAAAGCGGATGCGGTTGACCTGTTGGTTGAGAAAACCGCTGTCACTGCTGCCGTCGGCGTCTTCTTCCAACTCGTCAGGCGCCAGCACATCAAAGAGCAGATCCTTGGTATAGCTGCCGCCGGCGCGATGCTCGTTGATAAACCAGCCGATCTGCACCGCCGCCACCGGGGGCCAAACGTCCTTGGTCGGCGCGATCTGGCTGCCATCCACTGCCAGCACCGGGCGATTGAGCAGGACATTAAAGGCCCAGGTGCGCGCCTCGCGGTGATCGCGCCAGCGTTCGACAAAGGGCAGGCAGAGTTCAAGCGCCTGATCCAGTTCCGCGGTCGGGCGCGACCCCGGCCAGGCCCGCTCACGGATGGCCGCCTCAATCGCTTCTCGGCTCATGCCATAGAAACGTTGCAGCCGCTCTTCCAACCGTTCATGTTGCTCCTGCTGCCGAACGCCATACGCCTGAAAACGACTCCGTTTCTGTTCCAGTGCGGTGATTACTTTGTTGCGGTCAAACAAGCCAGCCTCCTTAATAATTAATTGTCAATGGAAAATGACTAATGGCTAGTGTACTGATAGATTCCGGGCAAACAAGCATTAATCATTAACCGTTTTCCATTTGCCATTAATTATTTCTTGCCATGACAAGCCTTAAACTTCCGCCCGCTGCCACAAGGACAGGAATCATTACGCCCGACAGTGGCGAAGCGCTGTTGCAAGGCGCGTTCCTCCTGGGCCAGGATCTGCACGATGTTGGCCGGTGCGCGACCGGCGCGCAGTTCGTTCGCCATGATACGCATGGGGCGGTCGATGTGGTTAAAAAAGGCGCGGTAGCCGGTGCAGAGATAGTTCAACCCCGCTTCGCCATCGGGGGTCTGGATAAAGCGATCCTTGGGACAGCCGCCATTGCAAACAAAGCGCACTTCGCATTCACGGCAGTAGCGTGGCAATTTGTCCCGTTTGTCCAGGCCGAACTGACGCTGCTCCGCCGAGGCGACCAGGTCGATGAGCGGGATCGCCTGGATGTTGCCCAACCGGTAGTTCGGTTCGACAAAATGGTCACAGGCAAAGAGATCGCCGTTGTGTTCCATGGCCAGCGCCAGACCGCAGGTCTCTTCAAAAATGCACAGGCCCGGTCGTTCGCCGGCCCAGGCGGCCAAGGCGACATCAAAAATCTGCACAAAGACCCGCCCCACATCGCGCCGCACCCATTCGTCGAAGATGTTGATCAGAAACCGGCCATATTGTTCGCCGGTCAGCGAGCGTTCCGTCACCTGATCGCCTTCCTGAAAGCCGGTTTCGTTGGCCCGCTCGACGATGGGGATGAATTGCATGAACTGCGTGCCGATTTCGTCGCGCAGACAGCGGTAGACCTCTACGCCATGCTCGGCGTTGGCGGCGTGAACGGTTGTCAGAATGTTAAACTCCACCCGGTGCTTTTTGAGCAGCGCCAGCCCCGCCATCACCCGGTCGAAGGTCGGTTTACCCCCTTTGTCAACCCGGTAGGCGTCATGCAGCTGCTTAGGACCATCAACGCTCAACCCGATCAAAAAATTATGTTGATGAAAGAAACGGCACCAATCCTCATCGAGCAGCACACCGTTGGTTTGGAAGGCGTTGTGAATGCGCATCCCCGGCTTGCGATACTGTTGCTGAAGGGCCACCGCCCGTTTGAAAAAGTCCAGCCCCATAAGCGTCGGCTCGCCCCCCTGCCACGCAAAGGTCACTTCGGGGACGCGCTGGGCCGCAATGTATTGTTGGGTGTAGCTTTCCAACAACTCATCCGCCATGCGAAAGCGGCTGCCGGGGTACATCATCTCTTTCGACAGGAAATAACAATACTTGCAATCGAGATTGCAGATCGCCCCGCGCGGCTTTAGCATCACATGAAAGGCAGCGGGCGTCACTGTATTCGCCCCAGCGGTCAGAAAGCTCATGTTGATCATACCCCATCAACTTCATAGAGCGCACAGAGGATGCACAGAGCTTCACGGAGATGAAAGAAATTCTCTGTGCATCTTTGCGCTGTCTCGGTGTTCTCTGTGAACGTTTTTATTTGGCCTGTACAGCGGCATTCCATGCTTGACGTAAGGCGCGGGCGCGGTTGGCGAGATCGGCCAGGTCTTGGGTCGGTCCCGTCACCAGGGCGCTGCCGATGCCGGCGGCGACAATGCCGGCTTTCACATACTCGGCCACATTGTCCGCTGAAATGCCGCCGGTGGGGACAATTTCAATGTCGTCGAGGGGGGCGCGGATGGCTTTGATGTAGCGCGGCCCGACAATCTCCGACGGGAAGAGCTTGACCATGCGGCAACCGGCGACAAAGGCGTTCTGCGCCTCTGTGGGGGTGAAGACGCCAGGCAAGTGGAGCAGATTATGGCGTTGGGCCGCTTTGACCGTCGCCAGATCCAGATTGGGCGCAACGGTGAATTGCGCGCCGGCCGCAACGGCTTCTTCTAACTGCTCTGCCGTGCGCACCGTGCCGGCGCCGACGACCATGTGCTCGCCAAACTGACGGCGCAACTGGCGGATGCTTTCCAGCGCGCCGGTGGTGTTGAGCGTCACCTCCATCACCGGGATCTGGTGGGCCAGCAGCGTTTCGGCAATACCAATGACCTGGTCGCGGCTAAATTTGCCGCGGATGATCGCGATCAAGCCGGTCGCCCGCACATTTTGCGCAACGGCTTCTGCATGAGTAGACATGAATAGACTCCTACTGGTTATAGCTTGCATCGGAACAACAGTTCTGTTGGGTAGCATACCATAGATGGGTTTTATTTTCCAGTCAAACGCGGAGAGCGCGTTACACGTAACAACAATTGTTCAGGACTTACGCAAGACGCCGGGCACCCTCTGGGTGCCCGGTAGTAATTCGTCTTGCGTAAGTCCTGTTGTTATGAATCTGCAATGTATTTACGGAAAAACCGAACTGGCTGCCAATAACGCCTTGCGCGCTGGGGTAGTGGCCGCCGCCGAGCAACAGGTGAATAATGCATTGGCGGCCATTAATACCGTCACTGGTACGGTGACAGCCCCAGCCCAAAACAGTAGATCACCACCATTGCTGTTTCCTTTGGCGCGCCCTTCTGGTTTGAGCTGCTCAACAAGCTGGTCAATTTGCGCATGGCGGGGCGGAACCTAGGGGAGGTCACTGTACGTAAGTAAGCCGGGGCCATTCTCGTTCAGGCGTCTTGTCGGCGTCTGCGCTTTCTATACAACTGCGAAATTTACAGGATTGACAGGCGAAAGGGGGCACGCGATAATAAGCGACGCGCCTGCCGTGATGGCTTCGACAAGGAGCGTTATAGTACCATGTCAAGCAAGCTGAACCAAGCAGAGAGAAGACCATGAGTTTTGTCACGCGTCAATTCAAGCGGCAGGGCCGTTATCACAAAATCATTGCTTTTGTTCTGGCTGTACCGTTGCTCCTCTTGAGTTTGATCGGGCCGGCGACCAGTCATGCCCAGGCGCTTTGTCCCAGTCCCTATGTTGTCCAATCAGGCGACAGTTGGTTCAAGATTGCCCGCAAATGTGGCGTTGCCTTTGAAGCCTTGCGCGATGCCAATCTGGCCCTGTGGCAACGCCAGGGCGACCGGTTGTACATTGGTGATCAACTGCAAATGCCTTCTGCTCTCCCGCCCACCGTCACGCCCGGCTATACGCCCGCGCCCACACTCACGCCGGGCAACCCTGGGCAAAACGCACGGGAAACGGTGCGTCTCTTCTGGGGAACGGTGGTGGACGGGGTGCGCACGAGTGATTTCCGCCGGGCATACGCCTATTTAAGTCCGCGTTTACAAGGCGCAACCCCCTACCCCGCCTTTGTCGCCACCTTTGCCGGCATCCGTGAAGTGACCATTGCCGCCATTGCCGCCATTCAGGAAAGTGGCTCACAGGCCACGGTGGAAGCCACCATTGTCTTTGCCGAACAGACAAGCAGCGGCTGGCAATATAAGCGCCATCGCTACCGCTATATACTCACCCTGGTCAATGGGCAATGGCGGATCGACACCATTGAAACACAGCCCGATAACCCGACCAACAATTGCGCCCCGCCCACCCGTTTGCAACGCGGGCTGCGCGCTTATGTGCTGCCTCAACCGCCCACGCCCAATCGGGTCTTCCGCGCGCCGGACCGCCAGTCACAACTGGTGGGACGCATCGATCCAGGCGAGCAGATGACCCTGATCGATGGCCCGCGCTGCGTACAAAATTCCTACTGGTGGTATGTCCAGGCCGATAACGGCGTCATTGGTTGGACGGCGGAAGGACAGCCGGGCGAATATTGGTTGGCGCCGGTGACAGGCGCTCCGCCACCGGGCCGACCGACCGTCGGGCCAATCACCTTTTGTACAGCGGTCGATGCCGGAAAGCGCTGTGTTGCACCCACAACTTACTTCCCTATCGGCTTACAGCGCATTGAAGTCAACTGGACTTTTCAAAACCTGCCGATTGGCACGCCGATCACCCATATCTGGTATCACAATGGGCACCCTTTCTTTACGCGCGCGTCGGTCATTTGGGGGGAGAATCGCACCAGCACGGCAGGCTTTGGCTACACCTTCTTTTCCCCACTGGGCGGCTTACCTACTGGGCAATGGCGGCTGGAATTCCGTCGCCAAAGCGATAACCAACTCCTCCAACAGGCCACCTTCCAGATCGGCCCTACCCGGTAATCGCTGGCAAACCAATCAGCCACGAAAACAGACGGAGGATTTGCTTTCCTTCGCCTATTTTCGTGGCTGATTTAAGGCAATTGGGTTTTGTCGTGATAACGCCAGGCCCGGCGGAATTAAAAAATGCCTAATTCGTCCTTGGCTTCGTCCGACATGAGATCAGGCGACCAGAAGGGGGTCCAGGTCAGGTGGACATTTACTTCGTCCAGTTCAGGGAAGGCGTTGTGCGTCTCGCGCTGGACGTCAGTGATGATCTGCGGGCCGGCAGGACAGCCGGGACTGGTCAACGTCATCGTTACTTCAGCGGTATTCTTCTCCGTCACTTCCACATTATAGACCAGGCCTAGATCGACAATATTCATCATCAATTCCGGGTCGCGCACCTTCTGCTTGAGAACAGTGACGATCTCTTCGGATGTTGGTTTGCTCATAATAGCTCCTTTTGCGTTTCATTGGTGGATAGGGAGACAGGTACACAGGTACACAGGTAACATCAACAAATACTTGTCTACCTGTTTACCTGTCTCCCTGTGTACCTACCCCGGCTGCTCAATCAAGATATCATTGCCGTCGATCTGGACGGCATAGCTTTTCGTTGGTTCAAAGGCGGGGAAGCTCAAGGCGGCGCCGGTGCGAATGTCAAAGCGGGCGCCGTGGCGGGGACAGATCACCTCGCAGCCGTTGACGATGGTGCCTTCCACCAGCGGGCCGCCATCATGGGTGCAGACATCCTCAATGGCGTAAATTTCGCCATTCAAGTTAAAGAGGGCCACCCGCACATAATCTACTTCTACCAGTAGACTGCCGCCGACTGGAATTTCATCTACTGTGGCGACTTTGATAAATTCACCGCCGGCGGCGATGACCTACAGTTACCGCTTTATTTTCGTAACGTTCATTAGTCTTTGTGCGTTTTGCAGAACGGAAGGAAGACTAAAGTCTTTACTACTGGCCCTTTACTCCGGCCACTCTTCCAGCCCCCAGGCGCCGGCCTTCAACACCTTGAGTGGCAGCAGCGCACATTTCAAGCGCACCGGGCCGATCTCAATGCCTAATAGTTCCAGAATATATTCTTTGTCGAGTTGCTTGAGTTCATCCAGCGACTTGCCGACAATCTCTTCCATGAGCATACTGGCGGTGGCCTGGCTGATGGCGCAGCCGCGTCCGTCAAAGGCGGCATCGACGACTGTGCCATCCGCTACCTTTAGCTCAATCGTGATCTCATCCCCACAAAAAGGATTGTGATCATGATGGTGAATATCGGGGTTTTCTAAATGACCTTTGCGCCGGGGGTGCTTGTAGTGGTCAAGAATTGCTTCGCGATAAAGTGCGTCCATGGTATTACCTATATTATGGCTGATGTAACTTCAACCCCGGGATATATCGAAAATCTTTCAGATTCAGTGTATACAACTCCAGTTGATGGGTGAGCGCAGTCGCAGCAATCAGCGCATCGGGTATACTCAATTTGTGCGCTTTGGCCACGCCTTAGTGCGAATGGAATCAATAGTCACATCTCGATCAGCCCAGATTCCTGCTAACGCAAAAAAGTCGTTCGATGTATCGATCTGTTTACGAACACTCTTTTTCTGAACAGTTGTAACCGACTGCACAAAGTCCATTGAATTTAACATCTCTACGAACATTGGCACTTTGGCTTTATCGCTTATTTCAACAATCACGCGTTCCACCATTACCTCCCTGTTCTCTGAAAGTCAAGCAGTTATAGAAAGATCCCACCTGCTTTTTCCAAGCTCTCCGCCAGTTGATCAACTTCTTCGGCTGTATTATACAAGTAAAAGCTTGCTCTTGCACTGGCGACAATGCCAAAACGATCGTGTACCGGCTGCGCACAGTGATGACCGGCGCGAATGGCGATGCCATCCCGATCCAGCAGCGCCGACAGATCATGCGGATGAAGATCGTTGAGCGTAAAGGCAATCAAGCCGCCACGTTGGGCCGGGCCGGGGCCGAGAATGCGCAAGCCTTCAATGGCGCTCATACGCTCATAGGCGTATTGCGTCAACCAACGTTCATGGGCATGAATCCACTCCATACCGACGCTGCTTAGATAATCAACCGCGGCGCCCAAGCCGATCACTTCAGCGATGGGCGGGGTGCCGGCTTCAAATTTGTAGGGCAAGGTGTTCCACTTGCTGCCGGAAAGCTTGACTTCGCGAATCATATCGCCGCCGCCCATAAAGGGGGGCATGGCTTCGAGCAGGTCACGTTTGCCGTACAGCACGCCGAGACCAGTCGGGCCGCACATCTTGTGGCTGCTAAAGGCCATAAAATCGACATCCAGCGCCTGTACATCGACCGGCAGATGGGGTACGCTCTGCGCGCCATCCAACATCACCTTAGCGCCGACGCGATGAGCCGCCGCAATCAGTTCCGTCACCGGGTTGATCGTGCCGACGACGTTGCTCATGTGGTTGAAGCAGAAGAGCTTGGTGCGTTCGGTCAACAGGGTGTCGAGTTGCGCCAGATCAAGCTGACCATCGTCGGTGATCGGCACATAGCGCAGGGTAAAGCCCAACTGGTCACACAGGATCTGCCAGGGGACAATGTTGCTGTGATGCTCCATCTCGGTGATCAGCACTTCGTCGCCCGGCTTCAGGTTGGCGCGGCCCCAGGTGTAGGCCACCAGATTGATGCCGCCGGTGGTTCCCGCCGTAAAGATGACCTGTTTGCTGCTGGGTGCGTTGATAAAGCGGGCCACCCGTTCGCGCGCCTCTTCATAGGCGCCGGTCGCCTCTTCACTCAAGGTATGGACGCCGCGATGGACGTTGGCATTGTGCCGCTGGTAATAATCAGCCAGCGTTTGCAGGACAGCGGCCGGCTTCTGGCTCGTTGCGGCGTTGTCCAGGTAGACCAGCGGCTTGCTACCGATCTGGCGTTCTAAAATTGGAAAATCTTGGCGCAGTTGGCGCACACGCGCCACAATCGAATTTGTTTCCATGTTGTATAAATTCAAGAATGACAAACCGCTAAAAATATTACAGGATCGGTTTAGCCCGTCCCCTAGGGACGCTTGAATTTAGAACGAGAATCATCCTTTTCCTAATCCTAAACTCAGGCATCCCTACGGGACGGGACAGCATCCGTTGTATAACGCTCTGATTATAGCGAAAGGGGCGCCGCCAGGCAGTGACTTAAGTCTCTATTGCGCACCCACGGCTTTATCGTTCAATCGGCAGGCGGACGCCATTGCCCCATTCCGTCCACGAGCCGTCATAGTTGCGGACGTTGTTGTAACCCAGCAAATAGGTCAAGACAAACCAGGTGTGGCTGCTGCGTTCGCCGATACGGCAGTAGGCAATGACCTTGTCACTGGGTTGCAACCCTTGTTCGCCTTCATAGATGGCGCGCAGATCAGCGGCGCTCTTGAAAGTGCCATCAGGGTTAGCGGCCCGCGCCCACGGTACATTCTTGGCAGTGGGAATATGACCGCCGCGCAACGCCCCTTCTTGCGGATAGTCAGCCATGTGGAGCAGTTCGCCCTTGTATTCACCGGGGCTGCGCACATCGACCAGTTTGCCGTTGACTTCCAGATGGGCCAGCACATCGTCGCGGAAGGCGCGGATGGGGGCGTCGTTGCGTTGCTTGGCGACAAAGTGGGTGGCAGGATAGCGCGGCACTTCGCGCGTTAATGGCCGCCCTTCGGCCACCCACTTGGCGCGCCCGCCGTCCATCACCTTGGCGTTGGCAAAGCCAAAGAGTTTGAAGACCCAGAAGGCATAGGTCGCCCACCAGTTATTTTTGTCGCCGTAAAAGACAACGGTGGTGTTGGCGTCGATGCCGTTGGTGCGTAACACCTTTTCAAATTGCTCTTTGCTGATGTAGTCGCGCACGGTCGGGTCATTGAGATCGGCGTGCCAGTCGATCTTGACGGCGCCGGGAATGTGGCCGGTATCGTAGAGCAGAATGTCCTCATTGCTTTCGACAAGGCGGACAGTGGGATCTTGTAGATGTTCCGCCACCCAGGCGGTGCTGACCAGAACTTCCGGGTGGGCGTAGCCTTTGCTTTCGATGCTCATACATTGCTCCTCTTTGCGTTTTTGGTATATGCGTCTTGAAAAATCAGCGTTGCTGCCAATAGCCGTTCGTGTTGATCTGGCGATGCCCTAAGGATCAAAGACAACCCTTAGGGCTGGCTACAGATGCAGCCGGCTTTCCACAAACAGGGATGCAATTGCTCAGTCAGAACGCACATCTCTACTCTTCCAATCTATTGGAATGACAGGCTGTAAAATCTCATCAAAGATTACGCAGATTACGCAGATATTCTCTTGAATCTGCGTAATCTGCGTAATCTTTGATGAAAAAGTAATGACGGTTAGCCGCCGATTTTGCGTTCGATGACGCTTTCCAGTTTGGTGACGACACTTTCCACCGGCACTCGATCCAGCACGGCCTGGAAGAAGCCTTGCACAATCATGCGTTCGGCCTGGGCGCGGGAGAGGCCGCGGGCCATGAGGTAGAAGACATATTCGTCTTCGACTTGGGCCGCGGTGGCGCCGTGGGTGCAGCGCACATCGTCGGCCTGGATTTCCAGACCGGGGATGCTGTCGGCGCGGGCAGTGCTGTCCAGAATCAGATTGCCGTTGCGCTGATAGGCGTCGGTCTTCTGGGCGCCGGGCAGGACATGGATCTGGCCCATGTAGACGCTGCGCGCCTGTTCCTTGAGCGCGCCATTAAAGAGCAGGTCGCTAAAACAGTTCGGCACACGATGGATCTGCAAGGTCTGGTGGTCAATGTGTTGGCGACCGGTGGGGAAGTAGATGCCCAACAGTTCGCCATGACCCCCTTTGCCGTTCATATCCAGATCGAGGAACGCCTTGGTGAGACGGCTGCCCCAACTGACCTGAATCCAGCGCAAGTCAGTGTCTTTGCCCATGTGGGCGCGGCCAGTGATGAAATTCCAGGTCGAGTGGTCAAAGTCCTGAAGGTTCATGTAGCGCACCTTACTGTTGTCCTTGACAATCAGCTCGACCACGCTGCTCTGCATCCCATCGCGCCCGCCGATCAGGTCATCGACCACCGTCACTTCGGCGCCCTCCTCGGCCACCAACAAGGTGTGATGATAGCCGCCGACGCCGACGCCCTGGTTCAGGATCACCTGCAAGGGCAATTCGACTTTGGTGTTCTTCGGCACATAGATAAAAGCGCCGGTATCCCACAGGGCAGCATGGAGTGCGGTAAATTTGTTGTGGCCCGGCTTGACGGCCTGGGTCATAAAGTATTGCTGCACCAGCGCCGGATATTCGCGCACAGCGGATTGCAGGTCGGTAAAGATGACCCCCTTGCCGGCCAGGTCTTCGCTCACATCGCGATAGCGCACGCCGCCATCTGCAAAGACTAGACTAGCAGCGCTGTCCATCTCATCCAGTTCGTGCTGAATTTGCCCGCTCACCGCCGCATCAGCATACGTGCCGGGTTGGGCAAAGGGTTGGAATTTATCAAGTTTAAAGCTGGTCAAGCGAGTGCGGCGCCAATCCTCGTCGGTGGCTTTGGGCCACGGGATCGACTCAAAGGTGCGCCAGGCCGCCAACCGCTGCTCCAACATCCAAGCCGGTTCATTTTTCGCCGCTGAAGCTGCCCGCACCGTCGCTTCGCTAAAGCCCGCCGGGCGCTCCACCAGTTTATGACCATTCACACTGGCGACGCCTTTAAGACGTTCGACCACTGGTTCTTTTACTAATACAGTCACAGTTTTTTCTCCCATTTTGGAATTACGAGTTACGAATTACGAGTTACGGGAGCGGCTCGAATAGACCCTATCCTCGTAATTCGTAACTCGTAACTCGTAATTCGTAATTCGTTTTACCCAATGCTGCCTTCCATCTGCAACTGGATCAGGCGGTTCATCTCTACGGCGTATTCCATGGGCAGCTCTTTGACCAGCGGCTCAATAAAGCCGCCGACGATCATCGCCGCCGCCTCATCTTCGCCAATGCCACGGCTCATGAGATAGAAGAGCTGCTCTTCCCCGATCTTGCTGACCGACGCTTCGTGACCAACGGCCACGTTGTCTTCTTCGATCTCGATATAGGGGTAGGTATCGGAGCGGCTGGCTTCATCAAGCAGGAGCGCGTCACAGACCACATTGCTCTTGCTGTGGTGGGCGCCCTTGGCGACCTTGAGCAGACCGCGATAGCTGGCGCGCCCGCCATCCTTGCTAATCGACTTGGAGACAATCTTTGAGCTGGTGTAAGGGGCGCCATGCACCACCTTGCCGCCGGCGTCCTGGTGTTGACCGTGGCCGGCAAAGGCAATGGAGAGAATTTCGCCATGCGCCTTTGGTCCCATCATGTAGACGGCAGGGTACTTCATCGTGACTTTGCTGCCTAAGTTGCCGTCGATCCACTCCATTGTCGCGCCTTCATAGGCAACGGCGCGCTTGGTCACCAGATTGTAGACATCGGTGCTCCAATTCTGGATCGTGGTGTAACGGCAGCGGGCGCCCTTCTTGACAATGATCTCGACGACGGCGCTGTGCAGGCTGTTGCTGCTGTAAATGGGGGCCGTGCAGCCTTCCACATAGTGGACGCTGGCGCCTTCTTCGACGATGATGAGCGTGCGCTCGAACTGGCCCATGTTCTCGGCGTTGATACGGAAATACGCCTGCAAGGGAATGTCCACATGGACGCCCTTCGGCACATAGACAAAGCTGCCGCCGCTCCAGACCGCGCTGTTCAAGGCCGCAAACTTGTTGTCGGCGGCCGGGATGATCGTGGCAAAGTATTCGCGCACAATGTCTTCGTGTTCGCGCAGACCGCTGTCCATGTCGAGGAAGACCACGCCGATCTTTTCCCACTCCTCGCGCAGACTGTGATAGACCACTTCCGAGTCATACTGGGCGCCGACGCCGGCCAGGAACTTGCGTTCGGCTTCGGGAATGCCCAGGCGCTCAAAGGTGTTCTTGATGCTCTCCGGTACATCGTCCCAATTCTTTTCGGTGCCGGAAGAGGGCTTCAGGTAGTAAAAAATATCATCAAAGTCAATCCCACTGAGGTCAGCGCCCCAGTTGGGCATCGGCTTCGAGTAGAAAATGTCCAATGCGTCGTGGCGGAACTTGCGCATCCAATCCGGCTCATTTTTGTGATCCGAGATTTGATCAATAACGGCGTGATTGAGACCTTTGGAAGTCTTAAAAACTGCCTGCTCCTGGTCATGAAAGCCGTACTGATATTCCTGCTTGACATCATTCAAATATACTTGATCGGCTTGTGTCGCCATGTTGTTCTCCTCCAGTCAAAAACCTCTTAATCTCTAAATCGCCTAATCTCACCAGATACGGAGAGAGTGAAAGCTAAAGAGATTCTTTTTACGCCGCCACCGGTTGCGCTGCGCCAAATTCCTGCTCGACCCAACCGTAACCCCGCTCTTCCAGTTGCAACGCCAGTTCAATGCCGCCGGTCTTGACAATACGACCGCCGTAGAAGATGCTCACATAGTCGGGCTTGACATAGTTGAGCAAGCGTTGGTAGTGGGTGATCATCAAAAAGCCCCGCTCCGGCGTCGCCAGTTTGTTGATGCCGTCGGAGACCACGCGCAAGGCGTCAATATCCAGACCGGAGTCAGATTCGTCGAGGATGGCAAATTTGGGGGCAAGCATCGCCATCTGTAACACCTCGGTGCGCTTCTTTTCGCCACCGGAGAAGCCGTCATTCAGATAGCGACGGGCAAAGCTGGGATCGACGTTGTATTCCTTCATCTTGTCGTTGAGTTCGCGGCGGAATTCGCGCATAGGCATTAGGTTGCTGCCGATGACGCCGTTGCCATTGGTGCTGCTCCCCCCTTGCTCGGTGTAGCCGCGCACATTGGAGACAGCGGTGCGCAAGAAGTTCGCCACACTCACCCCCGGCACAGCGACCGGATATTGGAAGGCCAGAAAGATGCCGGCCTTGGTGCGTTCATCGGCTTCCATTTCCAGCACACTTTCGCCATCGATCAAGATGTCGCCTTCGGTCACTTCATAGTGCGGGTGGCCGGCAATGACATAGGCCAGGGTGGATTTGCCGGAGCCATTCGGCCCCATCATGGCGTGAACTTCGCCACTGCGTAGCGTCAGATTGACGCCCTTCAAAATCTCAACATCCTCCACTTTGGCGTGGAGATTGCGAATTTCCAGAACACTCATTTGCTTCTGCTCCTTACTTACGCTCATCCGTACTTGCTATCACAAATAGCGACGATTTTTATTTTTCTTTAATAGAATTGCTTAACTTTGTAACTCGATGCCGGTGGTAGTTTTACTCACCTGGCCGACAGGGCGCACTTCAAACGAACAACCATGATGCCCATCCATCATACAGTTGGTCAGGGCGACTTCGGAGCCAAGCACCTGACGCAACATGGCCTTGTCCATTTCGCAAATCTCGCGATGTTCCTGGGCTAATTCATGGTAGGGGCAGTTATAGGTATGCAGGATGATCGCGTCCCGCTCGTTGGTCTTGACATCGGCCAATACACCGCGCTGGTGTAACGCCGTTGCCAACTCTTCTACGCGCTCCTGTAACACCTTGGAGCGCACCGAAGCGGCGTAGCGATTCGCCAGACGATTGCTGACGCGCGCCAACAAAATATTGGTGCGCTCTTTACCCTCTAGCGCAAAGACTTCTTGCAACAAGGTCAAGGCCAGATCATCACAATGGCAGGCAAAGAGATTGCGGCCCTGTTCCGTAACCGTGTAGGTATGATGCGGTCGCCCGACCCCCGTGTTGACGGCCTTGCGTTCAATGTAGCCTTCCATTTGCAAGGTTGTCAAATGTTGGCGCACTGCTGTCGTGGTAATGCCCAACAGGTGTTCCAAATCCTTGATGGTGGCCGAACCGTTGCGTTGCATGTATTCCAGGATTTGCCAAACCGCAGTATCTCGATTTTGATAAGCTCCGAATGACATGGACTTCCTTCCGTTACTACGCACGAACGAGGGCGGCGCTTCAATTATGCTGCGACAGCACAACTGAATAAAAACAGTTTATCATGCTAAAACAGTTTTGTCAAATAAAACTGTTTTAATGTTTAAATAGGACTTCCGCAAGACGAGCCACAATGATGTCGCTCGGCCAGACCGCCGGGAGGTGGGCAAATGAACTTTCTCTGGTACAACAGCTTGTGCCCACCTCCCGGCGGTCTGGCCGGTTGCCTCTT